>JBHJJF010000047.1:0-42011 GCA_050042885.1 Candidatus Phaeomarinibacter sp.
CGGCACTTTGCTCGTCAAGGCGCGGGGCAGAGGGCTGCTAAGTGGATTCATCGTGACCCGTGATGAGAAATATTACGGTGTTGGCACGACGCTCAGCTTGATGCGGCTCATGCTCGATGTCAGCGAGCGCAGGTCGGACGCGCTCGAGATCGAGCGCCAGCGGGTGGAGGAGGCGAACCGGTCCAAGACCGAGTTTCTGGCCAGCATGAGTCATGAACTGCGTACACCTCTCAATGCCATCATCGGCTTTACCGACTTCATTGCCTCAGAGCCGTTTGGCCCGGTCTCCCCGACCAAGTATGGCGAGTACATTGTGGATGTAAATCAAAGCGCAAATCACCTGCTTGGCTTGATCAACGAACTGCTGGACATGGCTAAGATCGAAGCGGGACGCATGGAGCTTAGCGAAGAAGAGTTCCCCGCAGCACTGCCGGTAGAAGAGGTTCTGAAGATGCTCAAGCAGTCTATGGCAGATGCGGGCCTCATCCTCCAAAAGGACCTCACGGGAGAAGACATTCATCTGTATGCAGATCAATAGATGGCACGCCAGATCATGCTGAACCTTCTGACCAATGCGATAAAGTTTACGCCAGCCGGCGGGACGATCACGGTACGGTCACAACACGACCCGGATGGCCTTCGGGTCTTCGTAGAAGACACCGGCATCGGTATCCCCGAAGATCACATCGAGCGTATCCTGCAGCCGTTTGAACAGGTTGAAAATGCCATGAGCCGGTCCAAACCGGGCACCGGGTTGGGCCTGCCGCTTGCCAAGGCGATGATCGAGGCCCATGACGGCACAATGTCGATTCACAGCGTTTTGGGTGAGGGGACAATCATTGAGATCCTGATCCCCAAAACCCGTGTCGTTGATGTGACAACCAAGAATACGCAGTCGTGCCCGACCGCCGCCTAGGATAGACCTAGCAAGGATTGAGTGCGTCAAACGCTGAGAACGCGAGTTCTGTCGCTGGCTTGTCCAGCAACTCCGGCTGCCACTCCGCCTGGTTCACCACTTTCTGGGCCAGCTGCTTGAAGCTGGCGGCCTGCGGTACCTTGAGGCACTGCACCCGATCCGTATCCTCATTGGAGTGCTGTTTGGCGGTCAGCCTGTTGCGTGTCATCACCTGATGACTGCGAAACAGGCCGGACAGGAAGTGATTGCAGTGATAGATCGCTACAGAATCTTGCGGTGTGCGCCCGGCGTCAAAGTCCCGCACTGCCCTCTCGCAGGCATTATAGAGGTCCTGGCCAGACTCAACGCGCGGTTTGGCGGTCGCACTGCCGACCCACATGACCAAAGCGGCCATGGCGATGACCGCGCCCGTCAGACCCAAGATGCCGTTTTTATGCATATCTGTGGATCAAAGTCGCGCCGGTCCAATTTGCTGATCGTCAAACATGCGGTTGCGGGTCAGGCCGTTGCCGTTTCCGCAAATCATGGAGGCCTCGCGCCACCCGGCTCGATAGGCCGCGTCCTGCGCAAAGGCATCGTCATGCTTGAATGTCTTGGTGGCAAAACCACGGGCCCGGTTTTGCGCCGTTCGGCACCCATCGCTATAGCCGGCATTGTACGCAGGCAGCCGCTCCAGATCACGGTCTGGCTCATGCGCGCACCCTGCAGCCGATACTGCCAAAATTACTGTCACAACCGGAAGCATCAATATGCGTGCCAAGACGTCTCTCCTGCAGATGCCTGTTTGGCACCATTTTACGATCAGTTTTATCAAGCCTATCAGATGCGGTCGCGTCCGGCGATGATTGTCTAAAACTGGCGTAAATGAGCGCACTTTGTGCTTGCGGATAAAACACCGCTAAAAATCCGGACAAATCTGACACGCTATAAAATCTAATCCGCACCGCGATTTTGGCGTCTTCGAAACACGCCCAAGGCCATCCTCGCCGGACATGCCAAAAAGGCTGAACGGATTGAAAGAAGGACATGGCCATGGCGACCAACAGCCAGGATCTGGGCCTCAGAAAAGAAGCAAAAGAAGTGTTGGGCCTCGTTGCCCTCGCACAGGACAAGGCCGGCAAGGCGCGCGCGCTCATCGTGCGCCGCCTGACCGACATCGCCCTTCTGCCGGAAGGTCAGTTGACGCCGCAGGAGCGCCAGCTTGTAGATCAGATGCTCGTGCAGCTGATTGCGCACATCGAAGTGGATCTGCGCGCCCGCCTTGCAGAGCGTCTGTCATCCCGCGCGGATGCACCGCAGGAAGTGGTAATCGCCCTGGCCAATGATGTCATCACGGTGGCGCAGCCTTTGCTCGAGAAGTCACAGGCGCTTGGTGACAGTGATCTTGTCAACGTCATTTCAGCCCAGGGCCGCGATCACTGGATCGCAACATCCAGGCGTAAGGAACTGTCATCCTCGGTCACTGATGCGCTGATTGATACCGGCGAGTCAGATGCGCTCATTGAGATCGCCCGCAACAAAAAGGCTCAGTTTTCCGCTCAGGGCTTTGAGCGCATCGTGAGCCTCAGCGAACAGGACCCCGCTTTGTGTGACCTGCTGGCGGCGCGCGAAGACATCACGCCCGCGCTGGCGCACACCATGTTCTGGTGGGCATCCTCGGGCGTCCGCTTGAACATCGTCAATCGCTTTACCGCGGACCGCCGCCTCCTGCGTGAAGCCCTCAACGATGCCATCGACGAAGGCATGGAAGCATTCTCCGGCGACCCGGATCTCATGCGGACATTGAGCATGATGGCACCCCAGCGCCGCTACGGGCCGAGCCTCGGTGAAGAACTGCTGACGGCCGCCCGTGGCTCGGATCTGCGCAAGGTCGTTGGCCTCATGGTCAAGAACGCCGATATCCGCCCGACGACCGCAGCCCACATCGTCATGGACAAAGGCGGCGAAGCGCTGGCCGTTGCCGCCAAGGCCATGGGAATGACCCGCCGCGAGTATCTGCAGTTCGCACTTTTGGTCGCCAGCCATCGCAACAACACCTCCCACACCGTGACCGAGGTCAATCGACTGACGGCGCTGTTCGACAGCGTGGCAACGGATCGTGCGGACGTGGTGCTGCGCTATTGGGATGAAACGGTCGTCGCGGCCAAACCGGCCAGAGTTAAGGCAGCTTAACTGAAGACGGCACCGCGGCTGCTATTCGCCGGCAATCTGCTTTGGGGGTGCTGAAGCGCTTGCCTCAGTGTCTGCAATCGTCGGAGCCGACGCCGATTTGCGCCCTGAGGACTTCGTCGCGATAGCAAATGCGTCAATTGAGATGATTTCCTCAAGCTCTGCCTGGGCATTTCGGGCGGTTTCCACAATGTCCTGTTCGGCCTGATCCACAAGCGCCACAATTTCAGTCAGTGCCGCACTCAGCCTGGAGGCCCAGATGGGCTCCGCCCCATCGGCGACCATGGCATCCATGTCCCGCTCCAGTCTTGCGGCCGCGTTGCGCACTGCGCCGCTGTCAAATGCACCGCTGGCAATGGAAGCACGAATACCGGCAATTTCGGCCTTGAAGGCCGCCTCGCGTCCGGCGCGTCGAAGGCTGTCCGCATCCTGATCATCTGCCATGGGTGCCAGATCATCGAGGCTGATCTCAAGATGGCGCGCCAGAGCGGCCATGGTCCGGAAAGTGCCTTCCTTCTTGCCGGTTTCAATCTCGGACAAATAGGCCGGGCTGATCCCCGCCATGCGGGCCAGCGCCACAGCCTTATGGCCGCGATGTTCCCGCCAGACTCGAACCGGGTTGTCGCCGTCGGCAATGCGGTGTGCCACGTCGGCGGGCAGAACCACTTCACCCGCATCAAGCGCCCGCAACTCGCTGACACCGGTCTTCAGATCGCGATAGGCCTCCAGGTCTCGTACCATGACGCGGTAGGTCTCGATCGGCACCGCGGCAAAAGCGGCATCGCCCAGCGGCGTCTCAATGATCTGAATGGGCTTGTCTGCGGTCACGATGCACCGCCGATTGCTGATGCACCAAGGGCAATACGTGTTGCAGACGGAGGCAGCGAGTGATCGCGCTCAACAATGGCAAGCACATCAATCCTGTCCTGCGTGATTCGGCATACCAGCCGCCCGACGCCCTCTACCGCCACCTGCGCCAGATCCCGCTCCAGCCCGCCCGGCAAAGCGCGAATGGGGGCCAGATGTCGTGATGGCGCCTGCAGAGTGTCCGCCATGGCACGGACGGACCGGCGGGCGGGTTGCGGCAAAGCGGCCAGCGCACGAAAGGCGGCACGGCTGTAGTAAAGCGGGGTCACGGGTGTTTCACATCCAGGCTGTCGTCAGCAGCAATCGTCTGATCCATCCAAGGATATACGATTCGTGACATTGCCGTTGGATGCGATAGGCTTTCGCCATGTCTACGCCGCTCAAGACACCTGATCCCCACCATGTACCGCTGCTGACAGCCGCCACGCTGCCGGACTACATCAAGCAACGCGCTGCGTCGCGCACCGGTCTGTCAGTTGAGGAACGTCGCGCTGTGGTTGACGCCAACGCCCTGTCATTCCCCACCGACGCGACTATCGAGATTGCTGCTGTGGAGGCGGGTGGCGTGCCCTGTGAATGGCAGATATCGCCTGATGCGGACGCCAGGAAGTGCCTCCTCTATTTCCATGGTGGCGGCTACGTTTTTGGCTCTCCGACATCTCACCGCCACCTCACCAGCCATCTGGCGCAACGGGCCAACACAAGGTGCCTGAGCGTCGACTACCGTCTTGCACCTGAAAATCCATTTCCGGCGGCCGTGGAAGATGCGGTTACAGCCTATCGCTGGCTTCTGGACGAAGGCGTTTCCGCCCAGGACATTGCCCTCGGCGGAGATTCAGCAGGCGGCGGGCTTGCGGTTGCGCTCATGCTGCAGGCGCGCGAAGACGGTCTTCCGCTTCCCGGAGCAGCCGTCCTTTTCTGTCCGTGGACGGACATGGCCTGCAACCGGCCAAGCTACACCTCCCGGGCCAGCATTGACCCTTCCATAACGCAGGCCGGCATTCTTGAGTCTGCCAATGCCTATATGAACGGCGCCCCGGCGGACACGCCTCTGGCATCGCCGGTTTACGCTGATCTTTCGGGTCTGCCGCCGTGTCAGGTGCAGGGTGGCGAGCGTGAAGTACTGGTGGATGACGCGCGTGACCTCGTCACGTCCATGCGCCGGTCAGGCACCACCGCGGAGCTGGAAGTCTGGGACGGGATGGTCCATGTGTGGCACGCCCTTCACCCGGTATTGGAAGAAGGTCGCCAGGCCGTTCAACGGGCGGCTGATTTCCTGCGGACGCAGATGAGCACTTAGCTGCGCCAGCGCAGCACGGTCTTTTCGGGAACGGGGTTCTTGAACGGGCGGCCCTCACTGCGGGCCCGGTCCCACTCAGCCTTCATGCTGAAGTACCACTTGCCCTGAATGTCCGCCTCGTTGATGAGCATCAGCCGCGGGTCAAACCTGAGCCCTTGCTGCATGATGTTGGTTATGTCCGCATCCTGTTTTAGGAAGTGATACATGAACGGCTTGAAGACCGGCGCCAGAAAATTCAAGACCGGATTTGTGGTGAAGAAGCTCTGGGTGATTTCCGTTTCCTCCGCACCAAACGGCGTAACGGTCGTCATCCCCACCAGGTGATGCTTGCCTGCAGTAATGTGCTCAACGCGCACCCCGGGAATAAGAAAACTGATTTCCGTTTTTACATCACCACCAAGCAGAGAATAGATCTTCGAGTTGGCGGATGGTTTATGCCCCACCATCACAAAGCCGTTCTTGACGGGCGCAAACTCTTTGGCCTTGTCGCGCATCCCGCTTTCATCTCGCCAGAACCAGTTCTTGTGAACAAATGGCCCATGCGCCGGGTCAATCAGACCAATGACAGCATTGTCCACGTGGCAGTTGAGCAGGAACTTTTGGTAGATACGTGCCGGTCTGTCACCGACGCCCGGCATAACGGGCGGCCCATCCACCGGTTTTGTAGGGTTGCGCATGTCTGATGGCACGAACACCCAAAGCGCGCCTTGCTGCTCGCGCAATTGGTAGGACGTCACCGAAATCCTGGACGGGTCCATGTCCTGTCCCTCGTAGAGCGAGGGAATGTGTTTGCAAACGCCGTCGGTCCCAAACCGCCAACCGTGGTAGGGGCATTGCACCGTTGGCTGATTCTCCGTATCCACGAAGCGGCCGGCCGACAGCGGGACCCCGCGATGCGGGCAGATGTCCCGAATAGCGAAAGCCTCACCGGCTTTCGTTCGACCAACGAGCACGGGCTGTCCGGCAATCACCTTGTGCACCAGCGCGCCTGGCTTGATCTCGCGGCCATGCACGGCGAAATACCAGATGTCTTTCAGGAAGCCGTCGTTCTGATCCATTGCCAGCCTGTTCCTCGCGGCGATATACCCGGCTACCCATGGTGCCGCAGGTGCATGTTATGCACCGGTCCTGTTATGACCTGCAATTGTGCTGTGTCAAAACAACGTGCACCTTATGCTGAACGCCCCACGGGAATGAAACGCGAGTACCAATGGCCGAGACCCTGAATATAGCAATCGCTAATCTGGCCTCACCTATGGTTCTGTTTTTCGCCTTGGGCTTTCTGGCGGCTCTGGCCCGGTCCGAGTTGTCGGTGCCTGAAGCGGTGGGGAAGGGGCTGGCGCTCTATCTGATGCTTGCCATCGGGTTCAAGGGTGGTGTCTCCGTGGCGGAAGCCGGCCTGAGCATGGCACTTTTGAGCACGGCTCTGGCAGGCATCATCCTTGGCTTCATCATACCGGTTATCGCACACACCCTGCTGCGCATGACGACCGGGCTGGACGATGCGACGCGCGCGGCTGTCGCAGCGCACTATGGCTCCATCAGCGTGGTTACCTTTGTGGCGGCGACCGAAGTCGTCACATCCATGGGGCTGGTCTTTGATGGCTACATGGTGGCCGTGATGGCGCTTATGGAAACGCCGGCCATCATTGCTGGCCTTTTGTTGGCCCGTGGAGCGGTCACCTCAACGGGACCGGAGACGGAGACACCCTGGGGCAATCTTGCCCGCGAGGTGTTCTTGAATGGCAGCGTCGTGCTGCTACTTGGCGCATTCATCATCGGAATCATGACCGGGACCAAGGGGATGGAGGCCATCGGCCCCTTCGTGGATGCCCCCTTCAAGGGGATTTTGTGCTTGTTCCTGTTGGACATGGGCCTGCTGGCAGCACGGCGCCTGCGCGAGTCTGCTGGCCTGACCCTGCCGCTGGCGGCCTTCGGCATCTACATGCCACTGATTGCAGCCGTGCTGGGTGTGACAGCCGGCTCATTGCTTGGGCTGGATGTGGGCAGCGTTGCCCTCCTCACCGTGCTGTGCGCCAGTGCATCGTACATCGCGGTGCCTGCCGCCATGCGCATGGCGCTGCCGGAAGCCAATGCTGCCATCTATCTCACCCTGTCGATGGCGATTACGTTTCCGTTTAATCTTGTCATCGGCATCCCGCTCTATATCTCCGCCGCACAATTGCTGGTGGGATAACCCATGTCTGATCTACCCATCCAAGGCGTCATCCAATGGCCATAGAAACGACAACTTGCAAACGCATCGAACTGGCCATCGCCAAGGCCCATCTGCGCGTCTTTGCCCGTGTGTTTGAAACGGCGGGGGTCACTGGCTGGACAGCGCTCAAGACGGTAGGCGGGGCAGGAACATCCGGCGTCTGGCAGGAAGATCAGCTTACCGGAGCTGAAGATCACATTGTGGTCATTGCGATCACGGATGATCAGGCAGCAGACGAGGTGCTGACGAAGATCAGCAAGCTGTTTGAACGCTATCCGGGCATTGTTTCAGTGAGCGAAGCACAGGTTCTGCGACCCGAAAGATTTACGGGCAGACCCTAAGGTCCGCCCGCAATCAGATTGCCAGGATGGTTTCAGCTAGGTCAGGCCGCGTGCGTCCCGTTGGCAAGAGCACCGATAACGGGGCCCCGTCCAACGACGGTGCGGCCAAGGGCCAGGCCCTCTGACACGGCTTCGGTGGTCACCGTTGAAACCGTCGGGCGGGACAGATCAAACTGTGCCTCGACTGTTTCATCCCGGAACCGGTCAACTTCGCCACCAAACTTTTCAGCGATGCGATACATCCGCTCGTTTTTCACAAGGCACAGCATGTAGATCCGGCTCATGAAGCGGTTGCGCCCGATGGTCAGCATGCGTTTGGTCAGTTCGGACCCGAGGCCATAGCCCTGCAGGTCGGTCTCGACAGACACAGCCGCAGAACCTTCCAGCGGCAGGCGCCAGCCAATCGGGGTGAGAATGCCTGATGCCTTCACTTCCCCGTCAATCACCGCGCCAATGACAATGTCGCGGAACCAGTCAATGCGATCCACATAGGTCTGGATGAAGCGATTGGTGACCGGGCGGCCGAACCGAAGGATGCGGTCCTCGCGCGTTAGGCGGCACAGGTGACGACGCAAGGCGTCCGTTTCAAGCGGCCAGATGCGGCGAATGACCGGCTGGGCAATCGCGCGTGGCTTCGCTGCCTTGGCTTCGGATTTTGCCGTAGATGCCTTTTTAGGGGCCGCTTTACGGGCTGCTGTCTTGCGCTTGGCCGCCGTTTTGGTGCGGGCCTTGGTTTTTGGGGCGCTTTTTCTTGCTGTAGCCATGGGAATACCTTTCTGGTGCTGACAATGTGTCAGCTGCAATCGGTCGGCGAACCATACACAAAGGCTATGTTGCTCTGCAATATAGGAAGAATGCGCCTCTTCCCAAACGTGATTCGATCCAAGCGACCCGCCAGGCCGGACAAAAAACGACATGCCGGGTTTTGGCCGGCTGACCATCGAACTCGCTGGCCGGTAAGTTCATGCATGATCCCCGTCGCTTTTGCTCTGTTGATGACACCGGCAATGGCTCTACCGGCTGCCGATGCTGAGTGCCACACCTGTGTGTTGGTTGTGGAGCTCGCAGAAGGGTTGGCTGATAAGGCGACAAATTTGAGCCGTCTGGCCGACACCTCTGTGACACGTGCGCAAGTCGGCAACATCCCAAAAACAATGCACTGGCCGGGTCCCGCCCGGCTGGACAGCGACAGCACTGTCTGGACGCATCAGCAAAAGGCATTGGCACAAACCCGTGAGGCGGCCCGTGTGGCCCAAGTCGCAAAAGGGACGGAGGAGCTTGCAGAAGCCGCTGCCCGCGCCGCTGGAGCGTGCGCTAAGGAATCGGCTTGTAAGTCCGTAGATCAGCCGCTCGCCGCGCAGGCCGGATCAGCCTGCGCCGTTATCGCAGCCGATGCGGGCGTAGACCTCGATCGGATACTTGAACCCGTGCGCGCTGTGACGCGTGCACTGGAACAAGGAGCTTTGACGTGCTCCGCGATCGCTTGTCCCGGAGCGGATTGTTCCGCCCGGCACATAATGCTTGAGAAGGCGGCATTCGCGGAAGGCATTCTGAGCGCCGCTGCCGGCGAGATCCCCATCACGGCAAATGCAGATGAACTGATCTCTCACAGCGGAGACGGCAGCGTTATAGATGTCGGTCCCGCACAAGAAGGCATTGCGACTTTGTCCGGTCTAACAGCCGTCCTGACCGCAAGAGGTCTCGACCCGATCGGGACGCAACAATTGGCGAGTGATCTTGCGCATCTTGAGCGAAATCTCAGTCGCCCCGCAGGCACGGGGCCAGATGCAAGTCGGCCGCGATGGCGTCAGGTGTCCGCACGCCTCGCTCTGGCCGGTATGCGCGATGCCCTGGGCGCATTGCAGCTTGACGGACGGCTCGCACAGCCGACCGCATGGGCTCAGGCCGCTACGCGGCTGGAATCTGCTTTGAAAGCTCTCATGCGTCTGGAGCAGGTGAGGGGCAAAAGACGTGATGGGCAGATGTCGACATCTGAATGTCCCGGTGTCGATCCAAGGCTGACCCAGACGCTTTTCAGGTTGCGCCGCGCGGTCAATTCCGCAGCCGTCTGTTCCGTGCGCATTGGCTGCAATGCGCAGGAGGCAATCGACGCAGGTGTGGCGCGGGCGGCAGAACTCTCGGCGGCGCCTGTCTTCGAACCCCAGCTTGAGCTTGTCAAAGTGCTGGAAGAAGAAGTTGCGATGACGCCTGACATTTTTGATGCTGCTGATGTGATGGCCGAACCTGCGCCGCAAATCTCACCCGATCAGCAGACGTACCAACAGGGGGCCGCAATCACGCTGGATGTGGAGATTGCCAACAATCGCTGCCTGGCTACAGGCGGTCATGTGGCCCTTGTGCCAGCTGATGAAGCGGACGGTGCGCCTCCTGCATCCCTTGCAGATGTTGAGCATGGTACCGATACGGCCCGGATTGCAGCACCCACAGAACCATCAGACATCCAGCTTCTCTTCCGTGCGCCGGGAGAAGGACACTACAGCGCCACTATCTATGCCCCGACAGCGGAAGGCGGGGCTCTTCTTCGGGCGGTGCCGATACGAGTAATCAAATCCGAACCCGCCCGTTGTGATGGTTGGACAGGCGTTTGGGATACCGAATTTGGCCGCCTGGTCACCATTGAAGGAGAAGACGGAAATGTATCGGGTACCTATGGCAGGGCGCCGGATGTCCAGCCTGGATTTGTTTTTGGGCGGGCAAGCGAAAATCAGCTTCAGGGCGTGTGGGTATCCGAAATCAGCACTGGCGGCGCCCGGCTGACACTTGAGGGGGAGGGCGTATTTCGCGGGAGTTGGGGGCTGACGCCGCGACAGGTGACCAATGGAGGCAGGTGGTCTGGTGTATGTATTGCTCAGCCTACGGACAAAAAGTCTTCTGATGATGCGAACTAGCGCAGCTATCTGAAATAAGAGACGCGCATAACAATCCGCGCGGCCCAGTCTAGTCCGGCTCCAAATCGTACATCTCCTCCCGGGTCAAGTGGCATGAGCGTGAACATCCCGGTCTCTTCGCGCGCGAGCCGGCGCAGATAGAACGTGTTGTCGGCTCCGGGCACGAGGCAATCCTGCCCATGGGCACCGGCAAGGTCTGCTCCCTCCAGGCGATTGCCAATCAAGAGGTCGCCGGCTTCATAGCGTCCGACCCTTCCTGACAGCCATACGGCAACCGGGCGGTCTGCCGGAACGTCTATGCCGAAGTCTGACACCTCACAGTCCGCAGCTGTCAGAACAGCCCCGTCTCCCGCCAGTGTTCCCAGCATGTCAATTTCACGTCCGGTCCCCCCGGCAATCAGATCAGGCACCTTTATGTCAAAGACGTCCGCAAATCGCTCCAGCCAGTCAATGGAGACGGTCATATTGCCGGTTTCCAGGCGGGAAATCGTTTGTGGTGTCGTCGAGACCCGGTCCGCCAGCTGCTGCAGCGTCAGTCCACCCAACTTTCGATAGTGCCGGATACGTGTCTGCACTGTTTTGCCCCTTGTGCCTGACGCCACGCCGTCGGAAGCGGTTTTAAACTGAGCCCGCCAGCCAAAAACAGCCCGACATCAAAAGAATCTATCCCCGGTGTTTACGTAATACGTAAAAATATCGCAAATCGAGCCTCAGGTTCGTATTATGTTCCTAAATCATTACGGGGAAAATCTCAATGCCGAACGTAATTGACGTAATTCGACCATTGCCGGATAGACCAAGACTCACCACCCGGAAGTCGCAAAATAGGCAAAAAGCACAACTTGTGCGAGTGCTTGTCGGTCGCGCCTTCAATGTTCCCGTCAATGAGTTGACCTCGAATGATCGGGGGTCCTCGGCCGCTTGCCACGCCCGGCAGGTCGCCATGTATCTCACCCATGTGGTGTTCGGCGTCAGCCTTACGGCGGTTGGTGATGAGTTTCACCGCGACCGGTCGACCGTGTCCCATGCGTGCCGGAAGATCGAATGGCGGCGCGACATCTCAGCTTTTGACCGGAAACTATCCCGCATTGCGTGGCAGCTACGCGTCGCCACCGGCAAAGAGGACTGAAGACATGAAGTCACCGTCAGGGTCCCGGTGGGTCACACCGCCCTCCGCCGCCTCCACGCCGTCTTTCTCAAAAATCGCGAAAGGTGAACTCGATCGCGAGGCCCGTCGTATCCTGCCGCGCTTGGCGTCTCCCGGATCGCGTCTCGTCCCCGTGCCGCAAACAGACAAGTATGCCATCAAGACCAGCAAAACACGCGGGCGTACGCCGCGGACACGTCTCGAGACCCGTTTTGTTACGGCCTTCGAGAGGGAGGGCCTCATTGCCGCGAGCAGTGACGGCTATGTGTTGACGGAGCTTGGACGCAATCGCGTCGTGCGCGACGCAGCATCTGCGGATCCTTTTCGCGCCCAGCATCAACTAGCGGGAACACGGATGATCGACGGGCGAGGCAACAACACCAAAACCGCGCTGACACCCATGAAAGTGAACCTGGCAGAGACGCCGCTTGGTTGGCTGCGAAAGCGTAAAGGCGCAAACGGCAAGGCCTTGATATCTGAAGCCCAGTTTGAGGCCGGTGAAAAACTACGCACCGACTTCACACATGCCCAGATGACCCAGCGCGTGACGGCGGACTGGTCCGTGCAACTGGAGGGCAACAGGCGGTCCGCCGGCGTAGATCTGACCCTCAGCGAAAAAGCGCTGGCGGCCCGGCAACGTTTTTACAAGGCGTTGGACACCGTCGGTCCCGGATTGGCCGAACCGCTGGTCGATGTGTGTTGCTACCTCAGTGGTCTTGAGGATGCAGAGCGCCGGATGGGCTGGCCTCAGCCGTCAGGCAAGGTGGTCCTTGCGATCGCCCTGGACCGTTTGGCAGATCATTACGGTTACAACGGTACCGGCGGGACCAGCCGCCGCCGAGCCTATGTATGGAATGCCGCACCCGAAGACCAGTGATGAGCGTTTCAGACGGTCAAGTGATGACAAATGGTGCGACCAACAGTCCTGCCATGGCAAGCTCAAACGCCGTGCCGCCATAGTTGGCTCCGTTGGCGGCGCGATCGATCACAATGGATACCAGCCGCACAAGGCCCGTGAGGCCCCATCCGCACGCGAGGGTGATGAACGCGGCATCGCTGCCGGTTGCAAGGGCAAACGCATGACCGCCAGCAAACACACCGCCATAAGTGGCACGAACTTCTGAAACCGAATGGGGGAGGCTTTCATCAATCTTGATGCCCACAAGTCTGGCGGCACCCTGCGGGCTCACAATGGCAAAGACACCAAGGCCGAGGCCGATGATGCCTGCGATGTAGGGCAGGACAATAAGGCTCATCGGGTCACTCCATGCAATGCTATATGCGCCAACGGTGCCTTACGCGGTCGTTTTGGACGTCATCTCCAGGGCCGCCTCAGCGTCTGACTGAATACGCCGCACCATGGCATGCAGACCATTCGACCGTTGAGGACTGAGATGTTCATCGAGTCCGATCTGCTGGAACACAGGCTCTGCCGATGTGGACGCGATCTCTGATGCCGGGCGACCGGAATAAAGCCGCAGCACGATGGCGATCAGGCCCCGCACGATGTGGGCGTCACTGTCGCCAACGAATGTCAGAACAGGCTCACCTGCGTCGCTATTGGCCACGTCGGTCTGAAGCCAGACCTGGCTAACACACCCTTTGACCTTGTTTGCTTCAGTGTGCTGCGCATCAGCGAGGGGTTCCAGACCTTTCCCAAGCTCGATGACGTATCGATAGCGATCTTCCCAATCATCGAGATAGGAAAAATCGTCAATCAGTTCATTGATACTCACAGCCCATTCGCCCTTTGCGCGTGCAGCTTTCCATGGCCCGAAAATCTAGGGCTCCGCAGCCAAGACATAGGCTGTTGTGTGGCATCAGACAACCAACCGGAAACCCGCAATATAATGGCGCGTATTGCTCTGTGGGGGACGGCCCGTTCGCCCGGGGGGGATGGCGAGGGCCTGGGAGTGCAATACGCGCCTGCAAATAGGATCGCGGGACTGGAGCAAAGCAGTTCGAGGCTGCCTTGTCGTTACGGCGAAAAGCCGGTTTTCGTTGGAGAGCCTTTAGAGACCCTGTCCCGGTACCGGTACCGGTGCCGGTGCAGCGGCTGCGGCTTCAGCCTGCCGGGCTTCAATAAGTGCCTGTGTGGCCCAGCTCATGGCCTCACCCGTGTAATAGATGAGTTGGTTGAACACGTGAGAGCCGCCATTGGCTACCGCGTCACACACCGTCTTGTTCCGGGCGCAAAAGCTCAGGACATCCGAACCCGTGCTCATGGCCATATCGACGGCAGCACCAGCATCAAACGGTTCTGCAGCCTCCGCGGGCGCGCCGGCCGCAGCCTGCGCAGCACCTTCGGACGACGGAATGCTCGGCGCGGCTGGCAACAGAACAGCAACCACAGCAATCCAAAAAGCAATTCTTAGAATAAACATCATACCGACCCCTCGGTTGCGCCACTCAAATGACAAGCCGGTTCTCCGGCCTGCGCCATCAGGTGGCAATGCGACTAATCATGATGCGAGATTAGGCGCGAGGGTCTTGTGAGGTCGCAAAACAAATAGATCAAATTTGATCGAAGTACCGGTCTTGTTGGGTAAATCCATTCGATGGCTAAGGCCGCGTTGGCAGCGCGGACAGCATTCAATTCAAGATCGTCTAAAATTTTAGCTACTTCTTGCCGTTCTCCGCGCCCAGCTCTTTCTTTGCCTTGGCAAGGAATTCTGGACTAAGGGCCGGGGGCTCTAGGTCCACTCCGGCGCCAAGCGACTTGATAATTGTGGAAAGACCGGCAAGGCGTGCGAACTTCTTGTCGTTCGCAGGCAAGACATGCCAAGGCGCGTCCGGGGCGGAGGTTCTGCGCACCATTTCTTCCACGGCCTCCTCATAGTGAGCACGCTTGTCGCGATTGCGCAGGTCCTCTTCCGTCAACTTCCATTGTTTCAAGGGGTCGTTGAGCCGGTCTCTGAATCGCTGCGCCTGCACTTCGTGGCTCACATGCAGGAAAATCTTTACCAAGCGAAATCCGTCGGCAGCCAGAGAGGCTTCAAACGCGTTTATCTCGCCATACGCGCGGCCCCATTCTTCCCTGGTGGCGAATTCCTCAACGCGCTCGACGAGTACCCGTCCGTACCAGGAGCGGTCGAATATCCCCAACTCTCCATTTGGTGGAAGGCGGCGCCAGAAGCGTTGCAGATAGTGTTCCTGCTGTTCGCGGTGGTCCGGCGCTGAAATTGGCCATACGCGGACGGCCCTTGGATCCATCACGCTCGTGAGGCGGCGGATGGTTCCACCCTTGCCAGCGGCATCCCAACCCTCGAAAACAATCACGCCCTTCAGCCTGTTATGAAGAAAGGCGAGCTGCAGCTCGCGCAGCTCATTTTGAAGATCATTCAGAACCCGGTCATATGTCTCTCCGTTGACGGACGCATTGATGGGGATGTCTGCGAGGTGAAAGCCATTGGGCTGCCAAGCGGCAAACTGATCGTCAAATTGGACGTCTGGCGCATCGCTGCTCTTGCCGCCACCTTTCTTGCGACCATTGCTTTCTTGATTGTTTTTCTTGTCGGCCATGCCGGTGGAGCCCTGTCGTAACTGTTCTGCAAAGGCGCTGCATTGAGCGTCAGTCCACCATTTCAGGCCACTGATGTCACTCTGTACACGGCAATTTTCTGGATAGATTCCGACGACAAGCTTTGCCGGCGCTCATCAATGGGAGGGGGAGGCGATGATGCCGTAGCCTTTTTTCTGGTTCTCCACGGCAATCGCGGGGACCTCAGCTTCCTAGGGCAGCCACACAGTCACAGTGGTTCCCTTGCCAAGGGTACTGGCCAGCTCAATGGATCCGCCATGTAACTCAATCAGCGACTTGACGATTGGCAGGCCAAGACCCGTTCCTTGTTTGCTGGCTGCAAACGTCGAATCCACCTGCTCGAACGGGATCATGACGCGGCGCAGATCATTGGGGGCGATCCCAATACCGGTATCGCTGACGCACAGCATTACGGTGTCGACGTGATCTTCCAGGCGAACGGTGACGGAACCGCCTTCCTTTGTGAATTTTATTGCGTTCGACATCAGGTTGAGAACAGCCTGGCGGATCGCCGTGTGATCGGCGTCGATTTCGCAATCGCCGTCCGGCAATTCGACATCGACGGTAATCTGCCCGTCTTTCGCCTGCGGCAACAGCAGCTCGCCGCTATCCTCGATCACCTCACGAATATCAAATGGCTGCTTCACCAACTCGTACCGGCCGGCTTCGATCTTCGATAGGTCAAGTATCTGGTTGATCAACGACAAGAGGTGCGCGCCGGACGTGTTGATCATTGAGGCATAATCGATGTAGCGCTCATTGCCGAGCTTGCCGAAAAGCTCCTGCTCCAGCACCTCAGAAAAACCGATGATGGAGTTCAGTGGTGTGCGCAACTCATGGCTCATATTGCGCAGGAATGATGTCTTGCTTTCGTTGGCACGTTCAGCGGCTACCTTGGCCGAGTCCAGTTTCTCAGCGACATCAACGAGATTCGATGCCTGGTCTTCAAGTTTGGCACGGTCCATCTCAAGTTCCTGCACAGTGTATTGTAGTGTTTGCCCACGCTCTATCAGTTGCCGTTCGCGCTCTTTCAGCTCGGTGATGTCTGTGAAGACCGTGACCCGGCCACCCTCACGGGTATGCCGGTCGCGCATCAGAAACCAACGGCCATCTTTGTGCCGCAACGTACTTTGACCGACAGGCAGGCTGTGTTTCTCCATACGCCGCGCGATCCATTCGTCGCAGTCATCATCTTCGTCAAAAACGCCTGAATAGGCGGTATCGGTCATGAATGTTCTGAATGTAGTACCCGGCTTTAGTCGGCTGGACGTTGCGCGGTGAATGCGTGCGAACACACGATTGTGCAGCACAAGGCGGTCAGCCTGGTCCCAAACAGCAAAGCCATCTGCTGTGCTTTCGATGGCAGCTTCAAACCGGAGCTGGGTCTGCATAAGCCCAGTGACATCGTTCCAATGAACAATGGCACCGCCATCGTCAATTGGGCGGCACTTGACCTCCATCCAACGGCCATCCGCCAAGCGTTCCAGACGCGGCGTCCAGTCACGGGAGCGGTGATACGCCAATGACTCACGCAGCCATTCTTCAGGATCGTTGATGGCTTTGGCTCCGGCGAACTCACCGTTGTCGAGCAGTGTCCGCAGAATGTCCTCAAAGGTAAGCTCCGCAATGCCGTCCAGATCGTCAAAAGTGCGGAAAATGAAGCGGAAGTGGTCATTGCAATAGACAAGCCGGTCAGCGTCATCAAATACGATGATGCCAATGCGCAGACTGTCCAACCCTTTTACGAGCGCGTCGATACCTTCGCGCCTTCCAACAGGCATATCTCGCCCCAAACTGCCCCATTTACCGAGGCCTGACTGACCCCGGATGGAGACTAGCCTCGACAGTGTTAGGAAATCGTTTGCACTGTTTTCGGGCATTTCGGCCGTGTCTAACCGGCGCCGTGTTCCGGAGGACATCCTCCAGCACCGGGCATAAAAAAGGCGGCTTCCATGAAGCCGCCTTTTAAATCCGGTTTTGGCGCAGTGGCTACTTGGCAGCAGCAGGAAGGTAAGTCGCCCAGCAATAGGCAATCTCGTTCACCGCATGTTTGCCAGTGCAATAGGCTTCCTCTGATGGGAAGTGCGCGGCCGCCAGGCACTGATTGAGGTTCAGGCGGGCAAACCGGGTGCAGCGCGACAGGTCGCGATTCTGCACCAGCGATACGGTTGCGCTCGCGTCTGATTCCTCCAGAGCAATGTGACCGGCGATGGCCAGAATGCGCTGCATGACGGGGGCTGCGGCCTGGGCTTCGGTTACGCCAGCAAGTTCGGCCAGAATGTTGCCCAGCCCGGGACCACCAACCTCAGCCGCCGCAAACTGCGGACTGACGGAGAACGGAGCCGCAGGTTCATAGCTGCCCCAGCGCGTCCGCTGGAATTCAACGGCGGTTGTCAGGAAGCGCTGACCGAGCCCAGTCAACTTTTGATAGGCAACAGACGCATCAGCAACCACTGCAGAACGAGCCTGCTGTGACCCGGCAAACATCCAGACACCCGTGCCTGATTTGAGGCGCGACAGAACGGACTGCTTTCCGTCACGCGCAACGGCCGCCTTCAGCGCTGATACAAATTCTGGCTGCTGAGCGGCAAGGAAGGCACTGTTGGCCACCCATCCCTCGCCAAGCTTGGCGGGATCATGCGGCCGTAGAGAGTCGAGCGCAGCGCGCACATCACGTGGCGACTTGAACTTGCGATCAGCCAGATCATCAATTGCCGCATCAAAGGCTCTATAGGCAGCCGCCTTCTCAACAAGGCCTTTTGGGCCATCCAAAGGTGCTGCCTGCGCTGCGTCCGCGCGGGTCACCCGGTCAAGCGATTTGCCTGCAACCGCCGGCTTAGCCCGTGGAATTGGAACAATCGTACCGTCCGAAAGGACGACAGGGGCGCTGGCAACCTGATAAGGCTGAGCGACCGGCGCGGCTGCGGGCTGCGCCTGAACAGCAGCGACTTTGGGGCTGCTCGTATCAACGCCGATACACCCCGCCAGCAGCAGACTAAGGCCCGTCGCGGCCGAGATGGCAGTACTTTTTGATCCGGTGAATGTCGTCAATCGGGTCAGCCTCACGGTGTTTGATGTGAAATCGGCCATGCGTTTTGCCCCCCAAACTGGCCCCAATGCGTCTAAACGGCATTTGTGGAGCCGGGAATTCAGTTACCTGGTGTCCGTGAGCGCCCGATCTGTCTCGGAAAACCGCCAAACACTGCGTGCTTGACGGAAAACCCCAATAACTGTGCCAGATCGAAGCACCCGTGCGTGTCTTGTTAAGACTTCTGCAACGGACGTGCCCAACACTATGCGGTGAGTGCATTTCTTGCAATGCGGCAAGTCCGCAGAAGGCGTTTTTCCACGCTGTTGTCATCGCAAAGTTTAATTCAAATGCCGCACATTTTCTTAGCGGTTTCACCTTCCTTAACCCCACCCGGCCAGACTGGGCACCAAGCGCACCCAATTGCCGAACTTGCGGCCGGCGGGAAAGCGTGTGTCGACGTGGGGGCTGGTGGTCCGCCGGCAGGCTAAACAGGGGTTTTGAGCGTGCAGATTGCTGACTGGCATGTGCATCTAAGCGTCCGCGGGCGTCCGCGGCAGATGAGGCGCCACGCGTCTTTCATCCGGCAGCATCTAAGCGGCGGGATGATGGGGCTGTTTGGCGGCATCCTTTTTGCGGTTGTGACCGGCGGAATAGACTTCTTTGCCGCAGGTGCGTTAGCACTGCTCGCCGCCACCGCGATTCCAGCACTCTTTTTGCGGCTTACGGGCAACTTGGCCGCATCCTACGCCCTTTCTTCTACCTTCCTGGCCATTCTGGTGGGGTGGCTTTGCCTGTGGACCGGGGGGGTCGACTCTCCTGCCATCTTCTGGCTGGCCATTGTGCCGATGGAGGCCGCGCTGTCTGCAAATCGCAGAAACGCCGTCATGGCGGCATCCGTTTCCGTTATCGTCTTTTCCATTCTCGCCTGGATGTCATTGGCTTCAGGCCTGCCGCCGGCACATCTTCCAGGGCTCGATCCGTTCCTGGTGCGCATGGTCGCGATCATCGCTGCCATTGTGTATGCCTGCGCCCTCGCCATGCGGACACAAGAGGCCTATCTGCGCGCTGAGGAAGCAGCAGATACCGAAGAAGCGCGCTACCGGGTTGTCGCGGACAATGCCAGCGACCTGGTCACGCGACATACGATGGATGGCACCGTCGTATTCGCAACACCCGCCGCGCGCCGCCTGCTTAATGTTTCCCCGCACAAGCTCCTTGGGATGAAGCTCTCAGATGTGGCGCGGGCGGAAGACGCCAAAGCGGTCACTGATGCTGTTGCACACACTCTGCGACACGGTGGCGAGACCAGCGTAGAGTTTATATCGACCAATCCCGGCGGAGAGGTCCGTTTCCTCGAGACGCGTCTGCGCGCTACAGGAAGCTCCACGGACAACAGCCTCGTCGCGGTCACGCGTGACATTAGCGAGCGGCGCGAGGCCGAGCTTGTCATGCAGAACGCGCGCGACATGGCAGAATCTGCAAGCCGCACCAAATCCGCGTTTCTTCGCAGCATGAGCCATGAGCTTCGCACACCGCTCAACAGCATCATCGGTTTCTCGCAGGTGATCCGCGATCAGTCCTTCGGACCGATCGGCAATGGCCGCTACTCGGACTACGCAGACATGATCGGCGATAGCGGCAAGAGCCTGCTGCGTATTGTGACCGATGTTCTGCGCATGTCAGAGATCGAAGCAGGCAATGTGGAAATGGATGTGGAAGAAACACGTCTGGCCCCGATTGCCGACCATGCAGTGCGTACGCGCGAGCCACAGGCACGCAGCGGCCGCAGCGTTGTCCAAAACCATGTGCCTGAAGACTTGCCGTTGGCGTTGGCAGACGCGCGCGCCGCCAGCCAGGCACTCAATGGCATTCTGGCCAACGCCATCGAGTACTCGCCGTTGGGTGAGAGCGTCGACATTGATGGCGGGTCAGATGACATTAGCGTCTGGTTTGAGATCAAGGACAATGGGCAGGGCATTCCGGCGAATGAAATCGAGCGTCTTATGCGTCCCTTTGAACGCACAGGGGGCAGCCTTGAAGCCCGTCCTGCCGGCGCCGGCGTTGGTTTGGCGATTGCAAAGGCCTTGACCGAGCTGCAACGCGGTGGTTTCAGCATTCAGTCTGAAGTCGGTAATGGGACAACGGTCCGGCTGGCCTTCCCGCGCGCACGACTTGGCCACAGGAAGACAGCCTAGACCCTTGCCGATGTGGGGCCCGCGAGGCACTGTCCCAACATGCAGCCAAGACTGAAATCGGAACTCCGTGTTCAGGCCATTCTTCGCCGCGCCACAACCACCGGCGCGTTTGCATCAATTGCACGTCGAGGACACGCCGCCGCCGGCGCAGTTTTTGTGAAGTCCGTTTCAGCGGATCGCGATGTAAGGGTGTTTGGCCCAGCCCCTGGCCCGGGAACGGATGAAGCCGGGCAACCTCGATGGACATGCGTCAGTGGTACGGATCCAATTCTGGACGCGGATGCAGAAGCCTATCTCGCACGATACGCAAAGGCGGACCCTGATTTCTGGGTCATTGAGATCGAGGCTGGCAATGGAGAGGCCTGTCTGGACGGCGTCATTGTTGAGGACGTTCCCATTCAGACAGACCCGCTCATTGATCAGGTCTTTCGGCGATAGCAGCCGTAGCTATGGCCGCATGAAGGCAATGCCGTCGCCTGCGTCCATATTCTCAGCCGCTGCCATCAGTTCACCAGCGATGTCTTCAGGTTCCCTGTCCATGCGATAGAGTTTGATGACTTCGTCAAACAGGACGCGGGCGACAGAGTCGCGCGGCTGTCCTGCTTCGGCTGCCTCCGCCAATGCAGCCTGTACGTGTTTTTCTACGATTTCTCGTGCGGTTGTCATGGTGTGTCTGCTGTGATGGTCAATTCCAATGGTTTCACCGCGACTGTAAGCCATCCACAGCCGGGCATACGATGATCGAGGTCAAATCAGTGCGGCGCGACGCTGCTGCTTGAGGCCGACCGCAATTCCGCGCTATCAGGGCTTGAGCCTAAACTGCGCGGCCCGCGCCTCGATTCCATCAGAAGAGAACCAGAGTCCAATGGTCCAAGAAGTCGCCACTGAGTTTTGGGCCGTTCTGGTCAATTTCTGGTTCGAAGGCGTACTCGGCATAGATTTTGGCCGCCTTCTCGTTGTCGCCGGCATCCTGATCGCCTTCTACGTCTTGCGCGGCCTGTTTGCGCGCATCGTGGTGGCCACTGTTCGTGGGTGGGCCAAGCGTACAACCACGAATGTCGATGATCTGATCATTGAAGCCGTCGCGCCGTCATTGAAGCTTCTTGTTGTGACAGTCGGTGTGTTCATTGCGGGTCAATATCTGGCATTGGACGGCATCGGCGCCATCATTATCGACAAGCTGGTTCAGACAATGGTGGCGGTCGCGTTCTTCTGGGCGCTCTACAATATTACCAAGCCACTGACCCTGGTTTTCAAGCGTTTGGAAGTTGTCCTGACGCGGGAAATGGTGGACTGGCTTATCACGGCCACTCGGATCGGTGTGGTGCTTCTCGGCGCCGCCACCATCCTCCAGATCTGGGGCATTCAGGTTGCTCCCTTGATTGCCGGTTTGGGCCTGTTTGGCGTCGCCGTGGCCCTGGGCGCACAGGACCTTTTCAAGAACCTGCTTGCGGGCCTGTCGATCCTCATCGAAAAGCGTTTCGGTGTGGGAGACTGGGTCAAGGTGGATGGCGTGGTGGAAGGGACTGTTGAACAGATCGGCTTCCGCTCCACCCGGGTGCGCCGTTTCGACAAGGCGCCCGTTTATGTGCCTAACACGGAATTCGCCGACAGCGCCGTCACCAATTTCTCGGCCATGACGCACCGGCGGATTTACTGGAAGATCGGCGTCGAATACCGAACCTCTAAAGAGCAGCTCCACCAGGTCCGCAATGGCATCGAGGCCTATGTGCTTGGGTCAGACGAATTTGCCAAGCCACCGGAAGTGCCGATGTTCGTGCGTATTGATGCGTTCAACGATAGTTCGATCGACATCATGCTCTATTGCTTCACACGCACCATCGTGTGGGGTGAGTGGCTGGAAGCCAAGGAGCGGCTTGCTTTTGCCATCAAGGACATTGTCGACGGGGCAGGGACGGGCTTTGCTTTTCCGTCTACGTCGGTCTATCTGGAAAGCCTGCCGGTGGGCTCGCCGGATATCTTTGAGCCACCCAAGCAGATTGCCCCTGAGGTTTAACCCTCGCCTAGCCTGCTTTTCTCGCGTCCGCCATATCAACAATCTCTGACGGGTCGGCCCCTCCAAGCAGCACCTGCCAGAACCCGAGCAGCGTGTCTGCGGCTGCCCCATCAAGCACTTCGAACGCAGACATCAGCTCGAAGGTCTGAGTTGAACTTCTCGAGCTGTCGGCATCGGTCAAACGCACGAGCGTTGAAAAAGTAGAGCGGGCAAAGCGGGCGGATCTACACAGGACAACGAGGGCAAACCCGCTTTGCGCTGCCACAACAGCTTCTGCGGTCGCGCGATCCAGCCCCGAAATCTTGTCGAGACTGGCGTAAAACCTGTCCATGTCTCGATCGCGCAGGAGGCGGATCAAAAGCGGCTCCTTCAATTCGCCCACGGAGTGTTTTTGCACCGCGTATGATGCTGCGTCTTCAGGATGAGATGCTTTGTTGCCGGTCCCAAGGCCGATAGCAGAGGCCGCCTCAATGGCCAGCGACAGCGTTTCCGGTGTGACAGCCAGTGCGCGTTCAAAAGACTGTTTTCCGTGCGTCGCTCCGGTATGCCACAGCAGCGTTGCCGCCACATCTGCGGGGAGATCTGTGCGCTTTGCGAGGGCAGCTTGTAGGTGAGGGAGGGCGGGAGCTGCTGCCTTGAGCATTTCAAAGTCAGCGCGTTGAAGCGGGGCGTCGTGATTTTCCGCCAGGGCAACGAGCGCAGCGTCGGCATTGGTCGTCAGGATTTTCCGGACCAGGGCTGATGACAGGCCGGTTCGATGGGCGATGCCTGCTGCGTGCCTGTCGCCGTCGGCCTCGACCAATGCGGTAAGGGCAGCCTCGTCAAATGCGGGCGTCTGCGCCAGGAACGGAGCTGCGATCCAGCCTGGCTTCTGCAACAGATAGTTCGTCAGGACTTTCGGCGGGTATCGGACTACGCCCAGCCTGGATGCCAGATTGTGCTGCGCCTCGGCACCGGCCATTTCGGCAAGGTCTGCCAATAAATGTCCAAACCCTTCGGCGGTTGCTTCGGCACAGTCATCGGGGTCAGACAGGTAGAGGTCAGCGACGCACCCCAGCAGGGCGTGGCGTCCCTCCGGTGTCCTGTCTCGCAGCAGGCCCGCGAGATCTGCCAACCTGTTGGCGGTCGTATTCATGTCCCGCGATGCCCGGCCTTCTCCGGTTTTAGGGCAAAGCGCCCGGATTACTGGCCGAACTGTCATCCGACCGTTTAACTTGCGCGGCAGTGTTGCGGGCTTGGTGTAAAGATTCGGTGGCTATCCGCAGGTTTTGGGATGAAATTGGTTTGAAATCCGAGGTTTTTTTCACCTTCCTGCGTCTGGGATTCACGGCTTTTGGCGGTCCGGTCGCTCACATTGGCTATTTTCGGGATGAGTTCGTCGCCAGACGAAGGTGGTTGACCGATGAGGCTTACGCGGATGTGGTCGCGCTTTGCCAGTTCTTGCCCGGTCCGGCATCCAGTCAGGTTGGCCTGGCAATAGGCATGTTGAAGGCCGGCCCTTGGGGCGCTTTGGCCGCCTGGATCGGGTTCACACTTCCGTCTGCGGTCTTGATGACTGCCGCCGCCTTGTCTTTGCTGCAAATGGGCGACGCCATCCCGGCCGGCCTTCTGGAAGGCCTTAAAGCCGTCGTGGTTGCCGTCGTCACCAATGCCCTGATCGGGATGGGCAAAAGCCTTACACCGGATCTGCCGCGTCTCGCCCTCGCAGGTCTGGCCATGGCAATCACATTGTTTGTCGGCGGGGCGTCCGGCCAATTGGTGGCAATCGCGATCGGGATAGTCATTGGGTTGATTGCCTTCAAAACAGCATCACCCCAAACGTCTGCCGCACCAGAGTTTGCGCCGGCCATTCCCAAAGCCGCTTCCGTTGCGTTGTTAATCGCCTTTTTCGTGTTGCTCATCGGATTGCCGCTGGTGGCCGCAAAGGATCAATCACTGGTCGTACAGATCGCTGATGGCTTCTACCGCTCTGGTGCTCTGGTTTTTGGCGGCGGGCATGTTGTGCTCCCGTTGCTACAGGCTGAAACAGTTGGGCCCGGCCTGGTTGGGGCAACAGAATTTACAGCGGGGTACGGTTTGGCGCAGGCCGTTCCCGGTCCGCTTTTCACGTTTTCGGCCTTTCTCGGCGGGGCTGCGAGCATTGATGAGGGTCCGCTGGCAGCATCCCTTTTTGCTCTTCTGGCGTTGACAATGATTTTTCTGCCCGGTGCACTGCTGGTTGCAGCTGCCTTGCCGTTCTGGGCTGAGCTGCGGGCCAATCAGACCGCGCGAGCTGCACTGAATGGAGTGAATGCATCTGTTGTCGGTATCTTGGCTGCGGCCCTCTACACACCTGTCACAACAACCGCCATCACCGACTGGACAGATGTTGCCATTGCCAGCCTGGCGTTCATTGGACTTGCCGTATTGCGATGGCCGGCTTGGAGCGTTGTGCCCCTGGGTGCAGGACTTGGCGTAGCTGCGGCCTCAGTCCTTTAGGCCATCAAGTCCAAACTTATGCACAGCCGTTAACTCTTGGTTCACCATAATGGGCTCAGGCTTTCATTCATCGTACAGTGAGCAGGAGCAGGATCATGGCCAAGAGGCCCGAAGACGCCGGCCCGACTGAGACGGCCGAAACGGTTGAGCAAGGTGAGACACTCAATGTCATCGCTTTCGCACCGACCGAGAAAAAGACGATGGATTTGCCTGAAGGCCATTCCGCCGACGTCATCACCCTTCATGCGCCAGCCGAAGGTGTGAACAGCCAGGTTGTAGCGGGGAAGACCTGACAAGGCGTTGACCAGAGTGACGGTCGTACCTCATGCAGCCGCCTTTTTTGCTGTTGCCGCGGTGATGGCTGCCAAAAGCCTGTCCGCGATCATCTCAAGCTCGTCATCACTGACCGTGAAAGCGGGCCCTAGGCAAATGACATCCTGCATCTCACCGGTGCCGCCCGGATAGAAGAACGCACCCTCACGCAACCCATGCGCCACAACGGCGTTGGTCATACCGGCTTCAAGCGGGAAATGCTCAAGCGTCTCGCGGTTGGCCACGAGTTCAATGCCCCACAACAATCCACGCCCACGAATGTCCGCCACGTTTGGATGTTCGCTGAGACGCTCATGCAGCAAGGTCTCAAGTTTCGGTCCCTGAGCCGCCGCGCGTGCGACAAGATCATCATGCTCAAGGATTTCAAGGACCTTGTTAGCTGCGGCACAGGCACCCGGATGGCCCCCATACGTATAGAACATCAGGCTGTCCCCTCGCGCCGCCAGAGGCGCAACAACATCTTCTGTCGTGTAGAAGCCCGCAAGCAGCGCAAAACCGCCGGCGAGGCCTTTCCCCGCGAACATGATGTCTGCTTTGATGCCGAAATGGTCAGAGCCGAATTTCGCGCCTATTCGACCAAAGCCGGTCATGACTTCGTCGACAATCAATAGGACGCCGTGCTCCCGACAGATGCGCTGCACTTCTGGCCAATAGCGAGGCCCCGGCTGCAATGCGCCTCCAGAAGACCCTGTAATGCTCTCTGCCATAAAGGCCGCCACGGTCTCAGGCCCTTCGCTGAGAATCCTGTCCTCCAGCGCCTTGGCACAGCGTAGGTCTTCGTCCTCGTGATTGCGGCCAAGCGGGCTGCGCAGCGCATACGGCGCCGGCACCTTTGGGCAATCCGGGGCATAGGGTTCAAACCCCTTCTGCCGTGCGGTGTGCCCCCCGGCCGCAAGCGTCAACGCCGTGGCGCCATGGTAGGACGGCGTGCGGCCGATGATTTTCCAGCGGCTTTCGTCCCCTTTGGCAATGTGATGCATACGCGCGAGCCGGATGGCCGCGTCGGCTGCTTCCGAGCCACCGCTTGAAAGATGTACCCGAGTAAGATGATCCGGCAGCCAATGGCTCGTCAGCCGCTCGACCAGCTTCTCCCGTTGCGGTGTCAGAAAGGTCGGCACGATGTAGCCCGTATCCGCCACCGCATCTGCCATGGCGTCCGCGACCTCACGGCGTCCATGACCGATACTTGCTGCAATAGCGCCGCCGGCCGCATCCAGAATGTGTGTTCCGTCCGCCAGATGCAGCCAGAGGCCTTCGGCTTTCACCACATCAATGATCCGGCTGGAGGGCACAAACGGCCACAGATGCGATTTTGGATGGGCAGCCATGAGGTGTTCTCCGCTTCAATGTGCCGGTTGCGTGTTGTTCTGCCTGCCAAAGCGCCATACACAGCCCATATAAAAACAGGCGGGCATCAATCCCGGCAACCATCGCAAAGGGTAGACGGACACTGGCGGCATGAAAATAGTTGTTCTCGGTGCAGGCGTTGTTGGCGTCACCACGGCCTACTATCTGGCAGACCGAGGTCACGACGTGACCGTCATCGACCAGGCAGATGGTGTGGCTCTGGAGACCAGCTTTGCCAATGGCGGCCAGGTGTCTGCCACTGGCAGCGCGCCCTGGGCCGCACCCGGCGTGCCGTGGCAGGCCCTGAAATGGTTGGGCCGGGCGGACGCACCACTCAAATGGTCGCCCCGTTTCGACCCCGCTCAGTGGACGTGGCTGATCGCATTTTTGCGCCGGTGCAATACCAAAGCGCATGATGAAGGCATCGCCCGGAACATGGCCCTCGGCAAGTTGAGTTTGGCAGAACTCAAGTCGCTGCGGGCGCGCCTTGGCCTTGAATACAACCATCAAACGCGCGGCATTCTGAAGGTCGCAAAGTCGCAAGCTGACGTGGAAGACCTCCGCGCCAAAGCACACAAGCTTGCAAAGATGGGGGCCGCGGTTCGCTATGTTGCTGCTGATGAGTGCGAGCAGATCGAACCGGCCCTCGCGCCGGCAGTCGCCAACGGTGAGGTACGCGGTGGCATCCACTTCGGTGATGACGAGAGCGGCGACGCGTATCTGTTTACCCAGGAGCTTGCGGACAGGGCTAAGGACATGGGTGTGCGGTTCAGATTCTCAGTGCGTGTGGAGTCCCTGCAGACCAAAGCCAACCGCGTGACCGCGGTCGCTTTATCTGATGAGACGATTGCCTGCGATCATGTCGTCGTTTGTCTGGGCGTGGGAAGTGCAGAACTCGTGAAGCCACTTGGCATCAGTCTGCCGATCTATCCGGGCAAGGGCTATTCGATCACTATCGATGCTGAAGGCAGCAACACCCTCCCGACCATAAGCTTGACCGACGAAGAACGTCGAATTGTCGTCAGCCGCTTTGGCACCAAAGTACGCGTCGCGGGTATGGCTGAGTTGGCGGGGACGGATCTGACCATCGATCCGGCGCGGGCCTCAGCCGTTCGCCTGGCGCTGAATGATCTGTTCCCGGAGCTTTCCCGATATCCGGAAGCCAAGGTCTGGACCGGCCTGCGGCCCATGACGCCGGATGGTGGCGCCATTATTGGCCCGGCGGGTGAGTGGCGGAACCTCAGCCTCAATACCGGCCACGGAACATATGGCTGGACCATGGCATGTGGCAGTGCACGCGTGGTGGCGGATTTGATCGAAAATGAGTCCCCGCCGGTCGGTCCAGAGCTTTTTGGGCTCAATCGGTTCGCTGGCTAAGCCCCCGGAAACAAAAAACTTTCCCCGAAAATCGGCAGAATTCTGAGGATTCCTCTCATACATATTGCAGCGCACAAAAAAGCGCTTGCATTGCCAGTGTGCACTGCCATATATGCTGCATCGCACAAGACGAGATCAGGACGCAGCCAGTTGCTGCTGAGCCGGCTCGTTACACCCCCTGCGTATCTGGGGTGACACAAGTTCCAGAAACCGGGGACACAAGCGGCACCCCTCAAATCGCCGCACAAGGAGAATTGAAAATGGCTGCTGCAAAGAAAACTGCAAAGAAGACAACAACCCGTCGCCGTCCGGCTGCCAAGAAGGCCGCACCGATGAGCCCGATCCGCGTTGCCGCTCACACTGTGATCGACACCGTTGAAGCCAACGTTGTTGACGGCTTCAAGGCCTTCCGCGCGACAGTTGCCGCCAAGGACCTCCAGGCTGCTGTCGATGCACAGCGCAAATATGCTGAAGCCGCTCTCAAGCGCACCCGTCAGGGCGCTGAAAAGGTCAGCGAAATTGCGACCAAGGCTGTGAAGGAAGCTGGCGAGCCGCTCGTAAAGCGTGTTCAGGACGTCCGCACCCGCGTTGAGACTAACGTCAACGAAGCTTTGGGCCGCGCTGCGTAACACGCGCACCCAATAAGCCTGATCAGGCTAAGCGCCCGGCTGCTCCCTCCCTGCAGCCGGGCGTTTTTTTATGCGCTGTTGCTGGATGGGTTATGTGGGTCAGGTTCTTGCGCGCCGCTCGCCGATGGCAAGCCCCAGAGCCGACGCAGTGACCCCAAGTGCAAACAGCGCGACTCCTGAATGCACATCGGCGGTTGTCAGTACCTGGCCGTTGAGAATGATGACAAGCAGCGCCAGCACCAGCACGTCCGCCATAGACCAGCGCGACAGCGCGGAGAGCCGTCCCCGCAGGCGTGCCAGCTTTGCGTCCGGGCGCCCCATTCGCTTCAGCGCCACCAGCCCCAGCACAATCTTGCCGACGGGAAAGATCACCGAGACCACGAACACAAAGGCGGCCAGCAGGATGTCACCCCGCTCGGCCATCGCCATGATGCCACCGAGAATGGAATAGGTCTCTTCGTAGATCCAAAAGGAACTGACCGAGATCGCCGGCAAGGTGACCCCGCCAACCATCAGTCCAAGCGCGGCCCATAGAAGAACATAGGCAAGGCGGTTGCGTGCCGATGGCACCGACAAGGGAGGGGCGGCAATGGTCATGCTGACAGGCTAGCGTAAGACGCAGCCGCTGTCCTGAACCGGACGTCACAATCGCAGCGCAAAACCTCCAAATCGGTCGCTAGACCATTATGGCCTTTGTCTGAAAAAGTTCAGGCAGGAAATTCTCAAAACACCCGACTTCCTCAACATTGTGCTTGATCCAGGCCACACGCTGCGCCGCGCCGAAGCGGCGTGGCAGAACCAGGCCGTTGATGATGCCGCGCAACGGTCCGCCCGCGGCGCCTGCCCGCAAACAGCTTTGGTAGATCGCACCGTCAGGCGAGTCCTTGAAGACGTGGTCCAGCTCCAGCATCCGGTGTCCCGCAACATCGAGATGGAAGCCAACACCACGCCCGTCCCCGCGAAGAATGACCGCACGGGCATCCGTGGAGAACCGCTTGTCGCGGCCAAAAACTTCCTGAATGTGGACTGTCTGCTTGGGCGCAACCTGGCCGGCCTGGTCGCGCGTGAACTGGACAGCAACGTGATCGCGCGGATGCCAGAGATGATAGGCAGGCAGGGACTGGTCCCGATAGGTCGCCGTGCCGTCAAATACCTGGAACCACCAGGCAAGCATTTCCGTCGTGACGCCCCTTAGGGGCGCATGGTCCAGACGTATCTCAAACCGGCCATCGCCAAGTTGAGTTTCAACAACGTCGCAGTCCTCGACGGCGCGAAAAGTCCACCCAAAATCATACGGATCCACAAGTCTTTTCACGAGAGATGCCATAACGAGCCTCCTGACAGGTTTGTATAGTCGCCACTATATATGTTTCGGCAGAAAGGTAAAGTCGCTACTATACACTTTGACTCGATGACTCGATGACTCGATGAGACGGTGAAAGGCGGGAATCAGATGCCCTCAGATACGCTGGATGCTTTGAAGAGCTTTGACGCGCAGGTGAAAAAACCGCGCACGGATATCGAAGCGCGCATTTTGCAGGCCGCCAGTAGCATCTTCGGCGAGAAGGGGTTCCACGATGCGCGAACAGCTGAAATCGCCAGGTCAGCGAAAACAACCGAACGCACATTGTTCAAATATTTCCCAAGCAAGGCGAACCTGTTTGCCGCCGCGTTGATGCCGGCCGTGGTGTCAATGACAGTAGTGGAGGGCCTTCAGCAGACGCGCGATCTCTGGTCCGCCCAAACACCGGATTTTGAGACCTGGCATGACACCCTGGTCCGCACGCGCTTGGAGCAAAGCAAAAAGGCGGCGCCACAACTGCGGATGCTCATTGCTACTCTGTGTACAGATGATGAGGTGCGCCGCTGGTTTGTGGAGGCATGGCGCGACCAGGTCTGGCAGGCCGCTGTTGAAGCGCTCAAGCGCTTTCAGGACGATGGAAAAGTGCGAAAGGATGTGAGCCCCCAGACAGCTGCCAGGCTTATCGTATCCGTAAATCTGGGATACGTGCTCGCCCGGTTCGTTCTTGCACCCGACCATGCGTTCGACGATGACGCTGAGATCGAAGCCAACACACTGCTGATGGCCGAATGCTTGGCTCCCCGAAATGGGAAGACCCGCAAGAATTCCTAACCGCCGTGCCGTCTCTGCAGCGCCGTTTTCTGTCCGTCACCGGTCGGCTGATAAACCACGCTGAACCGGCTATTGGCCTCGGCCCAGGCTGCTTCGGTGATGCGGTCGTCGCCGTCGACGGCGTCATAGCCGCAGCGCGCGAGGTAGTGCAGCTGGTCCACAAGGACACCGCCGGTCGCCCGTAGCTCGCCTTCAAACTTGCCGCGATGACGGATCAGGCGGCCGTATGAAAAGCCGCGCCCGTCCTTGAACAAGGGAAAGTCCACGGCGATCAATCCAAAGCGATCAAGGTCGTCCATGATCTCGTCTGGATTGTCGCTGCTCTCGAGCGCCACACCAATTGGTTTGTTGCGTGTCAGCAGTGCATCGCGGTCCTTCAGCCAGCGCGTCATGCTGATGAGCGCGTGGCAGTCCTCCGGCAGGTCCGCGTCGTCATCTACGCGCACCCATTTGTCGTCGCTGACAGCAACCCCGTCCTTAAGCAGCGGCATAGAGGGTCTCCTTGAAGGGGTCGATGCCGATCCGCCGATAGGTATCGAGGAAAATCTCGCCGTCCCTGCGGTTGGCCACAAAGGTTTCAACAATGGTTTCGATGGCGCCGACGATCTGCTCTTCGGTGAAAGCGGGACCAACAATGTCACCCACGGCGGCGTTTTCATCCGCGGATCCACCAAGGGTCACCTGGAAGAACTCAACGCCTATCTTGTCGACGCCGAGAATGCCGATAAGGCCCACATGGTGATGACCGCAGGCATTGATGCAGCCTGAAATCTTGACCTTCAGCTCACCGATGTCGTGCTCCTTGTCGAGATCGGCAAAGCGCTCTGAAATCATCTGCCCGATGGAGATCGACCGCGCATTGGCAAGGTCACAATAGTCGAGACCCGGGCACACGATCATGTCGGAGATTAGGCCTATGTTGGGTGTCGCCAGCAGTGCCGCATCCAGACGCTTCCAAACTTCATAGAGGTCTGACTTCTTCACGTCCGGCAGGGTGAGGTTCTGCTCATGGGTCACGCGCACTTCATCAAAGCTGAAGGTTTCAGCCAGATCAGCAACCGCATCCATCTGCGCGTCTGACGCGTCACCGGCAATGCCGCCGATCGGCTTCAGCGACACATTGACGATCGCATAGCCTGGCACTTTGTGGTCCGCTAGGTTTGTTCGCGCCCACTGGGCAAAGGCCTTGTCTTCAGCCAATGCCTTTTCATAGTCGGCATCACTGTCAGTCAGTGTTTCGTAGGCGGGCGGAGCAAAATACGCACGAATACGCTCGATTTCCCCATCCGGCAGCTTCAGGTCGTCGCCCGCGCCACCTTTGGCAAATTCTTCCTTCACCTGCCGCGCAAATTCCTCAGCCCCCAGAGCATGCACCAGGATCTTGATCCGCGCCTTGTAGAGATTGTCGCGACGTCCGTGCATGTTGTAGACGCGCATAATCGCATCCATGAAATGCAGGAGGTCGCGGGCTGCAATTTTTTCACCCACCAGATGCGCGACCATCGGCGTGCGCCCCTGGCCACCACCGGCGTAGATGTCAAACGCCGGTTCGCCATTCTCACCCTCAACAATGATGATGCCAACATCATGCATCTTGATGGCCGCACGGTCATTGCTATGACCCGTCACCGCAATTTTGAACTTGCGAGGCAGGAAGGTGTATTCGGGATGGAACGTCGACCACTGGCGCAGGATTTCTGCCCACACGCGCGGATCATCAATCTCGCCGGCCGCAACGCCCGCATACTGATCCGAGGTTACATTGCGAATGCAGTTACCCGATGTCTGGATGGCATGCATCTCGACGGTCGCAAGGTCCGCCAGAATATCGGGCACATCCTTCAGCTTCGGCCAGTTGTACTGGATGTTCTGGCGTGTGGTGAAGTGGCCGTATCCCTTGTCATATTTGCGTGCCACATGCGCCAACATCCGCATCTGCGTGCCAGAGAGGGTGCCGTAGGGAATGGCAACACGGAGCATGTAGGCATGTAGTTGAAGGTAGAGACCATTCATCAGCCGCAAGGGTTTGAACTCATCTTCCGTCAGTTCGCCCGCCAGCCGCCGTTTCACCTGGCCGGTAAACTCCGTGACGCGTTCCTTGACGATGGTGTGGTCGAATTCATCGTAGCGATACATGGTCTGTCTCTAACTTTGTGCTGGCCTGCTATCTCGCAGCGCCGGCGAATGTCACTTAGGAAGCCTGCTTGCCCAGGTCGAGCCGCACTGTCGGCCCCGTTGCGCGGATCTGTTCCCGCACGCTGATCGGCTTAGGTGTGTCGCCGTCCACATCCACATCAAACAGATATGGGTTCACGATGTGCCGGTCCTTCACGGCCTGTACGGCAATATCCATCAGTTTGGCGCCTTCATCCTTGCCGTCGGCAATCACGGCATCGGTCAGCACTTCGGACCAGCCATTGTCACCGGTCAGATACACCGGCTCCCCATCGAGCAGCCGATTGGCCGTCAGCGAGTGAAACCGGGCTTTTTTGTTGATGTGTTGGGCCATGAATTTCCGGGTAGATCCGTATGGGTTAGGCGCGCATCGCGACGCAGTGATTTTGCTGCGCCACATCTATCTGGAACATGGGGAACAAGCAATTATCCGTCAATATTGGTGTGAAAATAATTGAACCACACAAAAAGTGCGTAATAAGTGCTATTTGGCGCCCTTTTCAGCGCTTTCATGCCAATGCCGCAGCAAATATTGCTCCAGCGTGGACAACACAAAGAACAGGACAATGCCGAGCAGGGACAGGAGGACCAGGGCGGCAAACATTCGGTCCACCTGTAACCGGTTTCCCGCCTCGATAATCCGCCAGGCAAGTCCTGTTGATGTGCCGGACCCGGCTACGAATTCCGCGACGACAGTGCCAATCAACGCGAGGCCGGCGGAAATTTTCATCGCGGACAGGAGATAGGGCAGAGCCGACGGTAGGCGCACGCCGCGAATAATCTGCCAGCGTGTCGCGCCATAGAGCCGAAACAGATCGATGAGGTTCTGGTCCGCGGCCCGAAGTCCCGCCGTCATGTTGGCCAGCACCGGAAAGAAAGCAGCGATCACCGCAAGAATGGTCACCGCTGCTTCTGCGTTATCAAGCCCCACCCAAATCAGAATGAGCGGTGCAATCGCAACAATCGGCGTGACCTGCAACGCAACGGCATATGGATAGAGCGCGCGCGCTGCCAGCCGGCTTTCCGTGAAGAGCACAGCGATACCAGTGCCCAGAACGAGCGCGATCATGAAGGCAGCAATTGTGATCCTGAGAGTGACCCACAGCGACCCCATAAGGGAACCAAACCCACCGACCAGTGCGTCAAAGATGGCGACGGGTCCCGGCAGCACGTAGTCGGGAACCGACAGATACACAACCAGTGCTTCCCAACTTGCAAGAAAGACAATGCCAAAGAGCGCCGGGACCCCCCAGCGCATCAGAACCCCGTCGCTGCTCAGCAGGTCTTGAACACTCATGACACGTGTCGTTTCGCGTCCGCGTGGGCGGCAGCAGACCGAAGATGGCCAGTCACGTCAGCGGATATCTGTGCAAAGTGCGGGTCTGCGCGCCAGCTGTCATCACGCACGGCGGGCGCCTCTACTTGAGCGTCGGCGACAAGGCGCCCAGGTTTGCCAGGCAACACGAGAATGCGCGTTGAAAGAAAGGCTGCCTCATACACACTGTGAGTAACATAAATCACTGTCCATTTATGCTCCGCCCACAGATCATTCAGATCATCGTTGAGTTTTTCACGGGTGATCTCGTCGAGCGCGGCAAACGGTTCGTCCATCAACAGGACGCGCGGTCTAAGCGACAATGCGCGTGCGATCGAAACACGCATCCGCATGCCACCTGACAGCTCACGTGGATAGGCCGCATGACGACCGCCAAGACCCACCCGATCCAAGGCTTCGTTGATAAGCGGTTGTGCCTCGTCTCGCGACATGCCGCGCAGGCGGTGCGGTAGCCACACATTGTCCGCCACACTTGCCCAGGGCATGAGCGTCGCATCCTGAAATACAAACCCCACATCCTGCGGTATGCTGCCCGACCAGATGACCTGGCCCGAGCTTGGGAGATCAAGGCCGGCGATCAGCCGTAACAATGTGCTCTTGCCACATCCAGACGGGCCGACAAGCGACACGAAACTTCCCGCCGCAATATCAGCGGAGATGTCCGCAAGCGCGGTAGTGCCGTCCGGAAATCTGTGGCTGATATCACTCAGTCTGAGGAGGGGTGTGCTCACGACCTGTCGGTAGCCCCTCTAATTGCCTTGCGCTGCGGGCAGACCGGGCAAATCCATGGGTCCACGATTGACGAACTCACTGGTAAAAGCGGCCTGCCAATCAAGATCGGATTCATAAACACCATTGGCAGACATTACCTCAAAGAAGGTCCGCCAACGTTCCTGTGTCATGGCGCCAATGCCCAGCTCCTTGGCATCGCCACCCGTGGCAAGCTCGTAGCTCAACATCTTGGTACGGGCCTGATCCAGAACATCCTGGGTGATTTCGGGATTGTCCTGGAGGATCAGCGCGTTCGCTGGGGCCGGGTCGCCATAAAGATAGTCATACCAGCCTTCGATGGTGCCATCGACGAAGGCCTGAATGACCTCGGGGCTTTCCTCGATCCACGCATTCGGGGCCAGGACCATGGTCGCATAACCCGGATATCCATTGTCCGCCAACAGATAGACCTCCGGCTCAATGCCACCTTCTTTTTGAATGGTGTAAGGCTCCGATGTCACATAGCCCTGTTGGATTGCCGTCTCATCCACCAAGAACGGGGCAAGGTTGTAGGTGTATTTGCGGATCTGATCGTCAGTGAAATCGTATTTGGCTTTAAGCCACACCCAGAACGCACTGATGGTCGCATCGGAAATCATGATGGGCTTGCCCTTCATGTCTGCGAGCGAGTTCACGTCATTGCGCGGGTGCGTAATCAGTACCTGCGGGTCTTTCTGAAACACCGTCATCACAGCCCGCACCGGAATGCCCGCTTCAACGATGCGCAGCGGAATAAAGCTGTTGGAGCCCATGCCAAAGTCGACAGCGCCGCCAGCCATCAATTGCGGTACATTTACGCCAGGGCCGCCAGGTAGAATTTCCACCTCCAGCCCGCGCTTGGCATAAAACCCTTTGGCTACGGCCTGATAGAAGCCACCATGCTCGGCTTGCGCCTTCCAGTCCGTCGCAAATGTGATCCGTTGCGTGCCGTCGCCGGGTGTGACGTCTTGAGGATCAGCCAGCCACAAGCCGAGCGCTATGAAAACGAGAGCAGCAAGTCCAGCGACAACAATCACAACTCGTCCCATGCGTTATATTCCCCGCAAATCGGCTGATCCTTGAGGCAAACTAGCATGTTGTTCTGAGCCTGCCACCTCAGCCTTGAACAGCGCAGGTGTTCTAGCGGCTCAGTGTCTCGCAGGTCGCTTCTCGCCGAACGGGATCAAGCTCAAGATAGCTCTCCCGATCCGTCACCAGCATTCGCATCAGGACGACACCTTGGTCGGAGGGCGCGAACGAGACAGGGATACCTTCATACCCACTGACCTCATCCTCTTCACGGCGAATGAGCAGTTCAAGTTTGTCGCCGCGTATCTGTTGATCATTGACAACAAAGAAATTGTCCGTGTTGTGCGCAAAGGCCGACACAGACCAATAAGTCTCCGGGACTTCCGCTCTGACCAGCAACGGTCCCTCCGACATGTCAAAAAGACAAATCGAATACGCAAGGTCGGGGCTTGGCCGCACCACAGTTCGTGCAGAGGCATCCGGAGGTGGCGTATGCAGCACCCTGTCGGCTGCGCCTGAATCGGCCATGCGCACCATCGCAACAGACATGATCGCCGGCGGCACCAGCAGCGTCGCCAGGATATGAACGGCAAGTGCCAGCACAAAAGCGGCAGCGATCCACAGCGGCCAGGTCTTCATGGGGCTGCTCCCTCGTCTGTGCAGGAGAGCCGCCGGATTTCCGGGAGGCCCACGCCTTCGAGGTTGCCGAGGATCTGCGGTGACGGATTGTAGAGCCGCAATGTCAGCGAGAAGAAGTCGTTTGCCTTGACCGGTAGCCAGTTGCTCGATTGCTCTTCTGCCGAGATATTGATCCGCCACTTGGCGATAGGCGCAAACCGCAGCCCAAGGGACGCCACGTTGTAAGAGTAGCGGTCGGCATCATTCTCGATCAGAAAATAGTCACTGCCATAGGCCGTAATGCTCCACCACCGCGCGGCGAGATTGCGCCCGGTCACTTCGTAACTGCAATGGCCCTGCAAGCGACGTCCTTCGCTGTCTTCCGTGGCCGTGAAATAGACCGCTTCGGACTTGTTGAGAGCGAGCAACCCGGTGAAAGCGATCTGTGCCCGCGTGTAGGGATCAGAGGCTGCAGATCCGATCGCGGTCGACGTGTACCAGGGCCCGTTCTGCACACCGGACGCCTGCATGGCACCGAGTATCATCCACCACGCTGACCCCGCGCCAACCACAAGCGCAAACAGCACCACACCAATCAATTTGAAGAGTGTCGGGAAGCGGGACATGAGCAACAATGGACTTTCTGTGGACCGGTCGGATGATGAAAGGAGCGCTAGCGAAGTTTACCTGCGCTGAGGGGCCGGTTTCCAGTGTTGCGTTTCACCACGGTTAACTCAGTCGTCACGGCTGCGGAACACGCTGCGATCCATCCGCCGTGTCCGGGGGGCCTGTACTGTCTCCGTAACGCGGGGCTGCAGCGGGGACGCAGCAGACAGCGCATTGGAGAGACTGTTAAGGCTCCTGCGAAGCCCGGCACGTTTGGCAGCATTCGCCTGGGACGCGTCGGCCACTGGCACGTCGGCCTCATCCGCTTTCTCTTTTTCGGGAGCCTTGTATTGCGATGGATGCGGCATCACCCAATGACGTTTGTAGATTTTCCGGCGCGGCTTTCCTTCGTGAGCCGCCTTCATGAAATTGGCCCACATGGTGGCCGGAAGTGTGCCGCCATAGACCCGGCCCATCTCGGCATTATTGTCGTTGCCCATCCACACACCGGTAACAAGGTCCGCCGTGTAGCCGACAAACAGCGCGTCCCGATTGTCGTTTGTCGTGCCGGTTTTGCCGGCGGCTTCGCGGTAGCCCAGACGCGCCTTCTTGCCGGTGCCAATCGAAATTACACGCTTGAGCATGGTTGTCATGGTCTGCGCATCACGGGTGGAGGTAACCTTGTTGAACACGGGAACGGTCTCGGCATCTTCGTCCACGCTTTCCTTGCCTGAATTTGTCTCGCGATAGGGCGGTGGCATGGCACCAATGACCCGGCGGGCGCGTTCATACAACACATCGCCATCCACAGTGGTGATGCGCGCGATGCCATGTGCCGGTGCTTCATATCCGCCATTGGCCAGGGGAACATACGATCCGGTGAGTTCATAAAGGCGCGTCCCCATCGCACCAAGCGCAAGCGAGGGGTGCTCTGGCAGCGGCGTGGAAATTCCAGCCGATCGCGCATAGTCAGCCACCTCTTCGAGGCCAACCTTGTGGGCCACGCGCACCGCGATGGTGTTGACCGAATAGGCAACCGCATTACGCATCTGCATCCAGCCGCTATAGCGGCGGTTCGCATTCAAAGGCCGCCACCCGTCAATCCGCACCGGCCGGTCGACGACGCCGGAATAGGGGGTGTAGCCGTTTTGCAGAGCCGCCATATAGACAATCGGTTTAAAGGCGGACCCTGGCTGGCGGATGGCCTGGGTGGCCCTATTGAACTGGCTCTCCAGATAGTCGCGCCCACCGACCATCGCCTTGATGGCGCCGTCGTGATCCATAGCCACCAGGGCGGCCTGATCAACGTCAACACCACGCCTGAGGTTTTCGAATGTGGCCTTGAGCGCTTCCTCGCCCTTGCGCTGAAGCTCAAGGTCAATCGTCGTTTCCACCACCAGCTCACGCGGCGGGCCGTCAATCCAAAGCGGCAGGCGCGAGTATACCCAGTCGATGAAGTATGCAGCCCGCATGTCCCGCGAGCGCTCCTCCAGGTCAATAACAGCCGGCGCATTCCGTGATGCTTCGATCTCGGCAGCAGACATCCACCCGGTTGCCTCCAGCTTGTCGAGAACGAGCGACGCTCGCTCAAGCGCTCTTGCCAGGTCACGCGCGGGCGACAATTGCGCCGGTGCCTTGGGAAGCCCGGCAATCAGCGCGGCCTCGCTCAGTGTCAGGTCCCGCACGCTCTTGCTGAAATACACTTGAGAGGCCGCTTCACCGCCATAAGCACCGGCCCCAAGATAAATCCTGTTGAGATAGAGCTCGAGGATTTCATCCTTGCTCAAATGCTGCTCAAGCCAGAACGCGAGCGCAGCCTCCTGTGCCTTGCGGCCAAAATTGCGTGAGCCGTCGAGATAGAGGTTTCGCGCCAGCTGCTGCGTGATCGTGCTGCCGCCTTCCACGATCCTGTTCGCTGCGAAGTTGGCCTGCGCCGCGCGCATCACACCAAGAATGTCAACACCCCAGTGCCGGTAGAACCGCCGGTCCTCAATGGCCAGCACCGCCTGCACCAGATGCTCGGGCATCTCGTTGAGAGGCACGGTTTCTTCCTGCCGGTACCCGCGATGGGCCAGCAAATTCCCTTCAGCATCCACAAAAGTGACGTTCACCGTCCCGTTGGCGATACTGGAGATCGACCAGGGATCAACCTTGGACGGCAGCCCAAGGGCCAGCGGCAGCATCATGATCGCCAGCAGCGTCGCCATGGACGAAAAGATCATCAGCCGGAAGCCGCCACCAAGGCGCCCGGTCCGTCTGGCAGCTGCCTCACTGGTCTTCTTGTCGTCCAGCTTCGTTTCTGCGTTGGGGCGGATTTCTCTGACATCAAGCGGGGGGTAGGCGTGCCCGTCATCACTCACCGGCACCACGCGGTGGCCTGCAGCGCCCGTCGAAGGGAGCGCGGACGGGGTCCACGCCTCATGGCGCCCGCTATCGCTGGTGTGTTTGTCGCCCATCGCCCCCAGGGCCTTGAAAAGCCCGCGTTTCACTTTGTTGTTCTTGGCGGCCAGTATGCACTTTCGGGCTGGCCGGCAGAACGGTAAAGGTCGAACCCGCATCCCCCAAGAGGCAAGGTTCACGTACACTGCGGCGCGGCCCTTCCCAGGCTACGTCGACGCCGTGCACCCTAGTTGGAAACGCCCGGCAAACAAAGAGTTTCGCCCATATGAGGTAAATGATGAACACTCGTTCACATGACGTACCGGCCAACGAAGCGGAAACGCCGTTTTGGGAGGCAAAAGACCTCACCGACATGAACCCCACCGAGTGGGAAAGCCTGTGCGATGGCTGCGCCCGCTGCTGCCTGATCAAGCTGGAAGACGAAGACACCGGCGACATCGAGACCACAAATATCGTCTGCCATCTCCTGGACCAGGATCTCTGTCGCTGTACAGATTACGTAAATCGTACAAAACGCGTCCCGACCTGCATCAAGCTCACGCCGGGAAATGTCGGTGCCATCAAATGGATGCCCACCTCCTGTGCCTATCGCCGTCTGGCCGAGGGCAGGGGCCTGGCAAGCTGGCGCCCCTTGGATTCTGGCAATTCGGACAGCGTACACAAGGCGGGAATTTCAGTTCAGGGCAAAGTCGTCAGCGAAGAAGGCATCGCCGATGAGGACCTCGAAGACTACCTCGCCATCTGGGAAGACGGCGACGAGTAGCATACGTCACAAAGAAAAATTACATATAACGTAAAAAATGCTTGCCATCGTCGCGACAGTGGCGCAGACGCTTAAAGGGCGAAAATTTCATTGTATTTCTAAGTTTCAGTTTGAGGTTTCTTAACAGGAACTCATGCACTCTGCGGTGCTAGAGGAACTTGGTCCGGAGGACGCGGACCCTTGGAACTTACCGGCTGGGTAAAAAGCTATGTCTAAACGCAGGATGTTTTCCAGATCTAAGCGCCGCGGACCGAGTGCGTCCACATTGCTGGCGGGTCTTATGCTTGCTTCGGTGACGGGTGGCGCTTTTGCCGCCGGGCTGCATGTTGGTGTCACTTACGGTGTTCCTCACGATACGCCGCGCGTGATTGTCTCCGCGGCCTCCGCTGGCTCCAGCTAAGTCCACTTACCAAAAGTAGATTTGCATCAAAGCACTGGCAGATTGCGCACGCCGGTTGACCGAGCGCGTCTGCCCGACCACCATCGATCCTGAAAACAAATCAGGAGGAAAGCGGATGAACCGCTGCGATGGGAAGGTTGCGCTCGTAACAGGTGCAGCAAGAGGCCTTGGAGCTGAAGCTGCCAAAAGACTGGCTCAAGCCGGCGCCAGTGTGTTGCTAACAGATATTCTCGATGATCTGGGGCATGAGACCGCGGCCAACATAGCTGCGAATGGTGGCACGGCGCACTACATCCACCACGATGTAACATCTGAGGACGACTGGTCATCCGCTATTGCGGAGGCTACATCCCGCTTCGGCGGTCTCGACATCCTCGTCAACAATGCTGGCATCTATTTCAACCGCCCGATTGCCGAGATCAGTCTAGACGACTGGCGTCGGATGATGTCGATCAATGTGGATGGTGTGTTCCTTGGCTGTCGGGCGGCGCTTCCCGCGATTCAGGAACGTGCGGGCAAGTGGCGTGGCGGTGGCTCAATCATCAACCTGTCTTCGGTCGCTGGGCTCATCGGGGCGTCAGGTGGCACGGCCTATCACGCATCAAAAGGCGCCGTCCGCCTGCTAACAAAGTCTCTTGCACTTGAAGGTGCTGAGGGAGAGGCCAAAATACGCGCAAATTCGATCCACCCAGCGGTCATCGACACGAACATGGGGCGTGATCTCGTTGGGCAGTTTTCGAGCAACATGGGTGTGTCGGGCAATGAGGCCACAGAATTGGTAACAATGCTTCATCCACTAGGGCGTCTTGGCCTGCCAGAGGATGTGGCCAATGCCGTCGTATATCTCGCCAGTGACGATTCAGCCTTTGTGACGGGCGCAGAGATTGTTGTTGACGGTGGTTTGACAGCACGATGACAATTTCTCTGCCACGCCCAGTAGCCCCGCATCTACACTTGTCTCACGCCGCAATGCCTATAACCTTTC
>JBHJJF010000048.1:0-8804 GCA_050042885.1 Candidatus Phaeomarinibacter sp.
ACAAGCCCCGTTTCCCGGGCGAGCGCGAGGACATCGCTACGGGTGATGCCGGCGCGGATCGACCCATCGTCAGGCGGTGTGATCAACGCGCCCTCGTGGACTGCAAAGACGTTGCCGATGGTGGCGCAGGCGATGCCGCCATTCGCGCAGCGCATGAGTGCTTCGTCGGCGCCTGCCGTATCCGCTTCCATGCGGGCCATCACATTGTCCGTGTAGTTCAGCGTCTTGAGCGGGCTTGCCGGGCTTGTGGCCAGTTTGGAGACAGAGCTGACAAGGACGCTCAGGCTTTCGGGTGCGGGCGGAGCGGCAGCCGCCGTGATCATCAGTGTTGGCTTCGGCTCGGCGGGTAGCGCCACGCCCCGCCCGGCCGGGCCCCGGGTCAGCGTGCTGCGCAGGCTGGCACGCTGCGCGCTGTTCAAGCCGTTGGCTTCAAGGGTTTCCCGCGCAGCAGCACGAACGGTTCGTGTCTGGAAGGGCAGCGGGATTTTGAGGATGGAGGCCCCTTCTGTGAGGCGGACAATGTGTCTGTCGAGGCGAATGATGCGGCCGCTTTGGGCAAGCAACGTCTCAAACAGACCGTCTGCCAGCAGGAGGCCGCGATCAGTCGGGGCAATGTGGGCGGCGTCGGGTGAAAGAAGGTCCCCATTCAGCCAGATGCGGGTTGCGGACATGACGAGCGCCTATTCCGCTGACCTGGCGAGGTCGGTGCGTGTCATTTTGAGGAAGTTCCCGATCAGGGCGTGGCCTTGCTCCGTCAGGACGCTCTCAGGGTGAAACTGAACGCCGAAGACGGGCGCAGTGCGGTGGGCGACACCCATGATGGTATCCGGATCGTCCGCGAGCCGCGCCGTGATTTCCAGCTCGTCGGGGAGATCCCCTGTAGCCACCAGCGAATGGTAGCGGCCGACCTGCAAGGGTGACGGAAGCCCCGAGAACACATCTGATCCATGGTGGGGTATGGCGGAGGCCTGACCGTGCACGGGGCGACCGGCGCGGCCGACATGGCCGCCACAGGCTGCCACGATGCACTGGTGGCCCAGGCAGACCCCGAGCAGGGGCAGAGCATGTGCAATAGCTTTCTTGGCCAGCTGGGTGGATATGCCGGATTCGTCAGGCCCACAGGGGCCGGGAGAAATAATGATGCCCGCGGGCGCCAAGGCGAGGGCCTCTTCCACCGTCAGCGCATCGTTGCGGACCACATGCACAGCGTCGCCGAGCTCGCGCACGTAGCGGGCGAGGTTGAAGACGAAGCTGTCATAGTTGTCGATGACCAGGATCATGAAGATGTGCCGCCCATCAGTGCCGCGCGCATGGCGCTGGCCTTGGGCAGGGTCTCTTCGTACTCGTCGTGAGGGGTGCTATCGGCAACAATGCCGCCGCCCGCGTGGTAGGTGACGTGACTTCCTGTGATTGTCAGGGTGCGGATGGCTATGGAGGTGTCCAGTGCGCCATCTAAGCCAACAAATCCGATGGAACCGCAATAGGCCCCGCGGGCGTGCGGCTCTTCGTCTGCAATGATTTCCATCGCCCGCACTTTTGGGGCGCCGGTGATGGAACCGCCAGGGAAACAGGCTGCCATGCAGTCCAGGGACGTTGCATCCGGGCGAAGCTGGCCGGTTACCGTCGAGATCAGGTGGTGGACATTCGCGAAGCTGTGAAGCTCACACAGGGCTTCGACCTTGACCGAATGATCCGCACAGGTGCGCGACAAATCATTGCGCAGAAGGTCGACGATCATGACGTTCTCGGCACGGTCCTTCGAGCTTTCCTGAAGCTCGCGTGCCAGTGCTATGTCCAGCTTGGGCGTTGTGCCGCGCGGGCGCGTGCCCTTGATGGGTTCGGTGCGGACGTGGCCCTGGGCCGTCACTTTCAAGAAGCGCTCCGGCGACGACGAGACGAGCGTCCTGTCCGGCAAGGTTAAATGGGCCGCGAAGGGCGGCGGGATGTCTTGAGACAGGCGCCGGTAGATGTCGAAAGCGCTTAGCGTGTTGGGCAACTCGGTGTCGAAGCGTTGGGCGAGATTTGCCTGAAAGATGTCGCCGGCGTGAATGAGCTCAATCACCCGGGCGACACTTTCTTTGTAGGCAACCGGTGTGACTGTGGCATGGGGCTCCGCGCAGCCATTGCATGGCGGTGGTGGCAATCTGGTGGTGTCGTGCACGAGCGCCCGCAGCCTGGCGCGCTTGGCTGCTGTGTCCCGCGTCTCCCATGGAGACAGCACGAGTGCATGGTCCGCGTCCTTAGGAAAGGCGAGGACGGCATCGTAGAAGCCGATGGTCAGAACCGGGGTGTCCGGTTCCAGCTTGTCCTGGCCGGGCAGGCGTTCAAGGTCGTGGGCAAGTTCATAGGCGAAGAAGCCGGCAGCACCCCCGGCGAATGCCACGGGTGTGTTGCCACGTACAAAGGCGTGCTCGTCTGACCAGTCCCGCAATGCCGATTGCAGTTGGTCGAAGCTGCCGGCAGGTGTTGCCGCATCCAGCATTTGCGCTGTGATGGTCAGCGTGCGGGCAGGGCTCGTCAGAATGTATGATGTGCCGTCGGATGCCTGCCATTCCAGCAACTGGGAAAAAGGTTGTCCGGCGATTGGCGCAAAGACATCGCCTGGCGTGATGCCGTCATTCAACGGCACCTGTTCCCACACGGCGGTGGCCGCCGGGTCACGGGTGGTGTGGACGCCAGTGTCTGGCACTGTGTCTGATACTGTGTCTGGCACTGTCTCTGGCATCGTGTCTGGCAGGGCGCTGGGCAGTGTGGGTTCCAATCCGGCTAAGGCTAGGGCGAAGGACGGCCGGTTCAACCTTGCGCTGGCGGCCTTCAGTTGCTTTGGTGACCGGCAACATACCGCATTTGGGGCGTGTGCGGCGCACGAGCATGGGAGACCTGCCATGCAGTCCGATATTACCCATTGCGCAACAGATAACCGGCCTGACCACAGGCCCTTGGAGGATACCGGCCATGAGTGATGTATTTCGTGAGACCCTGCTTAAAGACAAGGTGGCATTCTTTGCCGGAGCCTCTTCAGGCATCAATCTGGGCGTGGCGCAGCGCTTTGCTCAGGAGGGCGCCAAGGTTGTGTTGATCTCGCGCAGCCACGACAAGATCCAGGACGCGGTCAAGAGCATTACGGATGAGGGCGGCACGGCGTTTGGGTTGGCGTGCGATGTACGTGACTTTGAAAGCGTCGACGGGGCGCTCAAGAGGGCCAAGGAAGAATATGGCGAGATTGACTTCGTCCTGTCCGGCGCGGCCGGCAACTTCGTGGCGCCGGCGCTGGGCATGTCGTCCAACGGCTTCAAGGTGGTTGTGGATATCGACCTGATCGGGACTTTCAACGTGCTGCGGGCGTCATTTCCCTATCTCAAGCGCCCTGGCGCGTCGCTTGTGGCGATTACCGCGCCGCAGGCGGTGCAACCATCCATGTTCCAGGCGCATGTGTGCGCTGCCAAGGCGGGCATCAACATGCTGGTGAAATGCCTTGGGCTTGAATGGGGTCCCGGCGGTGTGCGGGTCAATGCAGTATCTCCCGGCCCCATTGCGGATACGGAAGGGATGCGCCGGTTGGCCCCAACGCCGGAAGCGGAAGAAGCGATCATCAGTTCGATCGCTCTTCGTGGATATGGCACCAAGACGGATATCGCCGAAACCTGCATGTGGCTGAGCAGTGACGCGTCGCGCTATGTGACCGGCACCATCATCGACTGTGATGGCGGTACCACGCTGGGCTCTGCCAAGGGTGACGCCATTGGCGATCTGGGCGATCAGGTTCCTGATTTCTCGCGTTAAAGTCCGATGGCGCTTTTCTTTGACCAGAAATGGTTCACCGACCGTCTCAATGACATGGGCCGGACGCCAAATGATCTTGCGGAGGCCATTGACCTGCCTTTGATCGAGCTGGCTGCGGTTTGGAAAGACCAACGCGAACTGTCGGTTGAGGAAGTGCGGGCCATGGCGCAATTCCTGAAGGCGCCGGTGGAGGAAGTTGCATCGCGGGCCGGTGTCTCAACGCCTATTCCACGTGAGGCGGCGGCTGATTCCGGCGCGGGTGCTGACCTGGCGTCTGTGCTAGAACGGCTTGACGAGATGGCGCATCGCCTCGACCGCCTGGAGAGGGCGGTGGGGGATATCAAGGCATTACTGCTGGATGAGCGGTTTAAAGCGACGGCCACGCCTGTGGTTGCCGCGGATGATGAAAAGGAAAACTAGATGGGTGAAGTTGGGCCGGCGCTGTTTGCCGGATTGTTTCTTGGCGCGGGCATTTTTGCCTTGATGCAGATACGGTCTTCATCCGTTGGCGGACAGGTCTTCTGGCTGGTCGGGCTGCTCAGCTTTGCTGTTGGTGGGTTGTTCGCGGCACTGCGGCTGTTCATCCCGGGGGTTGAGCCGGTCTATGTCACGGTTCTGCTGTTTTGCATTTCCGTTGGCCTTGGCGCCATCCTGATCGGCATTGTGTCTCATCTTGTGCGTCCGATGCCTGAGCGCTGGGCCACTGTTGGTTTGGCTATTCCCGTCGTCGTCTATGTGGTGGCGGTACTTACGGACCAGATTCACTTTGCGGCGCTTGTGCAGATTGTTGTGCTGATTGGCATGACCGGTGTGGCGGCGTGGAAGTTTGAGGAGTATCCGCGTGCCTCCATCTGGGTCATTGCGGCGGCGTTGTCGTTTGCACTGCTGACACCGATGCTGATGCGGATCGCGCCCGGTCTTGGGCTGACGCAGCAGGATGTGGGGCATCTGGCCATGGCCATAGGGGTTCTGTCATTGGTTCAGGCCGCCAAGGCGAAGGGCATTGGCAAAGGCGCTCCCGGTGCGTGACTTTCAACGTCCCGGCCGTTCGACGGTTCACAGTCTTAATGGCATGTGTGCGTCCTCTCATCCGCAGGCGTCTTTGACGGCGGTTGAGATTATGAAACGCGGTGGCAACGCCGTGGACGCTGCCATCGCAGCCAGCGCAGTCCTGTGTGTGGTCGAACCGATGATGACGGGCATTGGCGGGGATTGCTTCGTGCTGTTCGCCCCCAAGGGTTCCGGTGATGTCATCGGGCTGAACGGATCCGGCCGCGCACCGGCGGCAGCGACACGCGACTACTTCGTCGGGCAGGGCATGGACCGCATCGGCGAAACATCCGTGCACTCGATCAGCATTCCCGGCGCTATTGATGCGTGGGCCAGGCTTCTGGCGGACCATGGGACCCTGGGCATGGATGAGGTGCTGGCACCTGCCATTGCCTTTGCGGAAGAAGGCTTCGCCCTGTCGCCGCGGATTGCCATCGACTGGATGTTCCTTGTGCCGCAGCTGCGGAACGATCCGGATATCCGGGCGCTCTATCTGCCTTTAGGTGACGCGCCGGCGATTGGCAGCATCTTCAAGAGTCCGGCACTGGGGCGCACCTTGCGGGCCATCGCCGAGCGCGGGCGGTCCGGCTTCTATGAAGGCGAGATCGCCGAGCAGATGGTGGCAACGCTCAAGGCAAAGGGCGGGCTGCATACGCTTGAGGACTTTGCCACCACGTCTGCTGATTATGTCACGCCCCTCTCGACGACTTATGCAGGGCACGAGCTTCTGGAAATACCACCCAATGGCCAGGGCATTACGGCTCTGATCGCGCTCAACGTGCTTGAGCGGCTCAGTCTTGATGGGTTGGACCCTTATGGCGTTGATCGCGTCCATCTTCAGGTTGAAGCAGCGCGGCAGGCCTATGCCCTGCGCGACCAGTATGTGGCCGACATGGATCAGGCTGATGTGCCGGTGGATCATTTGTTGTCAGAGGCCCTCGCAGATGAAATTGCAGGACGGATTGATCCGCAGCGGGCCGTGGACCTGCCACAACCACAGGACAATCCGCACAAGGACACGACCTATCTCACGGTGGTGGACAAGGACCGCAACGCTGTGTCGTTCATCAATTCCCTTTTCCAGGGTTTCGGGTCGACCATTGCAGATGAAAAGACTGGTGTGGTGTTCCAGAACCGGGCCGCGGGCTTTGTGCTGGATGAGGGTCACCCCAATTGCATAGCGCCTAACAAGCGCCCGATGCATACGATCATCCCGGCCATGCTGGTGAAGGATGGCAAGGCCCGGATGCCGTTTGGCGTAATGGGAGGGCACTACCAGCCCATGGGCCATGTGCAGGTGATGCTCAACATGCTGACCTATGGCATGGATATTCAGGAGGCGATCGATTTCCCACGCTTCCTGACGGAAGACGGCGTGTTGGCCATTGAGCGCGGTTTGCCTGCCTCAACGTTGGATGGACTTGCCGCGCGGGGGCATATGGTTAAAGAGGCGGTGCCGCCGTTCGGGGGCGGACAAGGCATTGCCATTAACTGGGAAGAAGGCACGCTGACCGGCGGATCAGACCCGCGTAAGGATGGCGCTGCCATCGGCTACTAGGGTCCTGGAGACGTGCAGTCGGATCAGGCGACCTGGTTGGCGATGCGGCCTGCAACAGGTTTTGCATAGAGGTCACCGGCACGGGCATAAGCGCGGGCGCTTTTTGTGTTCTCTGCGGCCGGGTCGCCAGGAAGAGTGTGCCATTCCGGGACTTCCCGCCACAGCACACGCGCTGTTTGGGAGCGCGCTACCGGCGCCGGGCGCCGGGTTTCTGCTTCTGCCTTCTTGGAAATAGCCGTTTTCTGCGGATCAGCGTTCACATCATGCGCACGTGCGACTGCATTCACGCGATGCGGCAGGTGTACAAATCTGGTGCGTCCGATCCTCATACCTCGTTAAGAAGCAAGGGCGGTGCCAGTGGGGATATGTGGATGGAATGCCGCTGACAACCCGTCAAAACCAACGCTTGTTTCGTCTTTTTTAATCGCTGCGTGTCACTTTTCACCAATGTTGTTTGAAGAGCGAAGCGCCTCCATGGGCTTCGCGACAACTCATGCTCGGCTCTGGTGCGGCGTCCGTGGTCTGTTCGCATCGGATTGAAGACAGAAGGCGGTTGATTTGACGATGCGTGATGAGGGTCTGGGGCAGACAGGTTCTGAAACCATCACTGGTGGTTCGACCGGCGACAGGCGCGTGAGCGCTGGTCATGGCGAAAACCTGCAATCAACCGCATTGAAGGCTGCCGGCATTGCCATCTATGAGTGGGACATAGAAAGCGATGTTCTCACATGGAGCGATGGCGTTGAGGCGATCTTCTCTGCTGGGGCTTCCGATGCTTCTGGCACCCAGGATTTTCAAACAGGCCGTGGATACGCCCGACTTGTAAACCCGGATGCCGGGGTCTCCCGCTACGATGCTGTTATGACCAGCGACAAGTCGGACCGCGGTGACGGTGTGACGTTTGCGTGCGAATACGCCATTGATGTTTCCGGTCAGAAAGAAAGCATCTGGATTGAAGACAGCGGGTCATGGTTCGTGGGCGGCAATGGCCGTCCCGGCCGGGTTGTCGGTACCGTCCGAAATGTGACGGCGCGCAAGAGAGAAGAACAGCGACTGGCCTATCTCGCGCAATATGACGGCCTGACGGGTCATGTGAACCGGGGCCGCTTGCGGGAACTCCTGTCGCAGACGATTGCCTTCAGTGAACGCTTTGATCGCGATGCCGCCTTCATGATGGCTGGTATCGACAACCTTGCGCTCATCAACGATGCATATGGTTTTGATGTGGCGGACCAGGTCATTGTGGCGGTGGCGAAACGCCTCAAGACCCAGTTGCGCCAAAGCGATACGCTTGGCCGTGCCTCCGGCAACAAGTTCGGTATCATTCTGACGAACTGCGGCGAAGCCGAAATGGCCTACACCGCCGAGCGGCTGATGCAGGCAGTTCGTGAGACGGTGATAGACACCGGCGCGGGTCCTGTCTCTGCCAGCGTATCTGTCGGCTGTGTGGCTATTCCACGGTGCGCGCGGAACGCGGTCGAAGCACTTGCCCGCTCTGAGGAAGTGCTGGATGCGGCCAAATCGACACGGCAGGGCGCTTACGCCATTTATCAGCTTTCCGAGCAGCGTGAGTCCCGCCGGCGGCGCAACGTGGAACTGGCCGATCAAATCACAGCGGCCTTGAGTGAAGACCGTTTATGCCTTGCCTATCAGCCTATCGTCTCTACCAAGACCGGTAAGGCGGACCTGCATGAATGCCTTCTGCGGATGCGCCGTTCCAATGGTGAAGTTGTGTCGGCCGGGGAGTTTATTCCCGTTGCTGAAAAGCTTGGGCTGGTACGCCTGATTGACCAGCGCGTGCTTGAGATGGCCATGAAGACGCTTGAGGACTATCCGCAGGCGGAACTTGCCATCAATGTCTCCGGCATGACCGCGACGGATGGCACCTGGCTGCAGAACATGGTCGGTTATGTGGGTGAGCGGCGTGACCTGGCATCCCGTTTGATTGTCGAAATTACCGAGACGGTTGCTCTTCACGAGCTTGAAGAATCCGCAAAATTTGTCCGTGAACTGCGTAATCTTGGGTGCCGTGTTGCCATTGATGACTTTGGTGCAGGCTACACGTCCTTCCGCAATCTCAAGGCGCTGGATGTTGACATGGTCAAGATCGACGGGTCCTTCATCAAGGGTCTTGTGCGCAATCGGGATGACCAGCTGTTTGTCCAGACGCTTGTGCATCTGGCCAAGAACTTCGGTCTTCCTGTCGTTGCGGAATGGGTTGGCAATGAAGACGAAGTGACCCTGCTGCGCGCTTATGGCGTTGAGTACATGCAGGGGTTCTTCCTGGGCGAGCCAGTGCTCGAACTGCCGTGGGACGCGGGCTCTTCTCAGCGCGAGACAGCCTAGGGCTTACGGCTCAGGACGAGCTTGTCTGAGACTGGCTTGTCTATTTCTTCTTGGATCTGAGGATCGT
>JBHJJF010000049.1:0-15126 GCA_050042885.1 Candidatus Phaeomarinibacter sp.
GAACGCCGTTTTGCAGCACGTGTTTCGTGCGGGCGCCTGGTAGACATGTAAGCCATTATTCTAGGCTACCAGCGCAAAAATGGGAAAATGACATTTTCTTGTGAGGAGCTGATGCCCTGGTCCTTCCCAGATGGATGCCGCGCGGTGCAATAAAGAGCCGATAACCGGTGAACACCACATGTCTGCACCTTACCTTGAACATGCGGCTGATGCGCTGAACTCAAATGATCATGTGCACGGGGTATTGTGGTCTCCCACTGGCCGTTTTGCGGCGCGCATAAGGGTGCGGATCGGGTGGGACCTCTCAGAACGCTTCTCTCTTGGCGAACGGTCTCTTCAATGAACAGGCTCTATGGCAATAGACCCTCGCCGCCCGCATGATAGGCTTTGGGTGAAGCCGGATGAACCGGCCACCTAAACAAGGGGGAATTTATGATGACCACGGCTGTTCTTTGCGTTGTTGCGATGGCGCTTCTGATTTTTGTTTTGGGTTTCTGGGTCTCAATCGCGCGTGGCCGTACAAATGTCATCACGGGAATACAGGATGACCCAACCAGTGGTCTCAACAAAGCAGTGCGGGCGCATGGCAACGCAACCGAGTTCGTGCCGATCCTTGCGATCCTGATGCTCTATCTGGGGACACAGGATGTTGCGGCCTGGGTAGGTTGGGCGATGATTGTCGCGGCGGTTAGCCGATACCTCACTGTGATTGGGTTTTTGACCTGCAAGACACTTGAGAAGCCGCATGTGCTCAAAGCCGTCGGGGCGCTTGGGACTTACATTGCCGGCATCGCCATGTGTGTTGCGGCTTACCTGACGGTCGCGTGACATCTGCGACACTCCAAATTGACCCGAGCCTTAAGGCCCTGTTGCCGACATTGGCAGAGCGGCTGCTATCCGCAGCGCCAGCGACGTCGGGTGTGATTGTCGCTGGCATCTGCGGCGCGCAGGGCTCGGGGAAAACGACACTGTCTCATGCGCTTGAGACTGAGATTGAGCGCCATGGCAAGCGTGCGTTGACCCTCTCACTCGATGACTTCTACCTGCCACGCGCTGATCGACGGACTCTGGCCGAGGAGGTTCATCCGCTGTGCATGACGCGTGGGGTGCCGGGAACGCATGACATAGGTCTGTACGCCCGCTCGGTTGCAACTCTTGCGGCTGCAGGTCCAAACGACGAAACGTGTTTGCCTGTTTTCTCGAAGCTGGATGATGACCGGCTGCCCGAGAGTGCGTGGGCCCGATATGTAGGGCGACCTGACATCCTGCTGTTTGAAGGCTGGTGTGTTGGCGCGCACCCGCGGGCCCCATGGGGTCCACACGATCCGATCAATGTGCTGGAAGCCGAAGAAGATCCGCATGGCATCTGGCGGCGGTGGTGGCAAGATCAGTTAGCTGAAGAGTATTGGCCACGCTGGTCCGATCTTGATCCGCTGGTTCTGATCCGTGTGCCGGGGATTGAGAGTGTTGTGAAGTCCCGCATCAAGCAGGAAGCGGGGCTGGCGGCTGTTGAGCCTGACAAGCCAACTATGGATGAGGCGGCCATCCGCCGATTTGTTGCGCATTACGAGCGGCTGACTCTGAATATCTGGGAAGACATGCCCGAACGGGCGCATGTGCTGATTGACCGGGACGACAGCTTTACGTTTTCAATCAGCTGCCCCATACGCTAAAACCGCGCACGAACAGCGATTTACCGTTCAAAGCAAACCATTGCAGACAAAAGAGAAGCCTCATGGAAGAAGATCCAGTCGTCATTGTTGGTGCCAAGCGTACACCCATGGGTGGGTTTCAGGGTGAATTGTCTGGTGTCACCGCGCCTGATCTGGGCACCCATGCCATCAAGGCCGCGCTGGAAGATGCCGGCCTTGAGGCAGACCAGGTCGACGAAGTGATCATGGGGCTAGTACTGCCAGCCGGCACCGGTCAGGCGCCGGCGCGTCAAGCCTCCCGCCGTGCGGGCATTCCTGATGAAGCGGGCGCCACCACGATCAACAAGGTTTGCGGGTCAGGCATGAAGGCAGCAATGCTGGCCCATGACGGCATCCTGGTGGGGTCTGCTGACATCGTCGTCGCTGGCGGCATGGAGAGCATGACCAATGCACCTTACCTTCTGCCGAATGCACGCGGTGGCATGCGCATCGGTCATGGGGCGGTGAAGGATCACATGTTCCTGGACGGCCTTGAAGATGCCTATGAAGAAGGCCGGGCGATGGGGACTTTTGCAGAAGATACGGCTGAGAAGTACCAATTCACCCGCGAAGCGCAGGATGCATACGCCATTGAAAGCCTCAAGCGGGCCAAGACGGCCAATGAGGATGGCAGCTTTGACGGCGAGATCGCGCCGCTCACCATCAAGACCCGCAAGGGCGAAACGACAATCTCTGCCGACGAACAGCCGTTCAAGGCATCACCTGAAAAAATCCCCAACCTCAAGCCGGCGTTCCGCAAGGATGGAACGGTGACGGCGGCCAACTCCAGCTCGATCTCGGACGGGGCTGCGGCCTTTGTCATGATGCGCCGGTCGGAAGCGGAGAGGCGGGGCCTCAAGCCCATTGCGGCTGTGCGGGCTCACGCGACAAATTCTCATGCGCCTGAGTGGTTCACGACGGCACCAGTCAAAGCCATTGGGAAGGTCATAGACCGCGCAGGGTGGTCAACGGAGGACGTAGAGCTGGTTGAGGGCAATGATGCCTTTGCCGTGGTTGCTATGGCGGCGATGCATGATCTTGGTCTGCCCCATGACAAGGTAAACGTGAATGGCGGTGCATGCGCACTTGGCCACCCGCTGGGTGCATCCGGTGCCCGGATCATGGTTACGCTCATCAATGCCCTGCGGAACCGGGGTCAGAAAAAAGGTGTCGCGTCTCTTTGCATTGGCGGTGGCGAAGCCACGGCTGTTGCACTTGAGATGTTGACCTAACGCGGCTGCCCGCCAAGGAGTTTCATATGTGGAAGTACTGGATTATCGGCATTCTGGCATTGGCCGTTTTGGGCGTTGCTATTGCCTATGTGTCGGCGAACCGGGAAACCATGACGGCGGAACAGTTCCGTGCGGACTCGGGCTACAACACCGTCGCCCTGGCATCGGGTGTCACGGCCTACAAGGACCTGGGTCCGAGGGATGCGGTGCCGCTGGTGATCGTGCATGGGGCAACGCTCGGGTCTGTCGCTTACGAAGCTTATTACCAGCCGTTTCTGGATGCAGGCTATCGGGTCATTGCCTATGACCAGTATGGCCGTGGGTTCTCGGACCGTCCGGATACGGATTTATCCATTGATTTGATGCGCGAGCAGTTGCTTGGCCTGCTGGACCACCTGCAGATCGATGGTGCTGCACTCTATGGTGTTTCTTTTGGTGGTGCTGTGATTGCACGGTTTGCTGCTGCGCACCCGGAACGTGTCAAGGGTCTCGGGTTTCAGGTGCCGCTGATCGAGGCGCCGCGCAGTACTTTTCTGCAAGTGGCGAGCCTTCCAATCATCAGGCCGATTATGGGGCGGCTACTGTTGGTCCCGGCGATCATCGATCGCGGTGAGAGCTTTGGTGTTGAAACGGAAGAGCAGCGTCGAGTTGTTGATCACTTCAAGACACAGTTCGAGGTTGAAGGGACGCAGCGTATGCTGATGTCCATGCTGACCGATGATGCCATGTCGAGCCGTCTGGATGACCATGTGGCCATCGGCAAAGCGGGTATACCGGTTCAGTTCGTGTACGCGACGGATGACCCGGAGATACTGCCATCGACCGTGGAAGCGGCGATCAGCAATTATGAACAACCTGACGTTCATACCTATACGGGTGGACATTTCTTCTCGTCCACCAAGCAGGATGAGCTGGCGGCGAAGCTGGCTGCGTTCTTTAAGGCACGCGGCGTCTAGGCCCGCTCAATCCGATAGACGAAGGCCGGCGGGATGTTGCGCAGGGCCATTGCCTCATACGTTGCCTTGAGGCCGAATTCCTGCATCACGTCGTCGCCAATTGGGCAGCGCGGTCGGTAGGTGAACTGCCGGTAGCATCCGCCGGGCTTCAGACGCGTGAATGCGCCGCGCATGATGGCGCGGTGATTGTCGCGGGACATGTTGACCAGTGGCAGGCCACTGATCACAGCGTCCAGTTCGCTGACCTCGTCCGGGAGGTTTTCAATCTCGAAAGCGGAATGGTCAATGACCCGCGCGCCGGGGAACTGCTGCTTGAGCGAGCGGATGAAGTCAGGGTTCATCTCGATCACAGTGAGGTTGCCGCCCTCCACACCAGCGGCTGCGATCCCGCGTGTGAGGGTGCCGGTTCCACCGCCTAGTTCTAATACCTTGGATTGGCGGGTCAGACCTGCTGCCATCTTGCCTGACAGGACCGCTCCCGATGGGGCTATGGCGCCGACGCTTTTGGGATCGCGGATAAACTGCCAAATGAACTTCAGTGGCGACGATTTTTTGGGTGGTTCGCTAATGTCTGTCATCAAACTCATGGCGTGGACACAAAGGGTCGCGCATACTGTCAGAAAATGACAGATCGTGCGCCGCCAACAATCATGCGGCAGCTCGAATACATACAGGGGAGAGATGAAATGTCCGACACAAATTTAAAGGATGCGAGTGCTGCGACCGCTGCCGCCAATGCGGCGGTCCTCGACGGTGTGCTGGATTTTTCAGACCGTCGGAGCTTTGACGATGCCGGTCGTGGATTCATCGCCACCATCGACCCCATCACGATTACGCGCGAAGGCGATGGCAAGACAACCTATGACCTTGAGGCGGTCAAATTTCTGGAAGGAGAGGCGCCGGCAACGGCCAATCCCAGCCTTTGGCGGATGGCGCAACTCAATGGGTTGAATCACGGTCTCTATGAGGTGGTGCCGGGTATCTATCAGGTACGCAGCTTCGACATTGCCAACATGACCCTCATCAAGGGGGACACAGGCTGGGTGGTGATCGACCCTCTGACGTCATCTGAATCCTCTGCCGCGGCCTTGGCATTGGCCAACCGGCAACTGGGGGAGCGGCCGGTGACAGCCATCATCATCACCCACAGCCATGCGGACCATTTCGCGGGGACGCTCGGCGTCGTGGACCCTGCGGACGTCGCGTCAGGCAAGATTCCGCTGGTGGCGCCGGAAGGCTTCACTCATGAAGCTCTCTCCGAGAACGTTCTGGCAGGCCCGGTCATGCAGCGCCGTGCCACCTATATGTATGGCAATCTGCTCAAACCTGATCCAAAGGCCTTTCTGACCACCGGTCTTGGTGCGGCGCTCTCCATGGGGACGACAGGATTTGTCGAGCCCAATGATCTTGTCTGTGAGACAGGCGAAACCCGGGTGCTGGACGGCATCGAGATCGAATTCCAGATGACGCCGGGAACGGAAGCGCCGGCGGAAATGGTGTTCTACTTCCCGCAATTCAAGGCGCTGTGCATGTCCGAGATCACCTCGCACCACATGCACAATGTCTATACGCCACGCGGAGCGCAGGTGCGTGATGCTCTCGCCTGGGCGGCACAAATCAATGAAAGCATTGATCTTTTCGGCGACCGGCTGGAAGTGGAGTTTGCCTCGCATCACTGGCCGATCTGGGGCCGCGAACGGGCCGTTGCCTATCTCAAGAAGCAGCGCGACCTCTACAAGTATGTGCATGACCAGTCACTGAGACTGGCCAACCTCGGCTACAACAAAGAAGAGGTGGCGGAACAGCTGCGCTTGCCCCCATCGCTGGCGAAGGAGTTCTATAACCGGGACTACTACGGCGCTTTGGCGGCCAACGCCAAGGCGGTGTACGTCAAGTATCTCGGCCATTTCGACGGCAATCCCGCCAATCTGTTTCCTCACCCGCCGACGGCGGCCGGAGTCCGCTATGTCAAGTTCATGGGGGGCGCTGACAATGTGATCGCTCAGGCACGGCAGTCGTTTGAAGAGGGTGACTACCGCTGGGTGGCGGAGGTCCTCAACCACGTCATAATGGCAGATGAAAATAATACCGATGCCAAGCTGCTGGCGGCTGACGCGCTGGAGCAGCTCGGCTATCAGGCGGAATCCGGACCGTGGCGGAACTTCTATCTGTGCGGGGCGCTGGAACTGCGCCACGGGGTGCCGGAAAGCCGGCCCTTGCAGGTGAGCGAAGGCATGGCAGCGGGAATGCCGCTTGAGAACCTGTTTCAGGCCATGGCGGTGCGTCTCAACGGTCCCAAGGCGGACGGCAAGGCTTACGCCTTCAATTTCGAGTTCACAGACACCAAGCAAAGCTACGAACTGACCCTTGAGAACTGTGTGCTCAACTACTTCCCGAACCGCTCCAATCCTTCACCCACAGCGACACTCAAACTGGCCACCCTCGATTTCAAGCTGTTGATGTTGCAGATCAAGGATGCCGCCACCTTGATGGGCGACGGAAAGCTGGAGATCGACGGCGAGGCTTTGGCCTTCGCGGAACTGGCGGGCCTGTTTGACCGCTTCAGCCCCCGCTGGCCGATCGTGACACCGCGTCCGGCATGGAGCTAGAACGTGCCCCGGTTTGGCGGCACGGATATTCATGACTGTTTTTCGGTTTCTTACGCGGAGGCACGCAGCAAGTTCCGATCGTTCTGTGAGGCAGCAGGTTTTTCGCTTGAGGTGCGGGAAAATCCCCATGCCAAGGGGCGCGACGGGGAGGTGCTGTCTTCAGATGTCGCCTCGAAGGGACCTGCGGATGCTCCCAATGTGCTGCTCGTCACCTCCGGCACCCACGGGATCGAAGGGTATTGCGGCTCGGGATGCCAGATCGCGCTGATGCGAGATGGCGTGTTTGATGTCCTGCCAGATCAGACACGGGTGGTGCTGGTGCATGCGGTGAACCCATATGGATTTTCACACCAGCGACGTGTGAATGAGAACAATATCGACCTCAACCGGAATTTTGTGGATCACGCGGCGCCCTATCCGGACAGTTCGGCCTATGAGGCAATCCACCCACTGATTGCGCCTGCAGACTATGGGGAGAGGCCTGATCACTGGGATGGTGAGGTGCTGAACTGGATCGGCGGCCATGGGATGGACGCGTTTCGGCAGGCAGTCAGTGGCGGACAGTACAGGTGTGCCGATGGGCTCTTCTTTGGCGGCAACTCGGCATCATGGTCCAACAGGATGATCCGCGATATTATGGAAAATCTTGCGGTTTCGGTGCGGCGGTTTCGGTTCATAGATATTCATACCGGCCTTGGTCCGTTCGGCCATGGTGAGAAACTTGGGCTGGGCAACTTTGTTGCCGTGCAAAGAGCACAGAAGACCTGGGGCGCAGATGTGACAGATCTGGGCGGCGGGGAAAGTGTGTCTGCTGTAGTCGCAGGCGATATCGGCGGTGCTTTCTTTGAAGCGTCAGGGGCCGAGATCGACGCCGCTGGTATAGCCTTGGAATATGGCACACAGGACCCTGTTTCCGTCCTCGGGGCCTTGCGATGGGACAATTGGCTTCATGCCCATGATGATCCGGCGGGACCGAGTGCCTCTGCGGTTAAAGAGAAAATGCGCGACGCCTTTTATCCCGATAGCGCTGAGTGGCGCGAAAGCGTTGTGGATCAGGCCCGCTCAGCCGTCACACAAAGCATTAATGCAAGCTAGTTGTCATTAAGGATTGTTGTTGGCTAGGCCGCAAGACGTGCCTTCGCGGTGGCTTTGGTCGCATCGAGTTCGGCCTGTCCCATGCCAAGTTGGTTGGCAATAGCCAGAATGGCATGGTTTTCAAATCGGTGGAGTTCGCCGTCTGCGAGGGCAATTTCCCAAAGCATTTCGATCAATGCCGTCTTCTGTTCCAGTGAATAACCGGCGTTGATGGACTTGAGAAGTTGGTTGTCATCATAAGTGGTGCGGCTGGTTTCAGCGGCATCCTCGATCAGCTTGGCGGCTTCGTTCTCGGTACCTCCAAACCGCCGTGCCACAAGACGAGAAACAGCAGCGCGCTCGGCGGCATCAAAGTCGTCATCCATGCGGATGACTTCAAGCAAAAGCCCGATGGCTACGGTGCTCTCATTAGGCAGGTCCCCGCCGGTGAATAGTTTCTTCAATGCGTCGAGCATTCATGTTCCCCGTACTTCACACTCCGTTGAGGAGCGGAATATAGCGGTGTCTCAACCTGTCACGCGAGTGTCGTTACAGTGTCATTTCGTGAAGGTTTGGTGACGCGCTTGGCCAGTTCTGGTGGTTGTCCAAAGTTCGTGACAGGAAATCGAACACAGTGACCTGAGCCAAAACGGGTCAGATAGCTAAACATCCAACACTGCTGAATTGTATCCATTCGGGACAACGTTAAGAAATTGGTAACTTTTTCAGTGTGGCCCGGCCCCAAAACCTCTAGATTTTGCCCCTAGGAAGGCACATGCGCCTGGCTGCCCCATTGGGGTGGGCGGTCTGGCTCTTGCACTTGATGCATTTCATTGCATTGCCTTTGTCCTTGGGGGGCACTTTTTCGTGCGGGCTTTTGCCTATTTGGCGCTTGTGGTCCTTTGGGCCGGGCTGGCTGGCGGATGTGCGGTTCTGCAGTCACCGCAGGCTACTTCTGGCGCGACGACGGTGCCGCCGTCGGAGCAGGCCCGCCTTGCCGCTGCAGTGCAAGGCACACCCGGTCCAGCAGTAGCCCCAGAAGCGCCCCGTCTTTCGCTGAAACAGATCGCTCTCGTTCGCATGAGCGCCCTCCCGCAAGCGACCGCGGTCAGCGACGAAATGCTCATGGAAGCCGCCGTCGGGCTGGTGGGTCAGGACGTAACCCTTGAAGATCTGCGCGGCATTGCCACCGGAATGGAGATGATTTTCCGCGACGAAGGGTATCCCTATGTCCGCGTCGTGCTGCCGCCGCAGCGGGTGGAGGATGGTATTATCACCCTTCAGGTGGTCGAAGGGCAGATCGAGGGTGTTGTTGTCCTGGGGGACTCGCCAACCGCAAAGCGGCAGGCTGAAGTACAACTTGCCAAACTGAACAATCTGGGGCCGGTTCCGGTGGCCACGGTTGAAGAAACCATTGCGGCCCAGTCGGACGTTCCTGGTCTTAACGCCAATGAGTCCCTGGCGCGCGGGACGCAGGGGCCCGGCACCATGAGGATCATTGCGGAAGCGAAACGAGAAGAGCCGCGCTTTCTGGTGAACGTGCATAACTGGGGCTCCGAGGCTCTGGGCCGTGAGGGCATTACCGGGTTTGTCCGGGTGCCCGGGCTGGCGCTTTATGGCGACGAGCTTCAGGCTTCCTTCTTCACCACCCGCGAATGGGGCGAACAGTTTGTAGGTCAGTTGGCCTATGAACGTGGCCTAACCGCCAGTGGCCTGAAGGGTCGGGGTGATGGCACTTATGGCGAGGCGGAGCCGACCGGTGTGGTCGCGACGCTTGGTGCGACGTCCCGCAGTTACACGGGCAATGTGGAAGTCAGCCACCCGATCTACCGCGATCGCACAAATCTGGTCGATCTGTATGGCGGGTTCGACTACGCGGACCTGAAGGGCGAACTCTTCAACCAGACTGTACTGTTGAGCACCGACAAGACACGCGTTGCCTATCTGGGTGCTGAAAGCGAGTTCAGCTGGAAGGGCTTCAAGGCGGACACCTGGATCGAGGCGCGCAAGGGCGTCGGCATCATGGGGGCAAGCAAGCGGGGCGAACCCAACCTTGCCCGGCCGGAAGCCCGTCCCAACGCCTGGTCTCTGCTGGCGGAAACCAACATCAGGACGCCTACTTTCCAGACTTTCCGCCTTGACCTCCGCGGCATGGGCCAGCACGCGCGTGATCCTTTGATGGCGGTCGAGGAATTCACCTTCGGCAACTACACCATTGTGCGCGGTTACGATCCGGGGTCGGCCACGGGTGATGCCGCAATTGCCGGGTCCGTTGAGCTCACGGGTCTGGGTCACCGTCCTTTCAACGATCGGACGCACGTGGAGTTTTTCGGCTTTCTGGATGTGGGTGAGTATTGGAACCGCGATCAGGCTGCCATTGCGCAACACACCCTGGCGTCGTCCGGCATGGGCATGCGGGTCACCATTGATGAATATGCGCGCGCTGAGTTTGTCTACGCCAAACCTATGCGTGAACCGCGTGGCCAAGGCGAAGGCGTTCCCAGCGAGCGATTGCTGTTTTCGCTGACCACGAATATAGGCCAGGTGGCCAAGGACGCGTATGGTGCCGTCTCGGACCTCATGGCTTTCGCGGGAGGCGATGGATGACGGGTCGTCTTAACTGGCTTGCCCGCCTGTTGAGCGGGGTTTCGGTCTTGGCGCTGGCGGCAACACCAGCCATCGCCACGCCGACTAACGGCACCATTGTGGCGGGTGGCGAAGGCGGCAGTATTGTCACGTCCGGCGGCGACATTACGGTGAACACCGGGACAGATCCGCGAACCGTCATTACCTGGGACAGTTTCGATATCGACAATGGGGACACCGTCCTCTTCAACCAGCTCAACAATCAGTCAATTGCGTTGAACAAAGTGACCGGGCCTCTGGCGCAAAGCACCATTGACGGGATTCTGCAATCGAACGGGCATGTGTGGATTCTCAATCCGGCGGGCGTCGCATTCGGGGCCAACGCAAATGTGGACGTCGGCGCGCTGCTGGCCACAACCGCGGATATTGATACCGCCACCTTCATGGCAACCGATCCGACGACAGGCACGTTTACCTTTACCGATGCCGGTGGCACGGGTGCCATTGTTGTTGCGAATGGCGCCGATCTCGATACCACCGGCCTGCTGGCGCTGGTGGCGCCCATGGTCAGCAATGCCGGTGACCTGACGTCTTCCCATGGCGATGTGCTGCTGGGCGGGGCGGAGGCCTTCCGCATCAAGTTTGCCAGCACGGCGCGCAACAATGGCACGGCTTTCAACGAACTGCTGGTGACCGATTTCATCATCGACGGTGCGTCGAGCACGGCTGCTGCCGGCGGTGATGTGGTTCATCAGACATCCACCGGTCGTGCCATCGGTGGCCGGGTGATTGCCGATGCGGCGCGCGTTGGGGGTGGAGCGTTCCTCAACATGGAAGGCCTCGTCGAGGCGCAGGACGTCGGCACGCTCTCGGGTGATGTCATGCTGCTTGGGGGCGTTGACCTAACCGGTGGCGTGCTTGGGGCGACGGCAACAGATGCGGTCAAGACTGACAACATGACCATCGTCGCGCCGGGCACGGCGACGGCAATAGGTACTGCGGTCACCATCGGTACAAATGCCGGACCTTTGAGTTCCGGCGGTGGAATGAGCAGTACCGCCAACGTCTCCCTGACAGCGACGACGGGCGACATCACTGCCAGCGGCGACTTTGACGCCACAACCGGCGCCATCAGCATGTCTGCTGTGAACGGCAGCATTGATACAGGTGACCTTCAGGCAGCCGGGAACATCACCCTTACGGGTCAGGACATCGACATTGTCGGGACCAATAGGTCTATCAACTCGACCGCAGGCACCGTGAGCCTCACGGCCAGTGGTGGTGGAGTAAACAATGTATCGTCGACGGGGGTGGTCGATATCGATGGGGACTCGGTGATTATCTCCGGTCCGCTGACTGGGACCTCGATAGATATCGATGCTGATAACGGGACGGTGACAGCCAATGCGGTCACAGCATCTGCTGGGTCTGCCGCCATAGACGCAACAGGCAATATTGACGTTGATGACGTCTCTGCGACGATGACCTCGCGCGTCGTGTCGAGCGCTGGTGCTGTCGACGTGGGTAATGTGACCGGCACCACGGGCATCACCATTTCGGGCTCAGATGTGGATCTGACCGGTACAGGTGGATCGCTGCAATCGACCGGCGGTACCATTTCGGTAACAGCGTCTGGCGGTGGAGCGAACAATATCTCCGCCACAGGTGCCATCGACATTGATGGCAACGCGGTTGTGCTCTCAGGGTCCGTAACCGGCACGTCGATTGATGTTGATGCCGATACCACGACGGTGACGGCCAATAGCATCACTGCTTCCACCGGCTCTGTCACGATTGACGCTGTGGGCAACGTGGATGTGGATGATGTGTCAGCCAATGGGGCGGCGCGGGCGGTTTCGAGCGCCGGTGCGGTTGATGTGGGCGATATCGCCAGCACCACCGGAAGCGTGATTGTGTCCGGCACGGACGTCGATCTTACAGGGACAAACGGGTCCGCGCAGGCACTTGCCGGCAGCGTGAGCATAACCGCATCCGGAGGTGGAGCGAACAACATCTCGGCCACAGGCGCCGTTGATATCGATGCGCTAAGCGTATCGTTGTCGGGAGCGCTAACCGGGACAAGCGTCGACATTGACGCCTCGACGGCAACCGTCACCGCAAACAGTGTTGCTGCGACGGGTGGATCTGTCAGCATTGACGGTGTTGGTGCGGTTGACGTGGACAATGTGTCGGCGACCACGACGGCGCGCGTTGTGTCCAGTGGCGCTGATGTCGATGTGGGGGACGTTTCGGGTACGACGGGTATCACCGTTTCCGGTACGGATGTTGATCTGACCGGTGTGAACGGGTCCGTTCAGTCGTCCGCTGGAGCGGTGTCCGTGACAGCGTCGGGCGGCGGTGCGAGCAATATTTCTTCCGCCGGGGCGATTGATGTGGATGGCACAACTGTCACCTTGTCAGGGCCGACAACCGGCACCAGTGTTGCCATTGATGCGACGGGCAACATTGACGTTGACGATGTCGCCGCTACGACCACCACAGCGCGGATTGTCTCGACGACCGGCGAAGTGGATGCGGGCGATGTCTCCGGTACCACTGGTGTCTCGATATCCGGAACGGATGTGGCCCTGACCGGGACCAACGGGTCCGTTCAGTCGTCCGGAGGCGCTGTCTCCGTGACGGCATCAGGCGGCGGTGCCAACAATATTTCGTCCACCGGCGTAATCGACATCGATGGTGACAGTGTCGCCCTGTCCGGCACGGTGACCGGCACCTCAATTGATATTGATGCTGACAACGGGACGGTGTCGGCTAACGGCCTCACTGCTACTGGCACCAGCGTCACAATCGACGCGACCGGCAACATTGACGTGGACGATGTCACAGCCACTGCTACCGGTATCGCCCGGGTGGTGTCGAGCACAGGGGCGGTTGATGTCGGCAATGTGACCGGGCCAGGCGGCATCACCCTTTCGGGCACGGACATTGACCTGACTGGCACCGGCGGTTCGCTCCAGTCAACCGGTGGCACGGTTTCTGTGACGGCTTCCGGCGGCGGCGCCAACAACATCTCCGCGACCGGGGCCATTGATGTTGATGGTGATGCGGTCGCGCTTTCAGGGCCAATAACCGGCACAACGATTGACATTGATGCGGACAATGGCACCGTCACAACCAACGGGGTTACGGCTTCGGCAGGCTCGGTCGCTATCGATGGAACGGGCAATGTGGATGCCGACGATGTTTCCGCCACGACGACGGTCAGGGTTGTGTCTTCTGCCGCTGCGGTCGATGTGGGCAATCTGACAGGTCCGACAGGGATCACAGTCTCGGGCACGGATGTCGATCTAACGGGTACCGGCGGCTCAGTGCAGTCCTCTGGCGGCACGGTCTCCATTACTGCTTCCGGCGGCGGCACAAACAACATTTCTGCTGCTGGTGCCATTGATTTTGATGGTGACGTCGTAACCCTGGCAGGGGCCACAACCGGCACCAGCCTCGATGTCAATGCCGACAATGGCGCGTTGACCGCAAACAACTTCACATCCACCACCGGTGCCATCGTGCTGGATGCGACGGGCACTGTAGATGTGGATGACGTGAGCTCCGCCGCCGGAGTGAGCATTGGCGGTCCGGTCTCCGGGACCGACGACATTGATGTGGGGGACATTCAGGCGGTGGGTACCGTTGGTGTCTTCGGGTCCGATATCGACCTCACCGGTACCTCAGGCATTGTTCGCTCCACCACCGGATCGGTGGGCCTTACGGCAAGCTCCGCAGCCGGAAACATCTCAGCACCCGGGGCCGTGGATATTGATGCCCAGACGTCGGTTTCGCTCTCCGAGGAGATAAGTGCGGGCGGCAATGTCGCCATCGCTGCGGGCACATTCATATCGGGCGCCGGCAATGACGTCACCACCACCTCCGGGGCGGTGACCATCAATGCCGGTACCACGATCGTCATTGAAGATGTCACAGCCACAACAACAGTGAGCGTCACTTCGACCGGCGGTGCGGTCGATGTAGGTGACGTCGCAGGCCCTTCAGGTGTCACTATCTCCGGCACTGACATCGACTTTACCGGCACCAATCGGGATGTAGTTGCTTCGGCGGGCACGGTATCCCTGACAGCAACCGGGGCGGGCGCAAACAATATCTCGTCCAACGGCGCGCTCGATATTGACGGCACCGTGGTCACGTTAAGCGGCAATACCTCTGCGACCGACGACATCACCATTGATGCCACGACCGGCAATGCATCGACCAATGGATCCATCATCTCGACAGGCGGTCTGGTGTCTATTGTTGCCAATGCGGGCAATGCCGTTCTTCAAGCGATCCAGGCCGCAACGGGCGTCACGCTGACGGCCAATCAGATTTCGGCGACAACGGTGCAGGGCGCGTCCGTCGATATTGATGCTGATGCCGGAACCGTCACCGCCACGGGCGTTACCGCGACAGGCGGCTCGGTTGCCATTGATGCGACGGGTGATATCGATGTGGATGACGTGTCCGCGACAACGTCTGTGCGTGTGGTTTCGTCTACGGGCGCTGTTGATGTAGGCGACGTCTCGGCGGTGACCCAGGCGGACATTTCGGGCACAGATGTTGACCTTACTGGGACCAATGGCGCCGTGCAGGTGACGACCGGTCCGGCAAATCTGACCGCAACGGGCGGGGGCGCCAACAATGTTTCCGCAGTGGGCGCGGTGGACATTGATGCGCATCAGGTGAACCTGTCAGGCGCGTTGACGGCAACCAGCATCGATATTGACGCCACAATTGGTCCGGTTAACGGCATTGCAGTAACGGCCACGGCCGGGAGTGTTTCAATTGATGCCACCAATGGCATTGATGTTGATGACGTCACGGCGACGACGTCGGTACGTGTGGTTTCAACCCTGGGTGCGGGTGATGTGGGTAATGTCATCGGGCCTGACGGTGTCACCGTCTCAGGCACGGATGGTGATCTCACGGGAGCCGGCGGGTCTGTTCAATCTGCCAACGGTACAACATC
>JBHJJF010000050.1:0-7183 GCA_050042885.1 Candidatus Phaeomarinibacter sp.
ACCACGGGCGCAAATCGTTGAGCCGCCGATGTGTCCCTCACCTGCATACAGACGATTTCAAGTCGACCCAACTGCCCCGCCCCGTCTGGTAACAGTGTCACGCCGCCGTTGATTTCAGAGACCTGCAAAGCCTGCTCGGGCAGGGAAAGATTGCCACCGGAAAAATCTGTCTTGATGATGAGCTGACTGTCGGTCCGCTGACGGACATCAACGCTGATGCCCGGCATCACGCCTTGGAGCAGAGCCCCCAACGTCACGCGTGCCGGCATCACATCAAAATCGGATTCAACCACCATGGAGCCGCTGGTGAAATCGACGCTGAGGAGTGGTTTACTATCATCCGCACAAAGAGTGATATCTCCGACAGACCAACCAGCATCCCTCGCGGCCAAAACCTTTAGCGGAGCGCAGCCTGCCATGGCAACTGCGCCTGCCTGACGGGCAGATCCAATCTGCAACTTTATATCCAACGGGGCTTGAGCGGCGGCTATCGGCAGTGGGCGAGCAGGATCAGCGACGACCGCAACCTCACCTTTAAGCTCAGCGTCCAAACTACCTTCAGCATCAACACGAACACTACCGCCAGTCTGTTTGAGAGAAATCACGGCAGGGAGCAGCGCATGGTCACTCATCAGATCAACATCTGAGAACCGAACAGCTTGCGTAGCATCGCCCAGGTCAACCTGAACACGTCCACTGCCACGGGCAAGATCACCGGTCACCCCAATGTCCAACGCAGCTTTGAGTCCTGAGGCACCGTCTCCGGTCTCCAATACGCCCTCTAGCGATGCCTCAACATCGCCCTCATGGGTCAACACGTGCACGGTAGCGGCGCCAACGTCTATCCGGTCGAACGGCATGGACGTTGCCCCCGCCGCAACGGGCTCTCCACGTGAGGATAGGATAGTGTCGATAAGGGGGGAAAGCGCGCCAACATCCAGCCCTTGTTCATTCACGCTGGCACGCAGCTTTGCGTCTACGAGCCTTAGTGTCCCTACCCGACCAGCAACCAAACTAGGGAGTGTGTAGGTCAGCTCAACGCGGCCGATAGACAAATCCGCGAGGCCGTCAGCGTCTTGACCCACGGTCACATCACGAAGTACTGCCCGGCGCCAGCCGATTTCATCAAACTGGAGATCCAGTCCCGCAAGACCCAGGTCGGCGGCTACGGACTGCACAACCGGCCGGGCAAGTACCGGCAGAAACTGGATCGCAGCAGCACCTCCAAGGCCCAGCACCACAAGCACACCAAGCACCCACCAGCGAATACGGCGCCAGAACGGGCGCTTCGCCTCTGTCGCGCCGCCTGGGGCGCTGTCCTGTTGCGTGGTCTGATCAGACTGCAGTGTCATGGTCGAAATTCACATCTGCCTTATTGATGCCCGAACCCATAGCTAGGCACTGAACATGACATTTACCTCATGCACAAATCCGGCATGTACAAGACGCCGCCCGCACGATATCGAGAAGACATATAGAAGCATCACAGATGCAAGAGATGCACTGAGACCGCCCTGTGGGCCCATGGGTACTCTTTCGTCAACTGGGGCATAAGCCGATATCCAAGCATGCCGAAGCACGCATCGGGAACTGAGGAAGCAAAAATCATGAATATCCTGTCATCAATGAGCCGCACCGCAAAAGTCTGGTGCGTCAGCGTGTCGGTAGCAGGGTCGGCGCCGACCTTTGCGCTAGCAGCGGCCCTTGCGGCTCTTTTCATTCTGCCTCAGCCAGCCAACGCGCAATGGGTGTCAACCAAAGAGTTGGTGGACAACTTCTGTGACAACCCCTCCGAAGAAGAGTCTGCATTCTGCGCCGGGTATGTCGCCGGCGCGCTTCACGTGCTTATGGCCCCCCCGGAGCTGATGCCCCAAGGCCAATTCTGCATTGAGGTCGACAAACAGCCCAAACTGAGCGCCATCGCAGAACGTCTAAGCACTCTACGCAAGGAACAGCCGGACCTCGAAACAACACCGGCATTCACCGTGATCGCTGCCATTATTGAACGCGGTTTCCCGTGTCCAGAAGAAGTGCTCGACCCAAACGCGCCCTCTATTCAGACACCGGCCGCACAGGCACCCGCGCCTGAGGAGTCCGGCACACCATCTGATTTGTTCGGTCTGCCTTCGTCGGAATAGCACTGCCAATCGCGCGCTAGTTTTCACATCACCAAGCACGCAGAGAGAAGCTCATGACCTTTCTGGAAAAGACATACTTTCAACAGTTCGGCCACACAGTGACATCATTTAAATCTGCAGGTGCTCTGCCTGTGGGGTTGTTGACCGCATTGCTGTTCACAGCTCTGGTTTTGGTCGCCACCCCATCCGCAGCCGCAGATGATGGCACCTACTCCGAGGACGAAATCGTTCAGGCCGTGCGCGGGTTCTTCGGAGATGTATCAGAAGACATGGCGAAAGCTGTCAGCAAGGTCTTTGAAGACCAGGGACGCCCGAACGCCTATATCGCTGGCGAAGAGGGTGCCTGCGCCATCGGGGTCGGGCTGCGCTATGGCAGTGGCAGCATCCACATGAAACCTGGCCGGGTCCAGAAGGTCTACTGGCAGGGCCCATCCATCGGATGGGATATCGGCGGCAATGCCTCAAAGGTGTTTACGCTGGTTTACAACCTGCCAAATGTTGACGGCATATATCGCCGCTTTCCTGGCGTTGAAGGATCGCTTTATGTCATCGGCGGTGTAGGCGTGAATTATCAGCAGGCCGGTGATGTGATCCTGGCTCCGATGCGGGCAGGCGCTGGCCTGCGGGCAGGCGCCAATGTGGGGTACCTGAGTTACACGCGAGAGCGTCGGATTCTACCGTTCTGACTTGACTACCCCTAAAACTGAAAACGCCGGCCCTCACCAGGGGGTCGGCGTTTTTCTTGGCCTGAAACCGAAGACACACCTAGTCGTCCGGCTGCGTGTCTTCCTGGTTCGCGGAGTCAGTTTCCCCGTCTTCTTCAATCGACTCCTCATATGTCTCGGTCACAAATCCCGATTCGAAAGTTCCCTCGATCATCACGTCTTCCTCAATGAAAACGTCGTCGGTAAAGAAGCTGCCGTCCTGTGCCATCGCCACAGATCCGGCTCCCGTCATGCACAGTCCGCACACCAACACCGCTACGCCACACCTGTGTGCCGTTGCATTGATGCAGACAAAAAGTCCTGTTTGAACCAAACCATCGCCCCCAGATCGCATCCTTCACGGATGCCCACGTCTATCACCCAAAAAGGGGCCCTGATGCAATGGCATCAGGGCCCCCTCCAGAAAACGATCCGTTGGGACGCGGGCTCTCGTAGTCCTACGCTTAGTTCGTTTCCTCGATGGTCTCTTCTTCGTAAGTCTCCTCGATGATTTCCTCTTCGTAGGTTTCCTCGATGACCTCTTCCTCATAGGTCTCTTCGATGATTTCCTCTTCGTAGGTTTCCTCGATGATGACTTCTTCGTATTCGTCGGCCTGTGCCGGGCCGGTCAGCGCCACGCCGCCGAAAGCCAAACCAACTGCAGCCGCAGCCGCAATGCCAAATGATGGTGTAAACGACATAAAATATTCCCCTCTGTCACAAAAAGTTTGCATACAGAGTTGAACGCAAGTCTTACGACAGCGCAACAATATCGGGCGACGAAGGAACCGCTATTTTGTTCGCCTGTTCACGCCGCATTCAGGCACGGTCTGAGCGCCGCTTGAGTTCTGCAAGCACAACCGCAACGCCGCGCACGCAAAAATAGCCGACGGCGCCGGAAACCAGCGCAACAAAGGGCCAATCAGCGAAATAGCCCGTCAGCTGCATGGCCGCGTAGCTGATCACGGCAACCCCCGCCCAGGCACCCAGAGCAGCCTTGCGGCCGCCATCCTCGTACCATTCAACATCACCCAACGGATCCACAGGTTCCATATCTGCCAAGGGTGGCTCAGCCACAAGGGGGGCATCCGATTGTCCAGATGGTGTAGGTCCCAATTCGTGGTGGGTATCGCTCATGGCTCCAGTTTAACGGTGTTTTGCCAATGTGGTGGCAACTTTCCTGCCTTTTTGGCAGTCTTTTCCGGCAGGGGCGCGCCAGGAAGCTCCCCTTCGGTATTTGGGGTGCAGGACGCCGGTTGCAATGTCTTTCAGCCGCGGGTCTGCAGGTGATGTTTGGGCTGATGGCGCCGGGCCCGCAAAGCTGGGGTTGAGTATACATAATGGCTGAAGCACTGATGCTGATCCTTCTGGGCATGTTGATCGCCATCCTGGCATCATTGGCCCTGGCGCCCATGCTTTGGGCCCGGGCGGCACGGGTAACAACAGAGCGCATCGAGCAGGACGTTCATTCCGCCGCTTTCAGCGAAGCATCTGACCACGTCTCAAGGAAATACGAAGGCAAGCTTGCAGAACGTGAGGGCGCTCTGCGCTCGGAGATCGCGCAGCGCGAAGGCGCCCTGCGCAGCGAGATCGAACAACTGGAAGCGTCTCGTGAAAAGATTTCGTCGGAAGCCTCAAGCCGTGTCAGCGCCCTGGAAGAAACGCGCACGACGCTTGAACAGGAAATCGCTGTGCGCGATGCCCAGCTTGCCGAAAGCGACCACCTTTTCCGGTCCCTGGCAGAAAATGTGCGCAACCTGGGCGCACGGGCCGATTCCCTCGGCCGCGAAGCAGCCGATCTCGGCAGCCGCGCTGAGGCGCTCAGTACTGAGATAACAAATCTTGGCGAGTCCCATCAGGACATTGCCCATGCGCTTCATCCCGAAGCGACGCCTGAGCCCGCGCCACTCACACCAGCACCCGTCGCATATGAAGAGCCCGTTGCGGCCGAGCTGGAAGAGCCCACACCGGTTTCACAGCCCACCGAAGCCGAGCAGTCTGAGCAGATGCCTGAGCCAGAGGCGACTGCTCAACAGATCATGACCACACCACCTGATCCGGTGGAAGACGAAACGGGTATCGACCCTGAAGACACCGCCGAACCGGAAGTACCGGCCGAAATTGCGACCGAACCCACCCTTTCAGATCGCATCCGCGCCCTTCGCGACGGCGTTTCCGCCTAAGACGCCTGTTCCTCAGCTGGATACGCGCCGCCACACTAGATGTCTTTTACTGATCAATCGATCAGTATTTACTGGCTATTGGCGCGACCGCTGATATGATCCGCCGCAAATCTGCCTTCGCGGGGACAAATCATGCATTTTCGGTCAGCAAGAAAAATACTGATCTCACTTGTGACAGCAGCGGTTGCCACCGGTATGTCACTGACATCTTCGAAGGCTCAGACACCTCAGACTGGCCAACCGATCGAGAAACCCAATTTTTTGGTCGTTGTGGTCGATGACATGGGCTGGTCGGACCCCGGTTTCCTTGGCAGTAAAATCAACACGCCGCACATTGACGCCCTGGCCGAGCGCGGCACGTTCATGTCCAACTTCTATGTTGCGCCAACTTGCTCTCCCACGCGCTCCATGCTGATGACCGGGGTGAGCAATCACGCCGCTGGCGTTGGCACCATGCACACCCTGCAGGCACCCCACCAACTTGGCCGCATCGAGTACGGCGCACAGCTGCATGACGGCGTGGTAACAGTCGCAGAAGTGCTGAAGGCGGATGGCTACGCAACAATGATGAGCGGCAAATGGCATATGGCGCTCGACGACGACCAACTGCCCCACAATCGCGGCTTTGATCGCGCCTTCGGTCTGGTTGAGGGTGGAGCCAGTCACTTTGCGGACAAGCAGGAAATCGGCGTCCTCGAAACAGTCACCTATCTAGAAGATGGCGAACCCACACAGTTGCCGGACGACTTTTATTCAACCATCGGCTACACCGACAAGATCATCGAGTACATCGACGGCGCTGCGGATACCCCTTTCTTTGCCTACCTGGCCTACACAGCACCGCACGACCCCCTGCAGGTCCCGGACGATTGGCTTGACCGCTATGACGGCGTCTTCGACGACGGCCCGGCGGCTGAAAAAGAACATCGCCGCCAGCGCCTGGTGGAGCTGGGCCTGATAACCCCGGACAGCACGCTGGACACGCCGCTCAATTTCCCAAGCTGGCTGCCATCTTACAAAGCACCGTAGGACGAACGCGCGCCCGAAGAACGCGCAACTGACATCCGCCGCATGGAAATCTATGCCGCCATGGTCGAACTGCTGGATCAGCAATTCGGGCGGGTGATCACCCGCTTGAATGAGACCGGCAAGCTGGATACCACCTACGTCTTTTTCATGTCCGACAACGGAGCGTCCGTTACGACACCGATTGTGTATCGGGGCAACAGCCGCGAATGGCTGCATGAGAACTACGATCAGAGCCAGGCCAATATGGGAAAGCCGGGCTCCTTTACGACCATGGGCCGCGACTGGGCGAACGCCAGCAACACGCCCTTCAGGCTGTTCAAGGCAACGGTTGCGGAGGGGGGCGTCAGGTCGCCGATGATTGTCTCAGGTCCAGGCCTTGAGACCGGCGTCATCCGCAACAGTACCGGGCATGTGATGGATATGGCGCCGACGCTGTACGAGCTGGCGGGCCTCACATCCGAAGGTCATCCGCTCTATGACGGCAAACTGCAGCCGCGTGGGCAATCCATTCTGCCCATCCTGCATCGGGACGAAGGTGACAAGACCCGCGCAATCGTGACTGAACTGTTCGGCAACCGGATGGTCAGAATGGGCGACATGAAAGCCGTGTTTCTGGGACCGCCGGTAGGGAGCCGCGAGTGGGAGCTTTTCGATATCGCCGCTGACCCAAGCGCAACCATCAACCTAGCCGACAAATACCCCTCGAAGGTCGAAGAAATGGTTCAGGCCTACGAAGCATTCGCTGCCCAGAACAATGTGGTCACCCCAGTGCCCCCTCTCGAGCTCCGCACCGCCAAAATCTATGAAGGCGAGTGCAACTGGAGGTGCGCGGCGCGGATCGCCGTCGCGGAAACACTGGTCAACCCGTCAAGCCGGAACACGCTGTTCGCTGTCATCGGCGCATTGCTGTTGCTTGGTGGCTTTGTGTTCATACGCGGCGGACGGACCAAACGCGGTAGTTGAGTGTCGCCGTCCTGGGTCACTAGGGAACTGATGGTGTCAGCACCAGGGACCGCACCACCTGTCCAGACCGGGTATTCACCACCATGATCCGCTCAGGCTGACCCTCGCTGACAAGGTGTATGACAAGTCGCCTTTCGTCTCCGGTCACCGCATGAACCTGGTACCC
>JBHJJF010000051.1:0-37233 GCA_050042885.1 Candidatus Phaeomarinibacter sp.
GCCTGAGCGATGCTGGTGCGGTCATAAAAAATGGCGATGACCCCTGTGTGCTGCCGAAAGCCCGCAAGAACGAAACGGAAGTGGCAGGCACACGTGCGGCCCACATCCGCGACGGCGCTGCGGTCTCCCGCTTCCTTGCATGGCTGTCGCGCCAGGGCCCCAGCGGACAGGTAACAGAAATCTCAGCCGCGCGCGCTCTTGAAAGCTTTCGCGCGGAAACAGGCGCTCTCAAGGATTTGTCGTTCGACACGATCTCCGGCGCCGGGCCCAACGGCGCGATTGTCCACTACCGGGTGCCCGAAGCCACCGACCGGACACTTGATCCCGGCGACATCTATCTGGTGGATTCCGGCGCTCAATATCTCGACGGCACAACGGACATCACCCGCACGGTCTCCATTGGCGAGCCCGCGAACACACCAGAACTTCACGATGTGCGTGACCGCTTTACCCGTGTGCTCAAGGGTCATATCTCGCTCGCAATGGCACGGTTCCCCAAAGGCACCTCCGGGTCACAACTCGATGTGCTGGCCCGCAATGCCCTGTGGCAGGCCGGGCTTGATTTCGACCACGGCACCGGCCACGGCGTCGGCAGCTATCTGTCGGTCCATGAAGGGCCTCAGCGCATCTCGAAGCTACCGCACAATGTGCCGCTTGATCCCGGCATGATCGTGTCCAACGAGCCCGGGTTCTACAAGACCGGCGCCTACGGCATCCGCATCGAAAACCTCGTAACGGTCACGTCTGCTGAAGAGATTGAGGGGGGCGAGCGCCCGATGATGGCGTTCGAGACCCTGACCCTAGCGCCCATTGACCGGACGCTGATCCTGCCCGAACTGTTGTCTGAAGAAGAACGCAACTGGCTCAACGATTATCATGCCCGCGTGCTGACGACGCTTGGCCCGTTGCTGCCGCCCGAAGATTTGCGCTGGCTCGAAGAGGCTGTGAAGCCGGTCTAGGGCGACGCCTATGATTGGCTCGCCATCTCAATCCACCGGTCTTCTTCGATGGTCTCGACGCCTAGGCTCTCGGCTTTCTTGAGCTTTGATCCAGCGCCCGGGCCTGCAATCAGCAGATCAGTCTTGCTCGACTCGGAGCCGGACACTTTAGCGCCCATGGCCTCCGCGCGCGCCTTGGCTGCGGCCCGCGACATCTTTTCAAGCGTACCTGTAAACACCAATGTCTTGCCCGCAACCGGCGACCCATCGGTGACAACAGCCGCGGCTTCCTGCGGCGTGATTTCACCAAGGAGGTCCTGCAGCAGGCCAATGTTGCGCGGCTCTTTGAAGAACTCAATGAGCGCGGCCGCAACGACGTCCCCCACACCGTCAATCGCCACAAGCTCCTGATAGGCCGAGCCGTCTGGGTCTTTGCCAGCTGCGATCATCGATGACATGAAGGCATCGAAAGTCCCATAGCTGCGCGCCATCAAACGGCCAGTCGTGGCACCCACATGCCGAATACCCAGTCCATAGATCAGCCGGCCAAGATCAGGCGTCCGCCGGTCATCAAGCGCCGCGATGAGGTTGGAGACTGACGTCTCGCCCCACCCGTCCATCTCCTTGAGTTCGTCAGCATGGGAAGCAAGCTTGAAAACATCCGCCGGGCTGTGGAGCCACCCTAGACCATGAAAGGCATCGACCTGCTTGGCTCCAAGACCGTCAATGTCGAGGGCGTTGCGGGCCACGAAGTGCTTCAGCCGCTGGACGAGTTGCGCCTCACAAATCAGACCGCCGGTGCAGCGGCGTACGGCATCTTCCTTGCCAGTCTTCTCATTGATATCGCGGACCGCATGGCTACCGCAGACCGGACAGACCGACAGCGGCTCGAACGCGGTCTCTTTGCCTGTACGTTTGTCGGTCAGCACTTTCACGACTTGTGGGATCACATCTCCCGCACGCTGGACAACCACCGTATCGCCGATGCGAATGTCCTTACGCGCAATTTCATCTTCATTATGGAGCGTGGCGTTGGACACAACGACGCCACCAACGGTGACAGGCTCAAGCTTGGCGACCGGTGTCAACGCGCCGGTGCGCCCTACCTGAATCTCGATGTCATTGAGCGTGGTAATGGCCTGTTCTGCAGGAAACTTGTGAGCGATCGCCCAGCGCGGACTGCGCGACACAAAACCTAGCCGCTCCTGCCAGTCGAGCCGGTCCACCTTGTAGACAACGCCGTCGATGTCGTAGCCAAGCGACGAACGTTGCTCCTCAATGGCATGATAGTGGTCGATCATGTCCATTATGCTGGTGCAGCGCTTCATCAGCGGATTGACCGGAAAGCCATACGCGCCGAGAAGCGCAACGGCATCCGTCTGGGTCGTCGCCGTAAGATCTGACACCTCCCCCCACGCATAGGCAAAAAACCGCAGGGGGCGAGACGCGGTAATGGCAGGGTCAAGCTGCCGCAGGGACCCTGCCGCCGCGTTGCGCGGATTGGCGAACGGATCCTTACCGGCTTCAGCCTGCTGTTCGTTCAATGCCGCAAAGGCTGCGTGGCTCATATAGATCTCACCACGCACTTCAAAGCCGTCAGGCGGTGACTTGGTTTTCAGCTTGTGCGGAATATCGGAAATCGTCCGCACATTGCGGGTGACATTCTCCCCTTCCTCGCCATCGCCGCGGGTGGCAGCTAACACGAGGTCGCCCTTTTCATAGCGAAGGCTGGCGGAGAGCCCATCGATCTTCGGTTCCGCGGTATAGGCGAGCTCTTCGTCCGGCTTCGGCCTCAGAAAACGCGCGACCCGCAGGCCAAATTCCTTGACGTCTTCATCATTGAACGCGTTGCCAAGAGACAGCATGCGCACCGCGTGTTTGACCTTGTCGAATTTTTCAGAAGGCGCGGAGCCAACGCGTCCGGATGGAGAGTCGTCCCGAACCAGATCAGGAAAGCGGGTCTCGATCTGCGTATTCCGCCTGCGTAGCGCGTCATACTCAGCGTCGGAAACGATCGGCTTATCTTCGCCGTGATACGCCTCGTCATGCTCGGCGATCTCCGCGGCCAGCCGTTCCAGCTCGCCAGCCGCTTGGTCTTCCGTCAGGTCCCAGATATCAATCGCCGAGGCCGTTTTCTTCTTGGCTGCGCTCACGAGGTGGCGCCTATCAGCTGGTCAGCCGCCGCCCGCGCTTCGTCAGTTACCTTGGCACCGGCCAGCATGCGGGCGATCTCCTCGCGGCGGGCATCGCTTTCAAGGTGGTCCACCCGCGTTGACGGCAGGTCTGACTTGGCCTTGCCTTTCATGTGCTTTTCAATCTTGAGGTGATTGTCTGCCTGCGCGGCCACCTGCGGGCTATGGGTCACGACAAGCACCTGCACCGTCTCGGCCAGTGACACCAATCGGTCCCCGACAGCCTGCGCGACCGCGCCACCGACACCAGCATCCACTTCATCAAACACCAAAACCGGCGCGCCACCGCGGGCGGCCAGAGCCACCTTCAAGGCCAGCATGAATCGCGCAAGCTCACCGCCTGACGCAATTTTCGCCAGCGGTGCAAACGGAGAGCCGGGATTGGTCGCCACCTCAAAGCGCACCTTATCGATGCCCTGAGGGCCACCCTCGTCAAAGGGAGACACATCAAACTCTGTGCGGAACCGCGCCTTGTCGAGCTTCAGCGGCGGCAATTCGCCGTCCACGGCTTTGTCCAGTTTCTTTGCAGCTGCCTGACGCGCGGATGACAGCGCTTTGGCCTTGGAGATGTAGGCATCACGTGCGGTCTCGACTGACTTGCGAACCTCATTGAGGCGCCCCTCGCCGCCGTCAATATCCCCCAAGCGTGCCGCAAGGCTCGTGGCGACACGCGGCAGATCATCAACCGAACAGCTGTGCTTGCGCGCCGCAGCCCGCAGTGCGAACAGGCGGCTTTCTACTGTCTCCAGCCGGTCCGGATCAAATTCGAGGTCCGCCAGTGCGGCGCTCACCTGATCGCGGGCTTCGGCGGATTCCACAATGGCTCGATCAAGAGACGAAACGGCAGCATCCAGCCTGCCTGCAGCATTCTCTCTTTGCGTTTCGAGGCGGCGCAAGGCGGATGACAGGCGCGTCTCAATGCCGCCGTCATTTTCCAGAATGTCGAGCGCTTCGCTGAGGTCGGATGAAATCTTCTCCGCACTCATCATCAAGGTGCGTTCCTGGGCCAGCTCGGCTTCCTCGCCGGGCTCTGGAGACAGCTCGTTCAGTTCGCCAACGGCAACGCGCAGATAGTCCGCATCCGCCTGGGCACGTTCGATTTCTTCCGTCAGGCGCGTCAACTCAGCCTGCAGGTCCCGCCACGTCCCATGAAGGCCTGAAAGCTCGCTGACTTTTTTCTCTAACCCTCCGAAGGCATCAAGCATGCCGCGATGTGTGCTTGCATCCAAAAGGCCGTGGGTATCGTGCTGACCGTGCACTTCCACCAGCATATCGCCGCGCTGCCGAAGCAGCGCCACCGATACAGGTTGATCATTCACAAAAGCACGCGTGCGCCCGTCGCTCGTCTGCACACGGCGCAAAATGAGTTCGCCCTCGTGCTCAATACCCGCGTCGTCCAACAGCGCGCCAACAGCTTTTCTGTCCGGCATGTCGAAGATCGCCGTCGCACTTCCCTGCTTCGCACCGGCACGCACTAGGCCCGCATCTGCGCGAGAGCCGGTCGCCAGCCCGAGAGAGTCCAGAAGGATGGATTTGCCCGCACCGGTTTCCCCGGTGAGGCCGCTGAGACCTTCGTTGAGCTTGAGATCGAGGGACTCGATCAGGACGATGTCGCGGATGGAAAGGGCCGATAGCATGGTCGCTACCCCTGGGGTTGGCGTCTAAAAGACGCTGTTCCAGGCCCGGCTGATCCAGGACGCTTCATCTTCAAGCGGTTGCAATCCGTCATTGGCCAATAGCGCATAGGAAAATTCATACCAGTCACTGCCCGGATAATTGTACCCCAGAACGGCAGCAGCGGTCTGCGCCTCATGGACAACTCCCAGTGCCATATAGGCCTCAGACAGGCGATGCAGCGCTTCGGCTGTATGTGTCGTTGTCTGGTAGCGCGTGATGACCGTGCGGAAACGGTTGATGGCAGCCACATACTGGTCGCGCTGCAGATACCAGCGGCCAATCAGCATCTCCTTGCCAGCCAGGTGATCATAGGTGAGGTCCACCTTGAGGCGTGCGTCGCGGGCATACTCACTGTCCGGGAAACGGCGGACAACCTCCTCAAGCCCGCGCAATGCGCGCTCGGTCACGCGCTGGTCGCGGGCAACATCCGTGATCTGTTCATAGAAAGAGAGTGCCACCAGATAATAGGCATAGCCCACATTGGGGTTACCTGGATGAAGCGCAATGAAGCGCTGCGCAGAAATCACCGCACTGTCATAGTCATTGACCTGATAGTGACAGAACGCGGCCATCAGAATCGCCCGGCGCGCCCAGACTGAATAGGGGTGCTGGCGCTCTACCTCATCGAACAAGGGCGCAGCAGCACGGTAGTTGCCGCCTTCAAGTTCATCCACTGCTTCATTGTAAAGCTCGTTGACCGGCCGCTCTTCATACGCAAGGTCTTCGCTCTCATCGCCACTACAAGCAGCTAGAACCAGCGCAGCGAAGAGCGCCATGCCACGCACGAAAGAGCGAGAAGCAAAACCTGCGTAAGTTGTGTGAGGGGTACGCATCACCAATGATCGCCTCATCTGTCCGGTCGGTAGTCGGGTGGTGGCTAAGACACCGACACTTCCCGAACGCAGCCCCAAACGGGGCCGCAGAAAGGGACGAGTCGAAGCGCCTAGCCTCCTGATGCTGCCGACAATACACGACTGTGGCACGCGCCTGCAATGCGATACCGCGCGCAATAGGCCAAGGCACCGGCGAATCCGCCAAGCTCAGGTGATATGAAGCAAAAAAGGGGAGAACTGCAGGTTTTTAAGCAGGAGCAGCTACAGCGGACATGGCGCCCGATGAGCCACCGGATGCCGCAGGTGCCTGAACAGCGGCACCCGGCGCTTCTGTCGTGATCTCATAGGCATCCGGAGCGTCCAAAAGAGCGCGCACCAACTGATTGTTGAGCGCATGGCCGGAGCGCACGCCCTGATAGCGGCCAATGACCGGCGCGCCGAGCACATAAAGGTCGCCAATGGCGTCCAGCGTCTTGTGGCGCACAAACTCATCGTCGTAGCGAAGGCCGTCCTCATTGAGGATTTCGTCGTTATCAATCGCCACGGTGTTGTCGAGCGATGAGCCACGCGCAAGACCAATGCTGCGCAGCGCCTCCACGTCTTTCACGAAGCCGAATGTCCGGGCTTCAGAAATGTCCTTCTTGAAGCAATCGGCGCCAAGCTCAACAGCAACGGCCTGTTGGCCGATGGCCGGCGTGGCAAAGTCGATTTCAAACTCGAAGGCCTGCCCGTCATGCGGCTCAAGCCGCGCCAGCTTCTTTTCGCCGGCAATCTCGATCGGGCGCAACATCCGGATATAGCGGCGCGGTGCACCCTGTTGCTCAATGCCAGCGCACTCAATAAGGCGGACGAAGGGAGCCGAAGAGCCATCCATAACGGGTGTTTCAGCAGCGTCGACGTCAATGATGATGTTGTCGATTTCGCACCCGGCCAGAGCAGCCATGACGTGCTCAATCGTGGACACAGTTGCTGTAGCGGCATACTCACCAGCGGCACAGATCGTCGTGCCTAGCTGCGTGTCGCCAACGGAGGAAGCAAGCGCTGGAATATCCGCCCCGCCACCTTCAGAAGGATCAAGATCAGTCCGACGGAAAACAATGCCTGTATTGGGAGCTGCGGGATGGAAGGTCATATTGACCATTGCCCCGGTGTGAACCCCGACGCCTGCGCAGCTGATGGAGGTCTTCAAAGTCTGCTGCGGTTTGCTTTTGGCCATGTTTGCCCGAAGGGCCTTTCCGTCTTGAACAGTCACGATACGCTTATCCCCCTCATACGCATCTCTCCCACCTTCCCCAAGACAGGCGCTCCGCAGCCAGATGTGCTTCACCTGCAATCCCCCAAGACCCCAGGCGGGCACCTCAAAACGCAGCTGCTGCGCGATTTGATGCAATAGAGTTCTAACAATGAGAGATTCCAGCAACAAGTCACACGGTGTTTCGCTGTGTTACACAGTAGGTCATTGATTTTATTAACAAATTCGCCGTGACTGTTGCATCGCACACAAAATCTGGTTTGATCACCAATCACTCAATCAATGAGAGCATCAGTCCAGCAACTAAACTTTAGTAATTAGTGTGGATTAATCCCGGTGGGCAAGACGTACATCTGGGGTCAAACATCATGCTGACGGCATTCAACAATCTCTCACTACAACTTAAGATGGCGGTGTTTACAGCTGCCAGCGCGCTCATCATGGCGGCTGTCATTGTGTTTGCGAACATGCAGATCGCCGCAATCGGTCTCGAAATCACCGAAATTACCGAAGAGGACATTCCTCTGACGTCGATGGTGACCAAGATCACCATCCACCAGCTCGAGCAGGCGATCGCAGTGGAGCGCGCCCTCGCAGCCGGTTATGCGCTTGACTCCGGCCATGCCGAGCGCGCGGAGCTCGACAAGAACATTGCCTATTTCGACAAGCTCTCAGCAAAGATCAATGCGGAGATCCTCGAAGGCGAGAACCTGGCGGAGCATGCGATCGCCGTGGCGCACACCGACATAGCGCGTGCCGAATTCACCCATGTCCTGAGCGTTCTCAAAATGGTCGAGATCGAACACAAGACATTTGAGAAACATGCGCATGAGCTGTTTGACGCTCTGAGCGCTGGCGACCTTTATGTTGCAGACGAGCTTGCAATCACGATCCATGAAGAAGAAGACAAGCTCGACCATGCGGTCGAAGAACTCCTGCTGGAACTCAATGACTTCACGCTTCAGTCCGCGCAGACCGCGCTGGAGCATGAACACACAGCGGAGATTGTTATCTGGATCGCTGGTCTTGTCGGCATGATCGTTTTGACGGTCGTTGGTGTCGCAATTGCAATCGCGACGACAAAACCACTCGTAGCAATGCTGAAAAATGTGGACCAGCTTGCTGCCGGGAACACCGACGTTGTCATAAACGCGACATCCAAGGATGAAGTCGGCAAGCTCGCCCAAGCCATGGAGAAGTTCCGCCTGCAGATTATCGAAGGCAAAGACCTCGCTGCACGCCAAAAAGGGCTTGAGCAGGAAGCAGAACAAAAGACCCGTGAAACCGTTCTAAAAATGACGGACACGATCAAAGCCACTCTTCGGGGCACGGTTGAGTCCATGCAGCAGAACACGAGCGTCATGCCCGGCGCCGTAGATACGCTGGACCAGATCAACTCATCTGTGATGGATGAGAACACCGCTGTGGCTGCGGCAGCCGAAGAAGCAACGGTCAACGTCCAGTCCGTTTCAACTGCGACCGAAGAAATGGTAATGGCCATTCAGGAAGTTGCTGAACAGTCCAGCCAGTCTGCGACTGTGGCGGACAAGGCCAAGTCCCAGTCCGACGAAGCGCAGGCACAGATTCTCGGCCTGAGCGAAGCGGCCCAGGAAATTGGCCAGGTCATCGCGATGATCACGGACATTGCAGACCAGACAAACCTGCTGGCCCTGAACGCGACCATCGAAGCGGCACGCGCTGGTGAATCCGGTAAAGGGTTTGCGGTCGTGGCGTCGGAAGTGAAAACGCTGGCCTCACAGACGGCGAAGGCAACGGATCAGATCGGTGGACAAATTCAGTCTATCCAGTCTGCCACATCCGGTGCGGTGTCCATGATCGAGGGCATCACCAGCACGATTGGGGAAGTCAGCCAGGTAGCCTCCGCCATTGCATCCGCCGTCGAAGAACAGGGTGCGACCACGCAGGAAATCTCCCGCAACATCACGGAAGCCGCAACCGGCACACAAAGCGTGACGGAGTCCATCCGTCGTGTTTCTCAGTCGATCGAAAGCAGCCGCTCAAGTTCAGACACAGTGCGCGGTGAATCAGGTGCCGTCATGACAGCAGTCAGCGAACTTGAAACCAGGCTGACCAGCACCCTGGATTCGATACGCTCCCAGTTTGACCAGCAGGTAGCATAGCAGGCATCAGCCTGCCGACATCTACCGGCGAGGCAGGGGAACCTGTCCAACTGTTCCAACGCAAACGGGCTCTGCCTCTTCTGAGGCAGAGCCCGCATGCGTAACGGAAACAAGTCAGTGCCGTCCAGACAATGCACAGCCTGGACAGGCTGTGTCGCTAGTTTGCCTGACGGCGAAGGAATGCCGGAATTTCCAGCTGTTCTTCTTCAACAGGGTCCGGTGCCAATTCACGAACCGGCGTGGCCTGCTGTGCAGGTGCGCTGCGCTGCGGTGTTTCCACGGCAGGGTTCGCAACCGGACGCGGGGCCATACGCGGCTCCATCCGGGCGGCGGGCTGTGACGCAGGCCGCAAGGGCGTTGCGGCGCCACGATCGACGACTTCTTCACGACCACGGCCAGCACCGGTGATGCGCTCAAAGAAACCAGGTGCCTTCTTGCGCGGCTTCGCCTGCACACGGCGGGCCTCCGGCGCGATATACGCGGCACCTTCGTCGCGCGCCACAACGGCACCGCGGGGGGCCGGTTCAGCAGCAGCAGGTGTTTCGACATGCTCCGGCTCAACCTGAGCGGCAACTTCCTGTTGAGGCTGTGGCTTGTGAATGATGACTTCCGCCTCGTACTCAGCAGGATCAATGCTGTCATCAAGTGGTGGCAGGGAACTCATGTAAGCCGCATCGGTTGCTGCAGCAGCCGCCGCTGGTGCGGCCGTTGCGTCATTCGCAGCAACTTCCGTTTCACCCTGCTGGCTCTTGAGGCGGAAGCCACGGACCGGCTCAGCAGTACGCTGCGTAACCGGCGGTTCTTCCGCTGCAACTTCGCTGTCGATGCCCGTAGCAACAACTGAAACACGCATGGAGCCGTCTAAAGCCGTATCGAAGGTAGAGCCGACAATGATGTTGGCGTCGGGATCAACCTCTTCACGGATACGGTTGGCTGCCTCGTCAACTTCATACAGCGTCATGTCCATGCCGCCGGTGATGTTGATGAGAACACCGCGGGCGCCCTTCATGGACACTTCATCCAGAAGCGGATTGGAGATTGCAGCTTCAGCGGACTCGATGGCGCGGGTCTCGCCACCGGCTTCACCCGTCCCCATCATTGCCTTGCCCATTTCATTCATGACTGTACGCACATCGGCAAAGTCAAGATTGATAAGGCCCGGGCGCACCATGAGGTCAGTGATACCGGCCACACCCGAGTGCAGCACTTCATCAGCCATGCCGAAGGCGTCTGCAAAGGTCGTTTTTTCATTCGCCACGCGGAACAGGTTCTGGTTGGGGATTACAATCAGCGTGTCGACGTAGCGCTGCAGCTCCTCAATGCCTTCATCCGCGATCCGCATACGGCGGCCGCCTTCAAACTGGAACGGCTTGGTGACAACACCCACCGTCAGAATGCCCATTTCGCGCGCCGCGCGGGCAATCACGGGGGCACCACCTGTGCCGGTGCCGCCGCCCATGCCGGCAGTGATAAACGCCATGTGGCAGCCGGTGAGATGCTGAACGATCTCGTCCAGCGCTTCATCAGCCGCAGCTTCGCCGACCTGAGGGCGCGAACCTGCGCCCAGCCCCTGCGTGATGGCTGTCCCCATCTGGATACGCCGATCGGCCAGCGACTGGGACAGCGCCTGAGCATCTGTGTTGGCAACAACAAAGTCCACGCCTTCAAGGCCGGACTCGATCATGTTGTTCACGCCGTTGCCGCCGGCGCCACCGACACCGAAGACAGTAATTCTGGGTTTCAGTTCGGTCTGTTCGGGGACCGAGAGATTGATCGTCATTGGAGGGCCTCCATTGGATGCGCTTTAAGCGCTTTGTTTCCGCTCGGCCTCTCTGTTGATGGGCGCCACCTGGACGGACCCTTTCTAGGGCCTCATTCCGGCTTTGCTTGATACGCAACTGATCTTTGCCAGCTTTACGTGATTCGCCTAAGTCATACGTTAGTTCAAAATGGTCCGCCTGCCGATGAACCTCTTGAACAAATTTAGAAATTCTCCTTCAGCCACCTCCCGATTTTCGAGAAGCGTCCTGTTGTGCCATCCGCAAGGGCGACATCGTCGTCAAGCATTTGCGGCGTCGCGAGTTCTGCCTGGTGCCCGCGCGCATAAAGCAGCAACCCGGCGCATGCCGAAAAGGCCGGGCCGCCGGTTGCCTCCGCAAGCCCGGCAACCCGCAAGGGACGCCCAAGGCGCACCTGCTTGTCGAGCACCCTTGCTGCAATATCGCGCAAACCGGTGAGCTGGCTGGCACCGCCGGTGAGTACGACACGCCGCCCCACCATGCTGCCAATGCCGGATGCCATCAGCCGGTCGCGTACCAGTTCAAGCGTCTCTTCAACGCGCGGCTGAATAATGCCCGTGAGCATTGATTTTGGAATGTGGTTCGCCGCATCGCCCGCGTCTTCGCCGACCTGCGGCACGTCTATCATTTCGCGCTCGTCCGAGGGGCTGGCAAGGGCCGAGCCGTAAAGTGTCTTCATGCGTTCCGCATGCGCCAGCGGCGTGGAGAGCCCGCGGGCAATGTCATTTGTCACGTGCTGACCACCCACCGGCAACACATCCACGTGTAGAAGACTGCCTTCCACGAAGGCAGAGATGGACGTGGTGCCGCCACCCATATCAATGCAGACGACGCCAAGATCAATTTCGTCTTCCACCAGCGACGAAAGCCCACTGGCATAAGGAGAACAGACGACGCCCACCGGCGTCAGATGGCAGCGTTCGACACATACCAGCAGGTTGCGCAATGGCCCGGGCGCGGCGGACACAACATGCATATCAACGCCGAGCCGGTCACCAAACATCCCGATGGGGTCTGCAATACGCGGGCTGCCATCGATGGTGTAGCCGACCGGAATGGCATGCATGACCGCCTGGTCATCCGTCACGCAATGGGTCTGCCCATGCTTCAGCACACGGGACAGATCATCCCCGCTGACCTCCTGACCGCCAATCGCCACACGCACAGACAGACGGTGGCTGCGCGGCGTACCGGCAGATGCTGTCACCAGAACTTCGTTGACGGTCATGCCCGCCATGCGTTCTGCCTGATCGACGGCTGCGCGAATAGCTTCTTCCGCCAGCTCCATATCCACAACGGCTCCGGCGCGCACACCACGCGACACTTTCTGGCCAATGCCGATCACGCGCACCGGCGGCGCCGTTGTGCCTTCGGACGCAGCATCTATGCGCGCGATGAAGCAGGTGATCTTGGAGGTGCCGATATCCAGGGCAGCAACAATGCCGCCACGGGTCGCATGACGTCCGCTGCCGCGCTGGGGGGATTTCCCCCGCGCTTTCGAGGAGGCGTTGTCAGCCCCCCGTGTGTGAGTTGGCAGCGTGATTACGTTCATGCGTCGCGCCCCCCCTCTTCCGAACGCGCCTGGAATGCGGCGCGCCTTTGCGCCGCTGACTCCGAATCAACAAGTATAGTGATTCGTCCCGGGACGCGTAGGTCAACAGCCCGGATATTTCGCGAAAGAACGCCGTTTTTAGCGTCCATGCGCACCAATTTTCTAAGTGAGTCAGAAATGCCACGGGCAGGCAGCCGAACTTCGATGCCGTTTTGAAGTTTGAGGTTCCAGCGGCGGTCAGATACGCGCACCGCCGCCTGTACTCGCGCCGCCAGTGCGGGCTTGGCCATCAGCTCTTTCATCAGGGACGACGCATTGCGTTGCGCCCCGTGGCCCACCACCAAGGGAAGATGTGCGAAGGCAGACAGATTGTTGTCGGTGATGAGAGACCCCGTGCGGTCCACCAGCGACAGGCGACCGCCACGCTGCCAGACGGCATAAGGCTCGCGCTCCATCAACTGCACATGAACCGTGCCCGGCAGATGGCGGGAGACGGTTGCCCGTTCCACCCATTCAAGACGCTCAAGACGGTCCCGGGCGGCGACAAGGTCCACATCAAAAATGAACTGGCCGCGCGTGGCGCCTAGGGCATTCAACACGTCGGCGGCTTCCGTGCGTGTGCGGCCTTCAACCGTGACTTCATCGACCCGAAGACCCAACGCAGCGACAGCACCTTTACTCTGCTCCACAACAGCAACGCCCAGCGCCGCAATATGACCACCGGCATGAAGCCCCCACCCGACCGCGAAGGTGAGAAGCAGCACAGCGGTGACCGCGAAAAGACGGCTGGCATTCAAAAAGGCAGACACGCGCGCACCAAATCCAGTCGGTGCCTGACCTCGCCGCCCAAATGACTTCTGCCCGCGTTGTGGCGTGCGGAACGACCCATTCTTGCGCGGCTTTGGCGCCGTGCGCCGTGAGCGAGAAGCCGGTTTGCGAGACGCAGGCTTGCGGGATGCACTCGCCCGCTTCTTCGGTCCGGATTTTACCGTCGACATGATGCATCCTCCACGAGCCACGCAACCAACTCAGGAAACGACATGCCACCATGGGCTGCCATCTCCGGCACCAGAGATGTGGGCGTCATACCCGGTTGCGTGTTGACTTCCAGAAACACGGGCTCACCGCGTGCTTCATCGAAAATGAAATCAGACCGCGAGACACCCCGGCACCCAAGCCCCTCATGGGCCATGAGCGACAGGCCCTGAATGCGGTGTCTCAGCGCGGCGTCAATGGGGGCCGGGAGCAAATGCTCGGACCCGCCTTCTGCGTATTTCGCCTCGTAGTCATAGAAGGCGGTGCGCGGCTTGATCTCAATGACCTCCAGCGCGTTGCCGTCGATAACCGCGCAGGTGAACTCGCGTCCCTGCACAAAGGCTTCGACCATCATCTCTTCGCCCAGGTTCCACTTGGGGTCTGACAGTTCAGCAGGCGGCCGGTTGTCACCCTCACGGACGATGAAAACGCCAATAGAAGACCCCTGATCAAGCGGCTTGATCACGTAAGGCACATCCATGGCGTGGACCGATGCAGCTTCTTCGCGTGTGACGATGCGCCCCTCCGCGACAGGCATGCCTGTATTCGCAAGCAGATGCTTCGTGCGCTGCTTGTCGATCGCCAGCGCCGAGGCCAGCACACCGGAGTGCGTGTAGGGCAGTTCAAGCACTTCAAGAAGACCTTGCACACAGCCATCTTCACCCCAGGGGCCGTGCAACGCGTTGAACGCAACATCCGGGCCGAGGTCCGCCAGAACCTGCGCGAGGTCATGCCCCGCGTCTACATCGGTTACCTTGAAGCCTGCTTCCCGCAACGCCGCTGCGCAGCCTTTGCCCGACGAGAGTGACACCTCCCGTTCGGCCGACCAGCCGCCCATGAGAACAGCTACATGTGTGTCAGCGCGGCTCATGACAGGGCCTCCCTGCCAACACGCTTGATCTCCCACTGAAGCTCGATGCCGCTCGTGTCCTTGACCCGCGCCCGCACGTCTTCGCCCAGTCCTTCAAGATCGGCCCCGGTTGCATCACCCGTATTGATGAGAAAATTGCAGTGCTGCTCGGACACCTGTGCCCCACCGCGCCTCAGGCCGCGGCCACCGGCCGCATCAATCAGCTTCCACGCCTTCGGGCCATCCGGATTGGTGCCACCGGGATTCTTGAAGGTGGAGCCACCTGTGCGGCTCTTGATCGGCTGGCTGTCTTCGCGCGACGAGGTGATCTCGTCCATACGGCTCTTGATTTCGTCCTTGTCACCCAGCGCCGCCTGAAACAGCGCGGAGGTAAAGATCAAATCATCCGCCACGTCCGAGTGACGGTAGGTGTAGCCAAAGTCAGCATTCGAGAGCGTGACGCGTTTGCCCGCGCGGGTAACAGCTTCCGCCTCAATCAGCACGTCCTTGGTCTCGCGGCCATAAGCACCCGCATTCATCCGCAAGGCGCCGCCCAAGGCACCGGGAATGCCCCGATAGAATTCAAGCCCGGTCAGACCAGCATCCAGAGCCTTCCTGGCAAGGACAACATCGGGGACCGCGCATCCCGCGCGCAACTGCGTATCCCCCACGCGGTCTACATGTGTGAATCCGGCGCCCAGACGAATGACCACACCTTCAACACCGCCGTCGCGCACCAGCAGGTTAGAGCCAACACCAGCCACCAGCACCGGTACATCATCCGGGCAGCCGGCAAGAAAATCAGCCAGATCGTCCGCATCAGCCGGCACGAACAAAACATCTGCAGGACCACCGACACGGAACCAGGTAAGCGGCGCCAGCGGTGCGTTTTCCTTGTAGGAGCCTCGCACCGTAGGTAGCCGGTCGATCAGCGAGGAGACGGGCCGTGCCTGCGTCATGCCGCACCCCCCTTGCCATCCAGGTCACCCGGCAATGCGTTGGCCCACTGGGTGATATTGCCTGCGCCAAGGAAAACGACCATGTCGCCATCCTTGGCTTCTGCCGCCACCAGGGTTGGCAGATCATCCGGCGACGACAGCTGCAGGGCGTTCTTGTGACCGTGATCGATAAGACCCTGTGTCAGGCTTGCAGCGGAATACCCTTCAAGAGGTTGCTCGCCCGCGGGATAGACATCTGCGACAACGACCATGTCCGCATCGTTGAAGCAGGTGCAGAATTCTTCAAACAGATCACGCAAGCGCGTGTAGCGGTGCGGCTGCACCACCGCGATAATCCGCCCCTTGGCAGCGGATCGCGCTGCCGCAAGCACGGCGGAAATTTCAACCGGGTGATGGCCGTAATCGTCGTAGATGGCGACGCCGTTCCAGGTGCCCGTCAGGGTGAAGCGGCGCTTCACTCCACCAAACCGCGACAGGCCCTCAACGATCTTGTCGTCCGGAACGCCCATCTCGCGGGCAACTGTGATGGCAGCAGCAGAGTTGAGAACGTTGTGTTCACCCGGCATGGGGAGCGCAAGGCCGTCGATACGGCGCGCGTCTCCCTTGACGCGGTCACTTAGTTCAACCGAGAAGACAGAGCGCCCGTCCACGAAATCAAGGTCCACGACACGCACATCCGCCTGCGGGCTGAGGCCGTAAGTCACCACGCGGCGATCCCGAACGCGGCCCAAAAGTGCCTGCACTTCTGGATGGTCGATGCACAGAACGGCAAAGCCGTAAAACGGCACCTGCTCGACAAAGGAGCGGAACGCCTCGCGCAGCGTGTCAAAGTCGCCGTAGTGATCCAGATGTTCAGGATCAATATTGGTCACCACTGCCACAGTCGACGGCAGCTTGATGAAAGTCCCGTCGGACTCGTCTGCCTCAACAACCATCCACTCACCTTGCCCAAGATAGGCATTGGTGCCGTGGGCATTGATGATGCCGCCATTGATGACGGTCGGTTCATAGCCCGCTGCATCAAGCAATGAAGATACAAGCGATGTGGTGGTCGTCTTGCCGTGGGTCCCGGCAATGGACACGCAGCTTTTGAGCCGCATCAACTCGGCCAGCATGTCCGCCCGGCGCACCACCGGCAGCTTGGCTTCCCGAGCGGCAACGACTTCTGCATTGTCGTCCTTCACGGCAGACGAGATGACAATGCAGGCGGCGCCATCCAGGTTTTCAGCCTTCTGGCCGATGAAGACATGAATGCCCAGATCGCGCAGGCGCTTGACGTTGGCGTTGTCAGCCAGGTCTGAGCCCTGAACCGTATAGCCAAGATTGTGCATGACTTCGGCAATGCCGCTCATGCCGATGCCGCCGATGCCGGCAAAGTGAATGGTGCCAAATGTGCGTGCGAGGTCGCTCACTGGTTCGTACTCCCCGAGGCGAGCGCCTCAACTAGATCAGCCAGACGTGCTGCGGCATCCGGCCGGGCAACCGCCTTGGCACAGGAGGCAGCTATCTCCAGCTGGTCCGGCGCTGTCATAAGATGTTTGAGTTCATACGCCACATGCTCGGGCGTGAATTGCTTCTGTTCAATCAGCCACCCGCCGCCCGTGTCGCTCAGGACCTGAGCATTGGCCAGCTGGTCCTGGTCAATGGCATGGGGCAACGGTACGAGGAACGACGGTCGGCCAACCACCGCCAGTTCCGTTACGGTGGACGCTCCTGATCGTGCAATCACCAGCTGCGCTGCTGCGATATGCTCATGCATATCCTCAAAGAAAGACGCGACCTCACAGGTAACGCCCGCGGCCTCATAGGCCGCTTTGACGCGATCAACATCTTCAGGGCGCGCCTGTTGAACAATTCGCAGCCGTGCACGCAACTCATCCGGCAACTGGGCGACCCCAGCCGGCACGATGTCACTCATAACACGCGCACCCTGGCTGCCACCGAAGACCAGAAGATTGAAGCTTTGGTCGTCGCCGCTGGAGACATAAGTCCTGTCCGCCACATCGATGATCTGGTCGCGCACAGGGTTACCGGTCAAAGACAGCTTCGGCAGATCCTTTGCCGCGAGATATTTCAGGGCCGCGAAGGCGGACGCAATGGCGTTGACGCGCGGGCCCATCAGCCGGTTCACCCGTCCAAGAACAGCATTCTGCTCATGAACCGCTGTTGGAATGCCGAGCATGTAGGCCGCGACTAAGGGCGGCAACGTCGGATACCCGCCAAAGCCGATCAAGGCCCCGGCCTCAAGCTGCTTCAACACTTTCCGCGATGCCAGAATGCCTCTGAGGATAGGAATGATCGAAGATACGACCCCCGGCAAACCGCCACCGGATGGCGTTGCAGACGGGACGGAAAAGACATCCGCTTCGGGAAACCGGGCTCTGACCCCCTCAACGCGGTCATCGGTGATGACGGCAACCTTCTGACCGCGCCGGACAAGCTCCTGCGCCAATGCCTGACCAGGAAACAGATGACCGCCGGTGCCGCCGGCTGCAATGACGATGGGCCCGCTCATGCGGCACCTCCCGCCAGGCGCGGCGCCTGCAGGCCTGGAAGAATGCGCGCTGTCAACGCGGCTTGCCCGCCCACGCGGCGTCGGGTCAGCGACAGCAACATGCCCATGGAGATAGCGAGTGCAATGAGCGATGAGCCGCCATACGACACAAATGGCAGTGTCATGCCCTTCGCCGGCAGCAGATTGAGGTTCACACCAAGATTAATGATCGACTGAACGCCGAACAAAACTGCAAGCCCGCAGGCCGACAGCTGCACAAATCTGTCCGTCTCCCCCATCACCCGGGCAAAGGAGCGCAACACAACAAAGCCGAAGATGGCCAGCACCAGCAGGCACATCAGCGCACCAAATTCTTCCGCGGTGACCGCATAGATATAATCTGTATGCGCATCAGGCAGGACACGCTTGATGGTGCCTTCTCCGGGGCCCATGCCGAGGAACCCGCCGCGCGAGAAGGCGTCCAGCGCGGTGGCTACCTGATAGGTGTCACCGGATGCCGGGTCCAGGAACCTGTCAATACGGCTCGCTACGTGCGGCATCATGATGTACGCGCCATAGGCGCCGCCCACGGCAAGTCCGGCTAGCAGCGCGATCCAGATCCACGGGATACCCGCGAGGAAAAACAGCGATCCCCACGTGGCGGTCACGAGAAGCGCCTGGCCGAAGTCCGGCTGCATGACCAATAGACCGATAGTGGCCAGCCACAGCGCCGCAGCAATGGTATTACCGGGAATGCTCGACTGCCTTTTGCTGCCTTCTGCAAACATCCACGCGCACACCACAACAAATCCCGCCTTGGCAAACTCGGACGGCTGCAGCGAGAACGGCCCCACATAAAGCCAGCGGGTAGCCCCCTTGATTTCAGGGCCGATGAGGACCGTGCCGAGCATCAACACCAGAGCACCGGCAAAGATCAGGCAGGCCAGACGGCGCACACCACGCGGGCTCAGTAGCGACACCGCAAACATGATGGCAATGGCCGGACCAAGATAGACTAAATGGCGGTAGAAGAAGTGATAAGGATCAAGCCCGATGCGCGTTGCGACAGCAGGGCTTGCAGCCAGAGACATGACGGTTCCCAGCCCGAGCAACAGCACAAGAGCAGCGAAGGTCCACCGGTCGACGGTCCACCACCATTGCGCAACAGCGCTTCTGTCGGTGCGGGCGAGACGGATCATGCGGCTGCCCCCCCGCCCTGTTGTGTGTCGGCGTTTGTCTTGATCACATCGCGGACCGCCGCACGAAACGCATCGCCCCGCTTTTCAAAATCAGGGAACTGATCAAAGGACGCGCATGCGGGCGACAAGAGAACAACGGCATTCTCATCGCCGGCCGCATCATGAGCTGCCTGCGCTACGGCTTCATCAAGTGTGCCTGACAATGCGTGGCGTACACGGCCATCAAGGGTGGCCGCAAAATCCTGCGCTGACTGTCCGATCAGGTAAGCCTTGGCGACTTTGGGGAAATACTCAGCCAGCGGCTCAATGCCCCCTGCTTTCGCGACGCCGCCGGCGATCCAGTAGATGCGGTCATAGGTGGCAAGGGCCCGGGCAGCTGCATCCGCATTGGTGGCCTTGCTGTCATTTACAAAACGCACGCCGTTGTAATCCGCGACCTGTTCCATGCGATGGGCAAGGCCCGGGAACCGTTGCAGACCATCAGAGATTTTTTCCGGGTCGATACCCAGCACACGGACGGCGGCAAAGGCCGCTGCCGCGTTCTCCCAATTGTGAGCGCCCTGCAGCGTGGTGATGCCCGTGAGATCAGCACCTTCTTCCACGCGGCTGGAGCGGGAGTGATAGATCTTGCCGCCCAATACGTAGACACCACGCCCCAACGCTTTTTTGGCGGAGATGGGAATGACTTTTGGGCCGCCATCACTCGACCCGGCGGCGGCCTGCTGACCGCAACGGGCGGTGCACAGGCGGGCGACAGGTTCGCTATCGATGCCGAACACCGAATAGCCCCGGCCTGTCTGGTTCGCAAAGATGCGATCCTTGATCGACACGTAGTTGTCGAACGTACCGTGCCGGTCCAGATGGTCAGGTGTGATGTTCAGCAGCACGGAAATGTCCGGACGGAAGCCCGGCGCCAGATCCAGTTGATAGGACGAAATCTCGATCACATAGACCGTCTGATCTTCCGGCGGGTCCAGATCAAGAACAGCCCGACCAATATTGCCGCCGATCTGAGCATTGCCGCCGGCCTGGCGAATGAGGTGACCGATAAGCGCTGTCGTGGTGGACTTGCCGTTCGTCCCGGTCACCGCAATCATCCGTGCCCGAGTGCCGGATGCATCCAGCGCACGCTGAAACAGTTCCATATCACCAATGACGGGCACATTCGCCGCCTTGGCCGCCAACACCAGTGGATGGGGCGCAGGATGAGTGAGCGGGACACCTGGGCTGAGAACCAGAGCCTCAATGTCTGACCAGTCCGCGCCGTAAAGATCATCCAGCATCAGCCCTTCGGCATCTGCTTCCGCCCGCCGTTCTTCACCATCATCCCAGCACAGCACGGTCGCGCCGCCTGCTTCCAGCGCGCGCGCGACACCACGCCCTGTCCGGCCAAGGCCGAACATGGCAACGCGCTTCGCTTCAAATCCGGGAACAGGGATCATGGTGAGGGAACGGGTTCTTTCTAACGCAACTTGAGGGTGGACAGACCGATCATCGCCAGAATGATGGCGATGATCCAAAAACGGATGACGATGGTGGGTTCGGCCCAGCCGAGTTGTTCAAAGTGATGATGGATAGGTGCCATCTTGAAGACGCGCTTGCCGGTCAGCTTGAAAGAAGCAACCTGCACAATCACGGACAGGGCCTCGACCACGAAAAGCCCGCCGATGATAACCAGCACCAGCTCATGTTTGGTGGCAACGGCCATGGCGCCGATGGCGCCACCCAGCGCGAGCGAGCCCGTGTCTCCCATGAAGACCATGGCCGGCGGTGCGTTGAACCAGAGAAAACCGAGCCCGGCGCCGATGATGGCACCGCAGATGATGGCGAGTTCACCTGTGCCCAGCACAAAGTGGATTTGCAGATATTCTGAGAAAACCGCGTTACCGATGAGGTAGGCAATCAGCCCAAAGCTGGCGGCGGCAATCATGACCGGGACGATCGCGAGGCCATCCAGGCCATCGGTCAGGTTGACGGCGTTGGACGCGCCAACGATCACCAGCCCGCCAAACACGATGTAGAACAGCCCAAGCTGGATCAGCACGTCCTTGAAGAACGGCACGGCAACAGCACCGCCGAGATCTCCGCTCGACAGTTGCATCATGAAATAGACCGCTACAAAAGCGATCACGAATTCAATGCCAAGCCGCACGCGGCCGGGCACGCCCGCATGGCTGGAGCGCGTTACCTTGCGATAGTCATCCGCAAAGCCGACGAGGCCAAAACCAACGGTCACACCCAGCACCGCCCAGACATATCCGTTGGTGAGGTCAGCCCATAACAGCGTGGCGACGACGATGGACATCAAGATCAGCCCACCACCCATGGTTGGTGTACCTGCCTTCGCCACGATATGGCTTTGTGGCCCATCTTCACGGATAGGCTGGCCCTGCTTCTGCTTCTTCTTCAGCCAGCGGATGAAGGCCGGCCCCAGAACGAAGGCCACCAGCAGCGCCGTCATTGTGGCGCCGCCGGTGCGGAACGTGATGTAGCGGAACACGTTGAAGAAGGAGACCTGATCCGCCAGATCAGCAAACAGCATATGAAGCATCAGACCAGCTCCTCATTGTTGTTCTTGTTCGGTTGAGCGATGGGGCCCAGCGCCTTGAGGGCGTCGACCACACGTGCCATCCGGCTTCCAAGTGATCCCTTGACCATCACCACATCGCCGGGCGCGATCTCCTCCGCAACGCGCTGTGCGAGCTCCGCAGATGTATCGGTATAGGCCCCACGTAAAGGCGTCGGCAGTGCATCCCACAGATTTTCCATGAGAGGCCCGCACGCAAAGGCCAGATCAATGTTGTTGTCGGCAACTGGGCCCGCCAGCCCGGCATGGGCTTCCGCAGCATGGTCACCAAGCTCAAGCATGTCGCCGACTACTGCAATGCGGCGCCCGCGTGGCCCCGGAGGCGTGTTGCCCAGGGCCTGCATCACAGCGCGCATGGATGTTGGATTGGCGTTGTAGCTTTCGTCGATCAGCAGAAACGACCCGCGTGGCAAAGCAATCTCAATGCGGCTGCCGCGTCCTTCAGGCGGGGCTAGCTCTCCAAGCGCAAGACCCGCCAGCGCAAGGTCTGCTCCAAGGACATGCACGCACGCGAGCATCGCAAGCGAGTTCATGACGATGTGCTCACCGGGAACGCCCAGCTTGTAGGTCATGTCGTCACCGCAAATGGTGGCCGTGACATAGGAGGCATCCGGCTTGAGTGACATGCGCGTCACCCGTGCCTCCGCCATGTCCTGCTTCCCAAAAGCAATGATCTGCCCTGCGCCGCAGGCAAGGGCACGCGCTTTCAACCGTTCGAAATGCGGGTTGTCCTGATTGAGGATGGCGACACCGCCTGCCTGCAATCCGTCAAAAATCTCGGCCTTTGCATCGGCGATTTCTTCAACAGACGCGAAATTCTCAATATGGACGGCTTCCACAGTCGTAATGATCGCAGCTTCCGGGCGAACCATCTTGACCAGCGGTGAAATCTCTTTGGCGTGGTTCATGCCGATCTCAAAGATGCCGTACTCTGTATCCGCGGGCATCCGTGCCAGCGTCAGCGGCACACCGATATGATTGTTGTAGGACGCGACGGACGCATGCGTCTTGCCCTGCCGTGCCAAGATGTGCAGCAGGCCTTCCTTGGTACCGGTCTTGCCGACCGACCCTGTCACCGCACAGATGCGCGCCTTGCTGCGCGCCCGCGCTGCAAGGCCAAGCTGCTCAAGCGCCCGCAGTGTATCGGCAACTTCAATCAAAGGCGCATCGGGGCCCAGAGCTTCAATGGTCTTCGACACGACAGCGCAGGCAGCACCTTTGTCCAGAGCCTGCACCACATAGTCGTGCCCGTCATTGCCCTCACCAATGAGCGCAAAGAATATGTCGCCCGCCTCGATCGTGCGCGTGTCGATGGAGACACCATGCGCGTCCCAGTCCGTCCGCCCCTGAAGTGGCGCATTCATGGCGGTAGCAGCGTCCTGCGCAGTCCATAAGGGCATTGTGGCGTGTGAGGTCATGGGCGTTACGCACCCTCCGGAACATCTTGCAGCGCAGCTTTCACCTGCGCGCGGTCATCAAACGGACGGACCTCATCACCCACAATCTGGCCGGTTTCATGACCCTTGCCGGCCACCAGCAAGACATCGCCCTCACCAAGCCCCGCAAGCCCATCAAGGAAGGCTATAGCGCGATAGCCGAATTCCTGCGCTCCCGGCGCTTCAGCCATGATCTGCTGACGGATCAGAGCCGGGTCTTCCGAGCGTGGATTGTCGTCTGTGACGATCACCGCGTCCGCAAGACGCGTTGCGATCTCGCCCATTTGCGGGCGTTTGCCCTGATCTCTATCGCCGCCGCAGCCGAAAACGACGACAAGCCTACCGGAGGTATGCGGCCGCATGGCCTTGATGGCCGTCTCGAGCGCATCAGGCGTATGCGCATAGTCCACATATGCCGCGGCGCCGGACGCGGACTTGCCCATCATTTCAAGGCGCCCGGCAGCACCTTCCAACGAAGACAGGGCCGCAAGGGCCCGGCCGGCGTCGGCCCCAGCCGCGATGACCAGACCAACGGCGACCAGCGCATTCGATGCCTGAAAGCCACCGACAAGCGGTAGCTGGATTTCGTGGGTGCGCCCCTCGTGCACCACCGAAAGGTTTTGGCCATGTGCCGTCGGCGTGAGTTGCATGAGCTTGAGTGTCTCGCCCTCAAAGCCGACTGAAATAACCTTCTGAGCCCGTGCCCAGCACACAGCAGCAATCTCTTTGGATAAAGCCGTATCCGCGTTGAGTACGGCGATGCCGCCAGGCGGCAGGACTTCGCCGAACAGCCGCATCTTGGCGTAGGCATAGTCCTCAAAGGTCTTGTGATAGTCCATGTGGGCGCGACTGATATTCGTAAAGGCCGCAGCCTTCAGCTCCACCCCATCCAGCCTGTGCTGCACGAGGCCATGGCTCGACGCCTCAATGGCGACAGCCTCAATGCCCTCAGCTGCCAGGTCCGCCAGCGCCGCGTGAAGCGTGACAGGGTCCGGCGTTGTGTGGATCAGCTTACGGGTTTCGGTTGATGTCACTACGCCGAGTGTACCGACGGAAGCAGCGGGTGTTCCCAACCGCTCCCAGATCTGGCGTACAAAGGATGCCACCGACGTCTTGCCATTGGTGCCTGTCATCGCAACAGCCGTGTGTGGCTGCGCGTGATAGAAGTTGGAGGCTGCCAGGGCAAACCGGCGACGCGGATTTTTATCGGCAATCAAAGTGACGTTGGGGTAATCGGTGGGTAGATCGGTCCCCGGCTGGGCCAGAACGGCAACCGCACCATTGTCGCATGCTGCCGGAATGAACCGCGCGCCATCGGCCTGTGTGCCGGGTAGTGCCGCAAACAGAAAGCCCGGCTCGACCTGACGGCTGTCTTCTGTCAGCCCGGTGATCTCAATCGTTCCCGCCCCTTGCGGGATGGAGACACGCGCGCCGAGAAGGTGAGCAAGGTCCATGGGCGTTACCTCACCATTCCAGCTTCAACAACGGCGCGGCGGGGCAACTGGCTGGGGATCGGACGCACACCAAGAATGGGAGCACCCCGCCGTATGACATTGCCAGCGGTCGGGGCTGCATTCCACCCGGCGGTCGCGAAACCAAACGTGTCCTTGGTGGCTTTGGGCTCATCAAGAAGCACCAGGACAAGATACTCAGGCGCAGAAGCCGGAAAGACGGACAGGAAAGACGTCACCAGACGGTCTTTGCTATATCCACCGCGCCCCGGCTTTTCAGCGGTGCCGGTTTTGCCGGCCACTTCATAGCCGGGCACGTCTGCCTTGCTGCCAGTGCCTTCAGTCACAACCAGGCGCATGAGATCGACCACATCGTTGGCTGTTTTGGTCGCGAGAACGCGCTCGCGAACCGGTTCGCGCTCCCGCATGGCCAGAAGTGTCGGTGAAACGCGGAAGCCGCCATTGGCAATCGCCGACCCCGCAGCGGCAAGCTGCAACGGCGAGACAGCCAAACCGTGGCCGAAGGAAATCGTCATGGTCTCGACTTCACGCCATCGCGGCGGCTTCAACGGCTGGGCAACTTCCGGAATTTCGAGCGTTGTGCGATCAAGAAGGCCGAGTTTGCTCAGATAGTCCCTATGCTGATCGACACCCACATCCATCACCATCTTGGCGGTGCCGATGTTGGAGGAATGCATCACAACTTCAGGCACCGACAACCAGCGCTCTTCGGCATGATAATCGTGGATTGTATGGCCCGCGACTTTCAACGGCTGGCGAGCATCATACCGGGTTGTGAGACTGGCAACACCTGCGTCAAGCGCAATGGCGGCGGTGAATACCTTGAACGTTGACCCCATTTCATAGACGGCCCGCGTTGCCGTGTTGAAACGTGATGTGGCGTCGGATGCCATCGGCTTGTTGGGATCATAATCCGGCAGGGAGGCCAGCGCCCGCACTTCGCCGGTATGCACATCCAGCACAACACCGGCAGCACTCTTGGCGCCGAAGGTTTCCATGGCGGCGGCCAGTTCTTCTTCCACCGCATGCTGAACGCCCATGTCGAGTGACAGGACAACGGGCTTGGCATCCCCATATTCGTCCGCCTGACGGATCATCTCATCAAGCCCGCGCTCGATACCTGCGATGCCAGTATTGTCCCGGTCCACCTACCCAAGCACCTGCGCCGCCGCCGTGCCCTTGGGATACACCCGCTTTGGTTCACGCTTGAAACCGATGCCGGGAAGCCCAAGCGCATGAACCGCCGCCTGCTGGCGCGGGCCAAGTTGTCGCTTGATCCACTGGAACGCGCGCCCGCTGTAGAGCTGCGTCAGCAGCTTTTCGCGGTTGAGGTCAGGCAAGACCGTCAGCAGGGCATCAGCTGTTGCCACAGGCTCAATCACCTTGCGGGCGTCCACATAGAGCGACGGCACGACGACATCTGTTGCCAGCATGCTGCCGCTGCGATCTGTGATTGACGTGCGATGAACCGGACCGGGTTCCACAGTCTTGGTGCGTGCCGTCATCTGCGGTGCATCAGCCAGGGTCAACTCGAGAACACGCATCCCAAGAATGACGAAGGCGGCCAGGAAGCAGGCCGCCAGAAGTGCCATCCGGTTGCGACCGTTTTCGACCGCCTGCGCCCTGGTGCCAGTGAACTCCAGTTCCAGCACCTCAAAGCCTTCGGGCGTGTCGGATTCCGGCATCACGGCGGTCTGTGGCCTCACAGATGCAGGTCCATCGATGTCGATGGTGACCCAACCGCCGTGGCCCGACCCGATATCTGTTGATGGTGTCATTGCGCTGCCCCCATTACGACCGGCCCCATCACTGAATGCCCGGGCCGGTCATGCCGCCGACACCGGCATACCCGCCAAGAGAGGGATCAGACTCAAGACCCGGCAGGGCCTTGGGACGCGACGGGAGGTCCGCCATGGTAACAATCTGCGCCGGCGCCAGCGGCTCGAGTTCAGTATGACGCTTAACCAGATCTTCCAGCCGTTCAGGCTGGTTCAGGAGGCTCCATTCCGCCCGCAGAACCTGAATGGCATCCTGCTCGATGGCGAGATCAGCCGTCAGATCACGGATCTTCTGCTGCTCGTCCTGGGTCTCATATTTGACGTGGTAGAGCGCAAAGGCGAGCGCCAGTGTGACCATGATGGCAGCAGTGTTGACGACGCGCATCATGCAGCACCCCCAAGACCGGACCCGGCCTCAACTGTACCCGCCATCATGCGCGGCAGACCCAGCGCGATCATGCCGGCCTCGCTGGCATCAACCACATGAACCGGCGCCGCCGTCCGCTCCACAGACCGCAACTTGGCGGACCGAGCACGGGGGTTACGGGTTACTTCGATTTCCGTCGGCTCCTGCGCTTTGCGGGACAGAAGCTTGAACGAGGGCGCCGGACCAGCCTGCGCCTCCGGCAGATGCCGCGAGGGATTGGAGACCGCCCCCGCCCGCGAGGCAAAGAACCGTTTCACGACCCGGTCTTCCAGCGAGTGGAACGACACGACTGCAAGTCGCCCCCCCTCTGCGAGAAGCTTTTCGGCTGCGATCAGCCCCCGCGCCAACTCGCCCAGCTCGTCGTTGACGTAGATGCGCAGCGCCTGAAACACCCGCGTGGCCGGGTGAATCCGCTGCGGCTTGCCACCGATGGTGCGCGCCACAACGTCCGCCAGATCAGCGGTCCGCGTGAAAGGCTCATCCTCGCGCCGTCGGACAAGGGCATTTGCAATCCGCTTGGCCTGCCGCTCTTCCCCAAGCACTTTGAAAATCTGCGCAAGGTCGCGCGGCTCATATGTATTGACCACGTCTGCCGCGCTCGGCGTATCACCCGCGCCGGCATCCATGCGCATATCCAATGGCCCGTCCTGGCGGAAGGAGAAGCCGCGTTCCGCCTGATCAAGCTGCATGGAGGAGACACCAAGATCGAGCGCGATGCCGTCGGGAGCCTCCGCAGCCATGTCGCGCAGGACCGGCGGGACCAGCGTATCAATATCCCCGAAGCAGCCCATCACGAGTGTCAGATGACCAGAGGCTTCATCAACCAAAGCCTGCCCGGCCTCGACGGCATTGGGGTCACGATCGATGCCGATCACCCGCGTCTCGCGGGCGGCCAGCAGACCACGCGTATAGCCGCCATTGCCGAATGTCCCGTCCACATAGATGCCGCCGTCGCGCACCTCCAGGGCGTCGAGCACCTGATCCAGCATTACCGGGATGTGCGGTTCGTTTTCAAGCGGGGCTGTATGATCGCTCATGACGCGCCCCCTTTGTCAAAGGAGCCGGCTGCCGCGCGAGGGCGCAGCAGCAAAGCGCGCTTTTCAGCGGCACGCTTGCGAGCGCGCGCCTTATGCTCGGCAAAGGCATTAGGCTCCCAGATTTCAAAACTGTCGCCCATGCCGACAAAGACGATTGTCTCGCCGAAGCCGCCGGTCTTGATGAGATCCTTGGTCAAGGTAACGCGGCCGTCCCCATCCAGCGCCAGGGGCGTGGAGCCGGACAGCAGGGTGGTCGCAAAATCGTCCTGATCGTCTGTGAGCGGGTCGAATACCTGCTCGATGGCCGACTGGAGCATCTCGATATAGCTCTGGCCGCCGCTCTGAATGCAGGGCTTGGAGAGGGATTCAAAGCAGAAGATGCCGTCAAAGGCCTCGCCTTCCAGTGCCTTGCGGAACGCCGCAGGCACCGAAACCCGGCCTTTCTTGTCGACCTTGTTCTCATAGGTCGAGACGAACAACGCCACTGCCAAAGCCCCCTGATACAGCTGCCGCGACCACAAGCCCGGCAACACTCCCCTCTCACACGTCCGAAAATGGCCAGATACGGGACCAAAGACGAACTGCCCCAAGAGTGATTTGGGACATCATGGGATATCATGGGATTAACTGGGCGTCAACGAAACGGTAGGGTTTCAAAGGGTCTCAGCAAGTCGTTTCAGGGACTTAGCAGCCCAAAGCGTTAACGCTTTAAGTGATTGTTATCCCTAGACTTTAAGACTTCGTAAACCGAAACACGAACGTAATAGGAACAAACCAGAGACAGTCACGCGTCTGGCCCGGCCGGTAGTTCAGTACGGAGATCGGATCAAAATCACCTATGCAGTGATTTCGTCCCATTCCGAAAGCAATACGGCGGGAATGTGTATGGGATATGCGCGCCAGATGGCCTGTAAGCCGGGTTCTGTCCCCGCGACCGGCGGACCGGCGCGGTGGATGGCCATTCATCTGCGACACCTGTTGCCAGGCGCCTGGTGCAACCAACCCGGACGGCAGCCCGGAAACAGGCCATGTACCATCCCTATTCGGTCTTGCTCCCGGTGGGGTTTACCGTGCCGCCGCTGTTACCAGCCGCGCGGTGCGCTCTTACCGCACCCTTTCACCCTTACCTTCCAAAGAAGGCGGTTTGCTTTCTGTGGCACTTTCCCTGGGGTCGCCCCCGCCGGACGTTATCCGGCACCGTGCTTCCGTGGAGCCCGGACTTTCCTCCAGCCTGCAAGCAGGCCAGCGGCCATCCGGCCATCTGACGCGCTGGCTATAAGCCTCACCCGCCCCGCACTGGTCAAGGGCGCTGGTCAAGCCAATCCGCATCTTGCACCCTGCTGCGGAAATCCCATGTGACCCAACGTCAGATACTCAAAAACTCAGATATCCAAAAACAAGGAAACGCCCGTCATGAAAGCTGCGGTGTATTACGAAAACGGCCCACCCTCCGTCCTCAAATATGAAGACGTGCCGGAGCCTGAGATGTTCGACGACGGCATGCTCGTTGAGAACAAAGTGATTTCCATTGAGGGCGGCGACACGCTGAACCGCCTGCGCGGTGACCTCGCCGCCAATCCGCATATTGTCGGCTACCAGTCCGCCGGTGTGGTGCAGGACGTCGGCAAGAACGTCACCGGCTTTGCCCCCGGCGACGAAGTGGTGTGCATCAACTTCCACGGTAGCCACGCTGAAAAGCGCCTGACCTTACCGCAGACAGCATGGAAGATTCCCAAGGGCATGGACATGAAGCAGGCATCCGCTGTGCCTATCCCCTTTGGCACCGCGGACGACTGCCTGTTCGAGTTCGGCCGCCTCAAAGCCGGCGAAACGGCCCTCATCCAGGCGGGCGCCAGCGCTGTCGGCATTGCCGCCATTCAGCTGGCCAAGCGGGCCGGGGCGACAGTGATCGCCACGGCATCATCCCAAGCCAAGCTCGAAAAGCTTAAAGGTCTGGGTCTCGACCACGGCATCAATTATGTCGAGCAGGATCTGGTGGAAGAATCCAAGAAACTGACCGGCGGCGGGGGCGTGGATGTTGTTGTCGACCCTGTAGGTGGTCCGACGCTGCAGCAAAGCATCTATGCCCTGGGCTATCGCGGACGGGTTTCGACCGTTGGCGACGCGGGCCGCGAGTTCATCAAGTTTGATCTCTCCACCCTGCGCGAAGGCAACCGCTCGATAACTGGTGTGTTCCAGGGCGCTGAGATTTTCACCGACCGGATGCACAACCTGGTGGCGACGCATCTTGAAGCTGTCTCAAAGTGAGAACTGAAAGTCGTGATCGACAGCGAGTACGCTTTGAAGGATGCGGCTGCCGCCCACGCGCACATCGAAAGCCGCAAGGCATTCGGGCGTGTGCTTCTTATTCCGTAGACGGAACTTTTGACGACGCCTTTTGCACTTCCAGAAATGCTGCCAGCGTCTTCAGGGTGGAGAGATCAGCAACACCATCCACACCCAAAGGGCGCTGGCGCCGCTGGAACGCTGTGACCACATCACGCGTCACGTCACTGAACACCCCGTCGGTGTTGATGTCATACCCCGCCTGTGACAACGCAATCTGCAGGTCACGCACGCCATCGCCGCTATCACCCGGACCCAACGTAGGTCCAGCCACCAGCGGCGCAGGATCGACCCACAGGGCAAACCCGGCTTCGGCCAGCTGCTTCCAGGGAAATTTTTCGCCCGGGTCCGCTTTGCGGCCCGGCGCAACATCCGAGTGGCCGACAACACGGGCCGGATCTAGGGGCCAGCGGCTGAATATGTCCGCCATGAGATCAAGCAGCGTTGTCATCTGTGCATCCGGAAAGTCCGGATAGCCGAACTCGTGTCCCTTGTTGGCCATCTCAATGCCTATGGAGAGCGAGTTCACGTCGGTCTCGCCGTGCCAGGAGGAAACCCCGGCATGCCAAGCCCGCTCGAACTCGGGCACCAGGGCGAAGGCCCGCCCCTCTTCGTCGATCAGGTAATGGGCAGACACTTTTGCCTCAGCGTCCTGAAGCCGCTCCAGCGCGGCCTCGGCAGTTTCCATGCCGGTGTAGTGAATGACCACCATGTCCGGTGCGCAATTGCCTGCGCGCGTATCAAAGTTCGGGGACCAGCGTCCTGCAATGTCCATCTGTCTTTTCCCCAAACGCCTCATCAGGCACCGCGCGTCACGCGCTCGGTGAACTCCTTTTCACGCAGGGAGATAATGAGCACGCCGAGCAGTGTGATCAAACCACCAATGATCATACGCTCAGTTAACATGTCGCCAAGCAACCAGCCACCGAAAGTCACAGTGAAAAGCGGCGCAAGCAGGGTATAGGGCGCCGTTTGAGACACTTCATAGCGTTGCAGCAGCCAATAAATGCCCGCATGGCCAACAAGGCTGGACGCGAAGGCAACGTAGACAATCCCACCCCATTCAATCCAGCTGGCGCTTTCCATCAAAGCAACGGGATCACCGCTCTCAAACAGGAAGGTTGCCGCAAGGGAGAATGGCAGCGCGACTGTGGCCACCCACGCCTGAAGCTCAAACGTGCCCACACCCTTGATGCGCCGCTGCAGGATCGTGCCGAAGGAGCCGACAATGGCGGAACACAGAACGAAGATCAGACCTTCAATGTAGCCGAAGACGCGCGGGTCAAAACTGATGACCATGACACCGAGAAACGCCAGCGTGATCCCCAGCCAGCGCCGCCAGCGGACCCTCTCGCCGAGAAACATCACGGAGAAGATGGTGGAAATCGGCACCGCCATTTGTGAGGCGATGGCCACCACGGACGCTTCTGCAATCGCAAGGCCCGCAAAGAAGAACCCAAATCCGATAGGCCCGGCGCATAGAGCAATCAGGATGACGTCGCGCATCCGCCCCCAGTGAATGGAGAGGAACGGCAGCAGCACCAGCGCCACCATGCCGAAGCGCAGCGCCATGAAGAGGAAGGGCGGAAAGTGCTCAAGCGATCCCTTGCCCGCGACAAGCGCGAAGCCCCAGATCAGATTGATCAGCACCATGAAGGCCAGATGCGGCGGTGTCATGCCGTCATGCCTCCGCCGCCGGCGCCGGGGGTTTGCGCAGCGCAATGGCCAGCACGCCGGCCAGCGTCATCATCCCGCCGACAACCATGCGCCACGACAACTCATCGCCCCACAGCGTCACGCCGAAGAAGACGCCGATGACAGGCGCCAGCAACGTGATCGGCGAGATCAACGAGACCTCGTAGCGCTGTAGCAGATAATACATGGCCGCATGGCCGAACAGGCTGGCGCCCACTGCCGTATAGTGAATGGCGCTCCACGCAAGCCAGCTGGCATCCAGCGTGGCGGCAAATTCATGCGGCTCGATGAGCGCTGTGAGCAAAAACATCGGCGGCCAGGAGAAAATGGCAATCCACGCCTGCAGGGTGAAAACGCCCACGCCGGCAAGCTGACGCATGGTGACCATGCCGATGGCCGCCATGAATGCAGCCAGAATGACGAGGCCCATGCCGCCCAGCGAATTGAAGACCGCAGGATCAAAACTGATCAAGACGACTCCGGCAAAGGCGACTCCCATGCCCGCCCAGCGCCGCCAGCCGACTGCTTCATGCAGAATGAAAACCGAAAGCAATGTGGCGAAGGGCACATTGAGTTGGACACCAATGGCGACGACAGAGACCGTGTCAGAGATATCCAGCGCCGCGAACATGAGCGCAAAGTGGATGCCGCCCATCGTCATCGCGACAACAAAGATACGCCACATCTGACCGGGTACGATTTTGAGAAATGGAATGAGAGCCAACGTCAGAAGCGCGAAACGCGCGCCCGTCAACATCATCGGCGACACTTCCTCGACCCCAACCTTCGCGACAACGAAGTTGAAGCCCCAGGCAAGACAGATCAGCAAAATGAGGATGAGATGCGGCGGGGTCATAATACCCTGCGCTCTAGCACGCGCTGGCGGCAGGACACGAGCAACAGTTTCGCAACACAGCCGTGCTCACTCCCCCCTTGAACTGACCTTGAAGCTCGTCAGGTGATATCGCGCTGCTTTTTAAGCTCCGCCCAGGCTGTATTGATGGCGGCCAGTTTGTCGTTCGCAAGTGCAACAAATTCTTCCGGCACACCGCGCGCCATGAGCCGGTCCGGATGGTTTTCCGACACCGCCCGGCGGTAGGCCTTTTTGAGGTCATCGTTTGACGCGTCCGGCGTCACACCGAGCACCAGGAACGGGTCAGCCACCGCTTCGCCCGTATTGGACGCTCGAATGCGAGCGAACTCGAAGTCCGACAGCCCAAAAATCGTTGCGACCTCATGCAGAAACGTCAGTTCGTCGTCATGGACAACGCCGTCCGCCAGGGCGATGTGGAAGAGCCCATCCAGCAGGTCTTCAAGAACGCCGGGCTTGTCCTTGAACATGCCGGCAACCTGGCGGGCATAGCTGTCAAAGCCAGCGACGTCCTGCCGGGCCAGATTGAAAACGCGGGCCACATGGGCTTCGTCTCCAGGTTCAACAGTGAAAGCCTGCGAGAAGGCCTCGACTTCATCCGGCGTCACGATGCCGTCTGCTTTCGCCATCTTCGCGGACAACGCAATGACCGCGATGGTAAACGCAACACCCGACGCACCTTCGCCGCTGCCGACAAGGCTTTTCAGTGTTTCAAGAACGGATTGGGCCGTTCCGGCGATGCGATCCCACAGACTCATGGGCGCACTTTATAGAGAGGCGCCGCCAGATGCGACATGGCACATGCCGCCGCAGTGCTTACATTCGAGTAGACCTGCTGCCCCCTCACCTCTCTCGCCCTTGCTACGAAAACCAAGTATCACGGTCACTGATGACAACACACAGCTCTTCCAAGTGGGACTTCTGGATCGACCGCGGCGGCACGTTCACGGATGTTGTCGCACGCGATCCTGCCGGTGCTCTGCATACAGCGAAGCTGCTGTCTGAAAATCCTGACAACTACGAAGACGCTGCCCTGGAGGCCATCCGACGGTTTCTGGGTGTCGATACGGACGCCCCCGTCCCCGCCGGTGAAATCAACGCCGTCAAAATGGGCACGACGGTGGCCACCAACGCCCTGCTGGAGCGCAAGGGCGAGCGCACCCTCTTTGTCACCACAAAGGGTTTCAAGGATGCGCTGCGCATCGGCTATCAGGCGCGCCCAGACATTTTCAAGCTGGCAATCGAGCTGCCGGAGCTTTTGTATTCGGACGTTGTGGAAGTGACCGAACGCTACGCCGCCGAAGGTGAGGTTCTGGTGCCGCTCGACGAAGCGCAGGCGCACGCCGACATGCAGGCCGCCCATGACGCGGGCATCCAGGCGGTCGCCATCTGTCTGATGCATGGCTATCGCTATCAGAATCACGAGCGGCGTCTCGCCGAGATAGCCCAAGAGATCGGCTTTACACAGATCTCCGCGAGCCACGCCACCAGTCCGCTGATGAAGTTTGTCGGCCGTGGCGACACAACAGTGGTGGACGCCTACCTCTCGCCGATACTCCGGCGCTATGTGGACCGCGTCGCAACCGCGCTGGATCGCGACGCGACCGGCACACGTTTGATGTTCATGCAGTCATCGGGCGGTCTGACGGATGCAGATCTGTTTCAGGGCAAGGACGCCATCCTGTCCGGCCCGGCAGGGGGTGTGGTGGGCGCCGTTGAAACAAGTCATCTTGCCGGCCACGACAAGATCATCGGCTTTGACATGGGCGGAACATCGACCGACGTCTGCCACTATGACGGCACGTTCGAGCGCGCCTTTGAAACAGAGGTAGCCGGTGTGCGCATGCGGGCCCCGATGATGCGCATCCACACAGTGGCCGCCGGCGGTGGCTCGCTCCTGCAGTTCGACGGCACCCGCATGCGTGTGGGCCCGGACAGTGCCGGCGCCGCCCCAGGCCCTACGGCCTATCGCCGAGGCGGGCCGCTGACGGTGACAGACGCCAATGTGATGACCGGCAAGCTGATGCCACACCACTTCCCGAAGATATTTGGGCCGAACGCTGATAAAGCCCTTGACCGGCGTGCGGTCGAGCAAAAATTTGCAGCACTGGCCAACGACATCTCAGCAAGCACAGACACAGCAACGTCACCTGAAGACGTGGCGCAGGGCTTTTTGATGATCGCAGTTGAAAACATGGCTCAGGCAATCAAGAAAATATCGGTTCAGCGCGGCTATGACGTAACCCGTTATGCGCTGACGAGCTTTGGCGGGGCAGGCGGGCAGCATGCGTGCCTGGTGGCGGATGCCCTGGGCATGACCACCTGCATCATCCACCCGATGTCCGGCCTGCTCTCCGCCTATGGCATGGGCCTGGCCGACATCCGGGCCACGCGCGCGGAAGCTCTCAACGCCATCTTGGATGACGAGGGCCACAGGCAGCTGACAGCACTGCTGGACGAGTTGGGTCGCCAGACGACAGCCGAGGTCGAGGCGCAGGGCGTGGCAGCGGAGCACATATCTCTCCAGCCTACGGTCCACGCCCGCTACGAGGGCACGGACACCGCGCTGGAAGTGCCCTTCGGCAGCATCGCGGATATCAAGAAAGCTTTCGAAGAAGCCCATCGTGCCCGGTTCGGTTTCTTCTCACCGGACCAGGCCATCACGCTGGAAGCGGCCGGACAGGAAGCCATCGGCGCGGAACCGCGCCCACCCGAAGAAGCTGTCGCTGTCACTTCGACAAGCCAGCTGGCGCAGGCGCATGAAACTTCCCGGATCTATATGGAAAGTGCCTGGCATGACGTGCCGGTCATCCTGCGCGACGACGCGCAGCCGGGAACATTCGTCAACGGTCCGGCAATCCTCATTGAACCCCACCAGACGATTGTCATAGAGCCGGGCTGGCGCGCTGACATCACACCGCTCAATCATGTGATCCTGACACGGGTGGAAGAAAAACATCGCGCAAGGGCGGTCGGTACAAGCGCGGACCCGGTCATGCTTGAAGTCTTCAACAACCTCTACATGTCCGTCGCCGAGCAGATGGGCTTTACACTGGAAAAGACAGCCCACTCGGTCAACATCAAGGAGCGGCTGGATTTCTCCTGCGCCATCTTTGACCAGGCAGGCCACCTCGTCGCCAACGCCCCGCATATCCCGGTTCATCTTGGGTCCATGGGCGCAACCGTTGAGAGCGTGATTGACCAGCACCCGGATATGCAGCCCGGCGACGTTTTTGTGCTGAACGCACCTTACAATGGCGGCACCCACTTGCCGGACATCACCGTGGTGACGCCGGTCTTCGACGACACCGGTACGCGCCTCTTCTTTACCGCTGCACGCGGACACCACGCAGACATCGGCGGCATCGCGCCCGGCTCCATGCCCTCCAATTCCCGCACTGTCGACGAAGAGGGCATCCTGATCGACGGCATGAAGCTGGTGGACGCAGGCGAGTTTCAGGACGACGCCATGCGGTCCCTCCTGACATCCGGACCCTACCCGGCCCGCAACCCGGACCAGAACATCGCCGACCTGCGCGCACAGATTGCCGCGTGCGAAAAAGGCGCGCAGGAACTCCGCAAGATGGTTGAGCAGTTCGGGCTTGAGGCCGTGCAGGCCTATATGGGGCATGTGCAGGACAATGCCGAAGAAGCAGTCCGCCGCGTCATCACGACCCTCACGCCAAGCTCCTTCGAGCTGGTCATGGACAATGGCGCGCATATCAAGCTGTCGGTTGACATTAATAGCGCAGCCCGCACCGCGACCATTGATTTCACCGGCACAAGCGCGCAACTGCCGAGCAACTTCAACGCGCCGGATGCCGTCGCCCGCGCTGCCGTCCTCTATGTGTTTCGCTGTCTGGTCGATGACGCCATTCCGCTCAACGCGGGCTGCCTGAAACCCATCTCGCTTGTCATTCCGGAAGGAAGCTTTCTCAAGCCGCAACATCCGGCAGCCGTTGTGGCTGGCAATGTGGAAACCAGCCAGGCAATCACTGATGCCCTGTTCGGCGCGCTTGGGGTTATGGCCGCCGCACAGGGCACCATGAACAATCTGACCTTTGGGAACGAGGCGTATCAATACTACGAGACGATCGCCGGTGGGTCCGGCGCGGGAGCCACTTTCGATGGCGCAAGCGCCGTCCAGACTCACATGACAAACTCACGGTTGACGGACCCTGAAGTGCTTGAGCACCGGTTCCCGGTTCTGCTGCGCCGCTTTGACATCCGAGATGGGTCCGGCGGTGGCGGGGTACACACCGGCGGCAATGGCGTGGTGCGCGAAATAACTTTCCGCCACCCCATGTCTGTGTCCATCCTGTCCGGCAGGCGCACCACCGCCCCCTTCGGCCTGTCCGGCGGCAGCGAGGGCAAGCCGGGTCGCAATGCGCTCGAACGGGCGGATGGCAGCCGGACGGACCTGTCATCCAGTGATGGAGCCGATATGCAGGCGGGCGATACGATCATCATCGAGACCCCCGGCGGCGGTGGGTTTGGATCTCGAACAGGAGCCTAGCGCATGACAACCATCCTCATCACGGGCGCCGCCCGCGGCATCGGACAGGAGCTGGCCAGACAATATGTAGCGGACGGTGCAACTGTGATTGCGACCTGCCGCACGGAAGACGCGGCGACCGATCTGGGAGACTTTCTGGGCACGTCC
>JBHJJF010000052.1:0-17609 GCA_050042885.1 Candidatus Phaeomarinibacter sp.
TTCAAGAGCCGTGAAGAGATCGTGGCGGAGATTTACGAGCGCTTTGAAACAGCTTTCCGCGACAGCCTTGTAAGAGACATAGAGCACATCTCCCCGGAGCGCTTCGCAGCGTTCTATCTCAATGCCATGGAAATCGCCTGGGCCTACCGTTTCTTTTTCGCAAGCCAGACAGACCTTCTGACGGCGGATGAAGACCTGGCTGCAAAGTACAAGACTTTCCAGGCTTGGAGCCTGGCGGCGTTGGAAGCCATTGTTGTCGTGCTGGAAAAACAGGGCACGGCTTTGCTCCCTAAGGCACGCGGCGAAGCAGCCCGCCTGCGAAAGTCGATCGCCCTCAACACCTGGCTGTTGTGGAGTGCCTGGATCAGTTTCCGCAAGGTGGAAAAAGCGGAAAACGAACTCGTGCGTGACGACATGGCCCGCGGTGCCATCCAGATGTTCGACCTGTTCAGCCCGTGGCTTGACGTTGACTTTGAGAAGAAGGCGCGCAAGGCGTTGAACAAGGAGCTAAGCCGCGTGGAAGCTGTCGCCTAAGCGTCGTCATTTTTGTCTGCTTCTTTGGCAGCCATCGCCTGAGCTTCGTAGTCCGTCTCAGGCTTGCCGTAATATTTGATACCGTGGCGGATCGGCGGACGGCCCTGGTCCATGCGGTGCTTGTTGGTGTCGCGCAAGGAATAGACACAGCCGCAGTATTCCTGCTGGTAGAACTCTTCTTCCTTGGACACTTCCAGCATCCGATGGCTGCCGCCGCCTTTGCGCCAGTTATGCGCCCAGTAGGCCATGTCCGGATACCGCGACGCCGCGCGTTCACCGGAGCCATTGATCTGCTTGAAATCCTTCCAGCGTGATGTGCCCAGCGTCGAGCAAATCGTACTGAAGCCGTGCTCATGGGCATAGAGCGCCGTTCGCTCGAACCGCATGTCGAAGCACAGCGTGCACCGGTGGCCGCGTTCCGGCTCGTTTTCAAACCCGCGAATGCGCTCGAACCAGTTGTCCTTGTCATAGTCCAGGTCGATGAACGGCACACCCAGCTTTTCCGCGTAACGCATGTTCTCCTCCTTGCGGAGGTCATATTCTTTGCGCGGATGAATGTTCGGATTGTAAAACAGGATCGTGTACTCGATGCTCGAGCGCTCGATTTCGTTCATGACATCGCCGGAACACGGCGCGCAGCATGAATGCAGCAGCAGCTTGTCTCCGGCGGGGAGAACAAGCGGCTCCGGCTTTCGTTGCTCGCCAGAATTGGCCTAGTTGGTGCTGTGCGTCATGGGCGGCGTTATACCGCCCAATTGCGTATTGTGCCAATGGTGGAGCTAGGCGGCGTCTTCATCCTGGTTCCGGAACAGCCGACCCAGCACCTTTTGATATTTGATCGGCATCAGGCGCTGAATACGGTCCATAAAGCGGGCATCGCCGCCAATAAGGATCCGCGGATTGTTTTTCTCGATGCCGGTAAAGATCACCCGCGCCGCTTCTTCCGGCGTGGTGCGCGCGAATTCATCAAAACTCGCAGTAATCTCGTCCTTGCGGGCCAGCAATTCTTCATTCTGGGCCAGCCGCGCATTGCGCGCCACATTGGTCTTGATGCCGCACGGGTGCACGCTGGCAAACTCGACGCCCGTCTCGTTGCGCACCATTTCGGTCCGCAGGCTTTCGGTAAAGCCGCGAATGGCGAACTTCGCCGCGTGATAGGCAGAGTTCCCCGGCACGGCGATCATGCCGAATATCGACGACACATTGACGATGTGCCCGGAGCCGCGCTCGATCATCTTCGGCAGAAACGCCTTGGTGCCATACACCATGCCCCAGAAGTCGATATCCATGACCCACTCAAAGTCTTGATAGGTCATCTCGTTTACTTCCGCGAACAGCGCCACGCCCGCGTTGTTGATCACGATGTCGGCGCCGCCGTGATCCGCCTGAATGCTGTCAGCCAGTGCGTAGACCGCATCTTTGTCAGACACATCAAGAATATGCGTTTCGATATCGCCCGAGCCCAGCTTAGAAGCTTCTTCAGCAGTTTTACCCAAACCGGCGGAATCCACGTCGGTCGCAATTACCCGCTTGGCCCCATGCTGGATGGCATGCTTCACCAGCCCCCGGCCAATGCCCGATGCGCACCCGGTAATGAAAATGGTTTTGCCTGCAATCTGCGTCATGAAATGCGTCTCCGGCCCAGCAATGACTTTTTGTCTGAATTTTTCTGAGGTGGTTATGCCGCCTTCCACCTTCTGGCGCAATGGGTTTGGGCTGCTATCCTCTTTCCTGAAAAAAGACATAAGAGATTGAGGAAGGTAACACCCATGGAAATCGCGCCGATTCCCGGACTTGCGGATGATGTGAACGACATCCGTCTGCGCACAGCGAAAATCGTCAATGACAAGATCATTCCCGCCGAACCCGCCCTGTTCAAAGGCGGCAAGGCCGCAGAGCCCGCCCGGGCCGAAATAAAAGAGCACGTCAAAGAACAGGGTCTTTGGGCCCCGCATCTGCCGGAGGAATATGGCGGCATGGGCGTCGGCTTTCTTGCGCATGCCTATATGAATGAGGTGATGGCCTGGTCGCCCTTTTCAGCACGCCTGTTCGGCGTCGTCGCGCCCAATTCCGGCAACCAGAAGGTGCTTCTCAAGTATGGGACGGAAGAGCAGAAGAAGAAGTGGCTGGAGCCGCTGATTACTGGCGAAATGGAAAGCTGCTTTTCCATGACCGAGCCGGACAATGCCGGCTCCGATCCGCGCTCCATTCAGACCCGAGCCGTGCGTGAGGGTGATAACTGGGTGATCAATGGTCACAAGTGGTACACGTCCAATGCCCGTCGTGCTGACTTTGCCATCGTCATGTGCCGCACGCAGCGAGAAAAGGCTGAACCCGGCAAGTCCGATGACACCATGGTGCAGATCATAGTGCCCATGGACTCGCCTGGTCTCGAGATCATTCGTTCAGTCCCCGTGTGGGGGCATACCCATGGCGACCATTGTGAAATAACGTATACGGACGTTCGCGTTCCGGTTGAAAACGCCCTGGGCCGCGTTGGCTCCGGACACGTTGCGGCCCAGGATCGGCTCGGCGCTGGACGTGTCTTTCATTGTATGAATTCCATCGGGGCCATGTGGCGGGCATTTGACATGATGGTCACCCGCGCCATGAGCCGCGAAGTGCATGGCGGCACGCTCGAGACAAAGCAGTTTGTGCAGGGCTTCATCGCGGACAGCTACATGGACATCCAGGCCGCCCGCCTCATGACCATCAATTGCGCCCGGGTGATGGATGAAGGGGGGGATGCCCGCACCGACATCTCAGCCATCAAGGTTTTTGTACCCGCCGCGTTTGAGCGTGTTGTGGATCGCGCAATCCAGGTCCATGGCGCCCTTGGTGTTTCCGGTGATACGCCCCTGGCAGGCATGTATACCGGTGCCCGGACACTGAGGCTTGCGGATGGTCCAGACGAAGTGCATCGCATCCTCATCGCCAAAAATGTCTTCAAACATTACAAGGCAGGTGGTAGCTGGGACTTTGGCACGTAACGCCGGGAGAATATATGGCCGACGCGCATGACGACCTGACAGAGCCGACAGACCCGCTGCGCAGAGGTCTGCGCCCGGCGGCGTCGCAGGATGTCGTCTCCCGGCGCACGCTCGACATTGCCGTGGTGGCGGCTGGGGCTATGGCGTGCGTTTTGGTTGCTGGATTTTTTGGTCTCTTGTCGATGGATGCTGCCGTGCTGATGGCGGCTGCTATAGCCGCCTTTGCGGTCGCCTGGTTGAGGCTTGCGCCACGTACCGCGCCGGCGGTACGCCGTGGCGACTTGCCGATCGCCCGTCCTGTTGCGACGCGCTCTGAATTTCCTCTGACACCTGAAACTGGTGTCGCCATCATTGAACGGCTGCCGGACCCGATCATTCTTCTGGACCGGTCAGGACGCATTATCCTCCACAACCGCGCCGCCATGAACATCGTGGGGCAGGGTGCTGCCCGCCGGCACATTTCAACCGTCATGCGTGTGCCACAAGTGCTCGAAGCGGTCGCGCATGTTGTGGATGGCGAAGCCGCACAGGTGGTGGAGTATATGCAGCCGGTGCCTATTGAGCGGCACTATCATGCCTTCATTGCACCCGTCATGGCGGCGGCAAGGGACAAGGCCAAAGAGAGCCAGCGCAATGTGCTTATTCTTCTCCATGATCTCACCACGCTGAAACGCGCGGAGCAGATGCGGGCGGACTTTGTCGCCAATGCCAGTCATGAGCTGCGCACGCCGCTCGCCTCCATGTCTGGATTTGTTGATACCCTTCAAGGTCCAGCCCGTGACGATCCTGTCGCCCGCGACTAGTTCCTCGGCATCATGCAGGAGCAGGCAGAGCGGATGGGCCGTCTGATCAATGACCTGCTGTCCTTGAGCCGCATCGAGTTGAACGAGCATGTGCGCCCAAGCAGCCCCGTAGACCTTGCATCCATAATCCGCGACACAGCAGACATGCTCACGCCTCTGGCTGACAAGGAAGCGGTGTCGATCAACATCGATATTGAAGACGGGGTGCCTTTTCCATTGGGCGACCGCGATGAACTTGTGCAGGTCTGCCAGAATCTTCTCTCCAATGCATTCAAGTATGGAGGGTCGGGCGGCAAGGTAGACATCTCCCTGCATCGCGATCACCCACCTGGCGATGAAGCAACCGGTGGTCTCGTCAGTGCCGACACCGCATCGACGGAGGATGCACCAGCGGGCAGCATTGTCATGACGGTGCGCGACTATGGCCATGGCATCGAGCGTGAACACATACCGCGCCTGACTGAACGCTTTTACCGCGTGAATGTGGAGCAGAGCCGTCGGCGGGGCGGCACCGGTCTCGGGCTCGCCATCGTTAAACACATTGTCAACCGTCACATGGGGTCGTTGTCGATTGATAGTGAGTTGGGTGCGGGATCAACGTTCAAAGTCTTCCTGCCGGTCGCCCAGAAGGCAGTTCAAGCAGCAGTGGTGGCGCGGTCACCTGCCAATGTGACAGGGCCTGTCACATAAACCCATGCACTATGTGCGGCTTTTGTTTTTGCCCAGAATCCGGCAGCGAACTTCTTGCAAGAAAAATGGCTGAAATCCTATTTTTTTCGGGCTTTAGACGCGCCCTATTGGTGTCACTGAACCGTCATCTATGCGTAATAAATCAGTCGCGCGTCGCGCCTAATTTCCGCAGCAACCGGCCCGCTGAGACGGTCGGCTTGGGATGGTGTCACCCATAGCGGCGCGCACGTCTGGCGTATTTCGGGCGAAAGCGGTCACACACAATTGTTTGTCTCAGGATCGTTGCCAGGTCACCAAGGGGGTGACTCAGGGGGCGGTCTTTGAAGATTTCCAACCGGACGGAGAAATCATGAACTATAGCAAGATGACCATCGCTGCTGCAGCGGTTGCGTCTATCGCATTCACAGGCGCTGCCCAGGCACGCGACCAGATCCAGATCGTCGGTTCCTCGACGGTTTTCCCATTCTCAACCCTCGTGGCTGAGCAGTTCGGTAAGACAACCGAATTCAAAACTCCGGTTGTTGAATCAACCGGTTCAGGCGGCGGCATGAAGCTGTTCTGTGCAGGCATTGGCCTTGAGCACCCGGACATCACGAATGCGTCTCGTCGCATCAAGTCCAGCGAGTTTGAAAAGTGCACGACAGCCGGGATCACCATTACCGAAGTTAAGATCGGGTATGATGGTATCGTTCTGGCCAACTCGAACGATGCACCGACATATGAGCTGACCCGTCAGCAGATCTATCTGGCTCTTGCCAAGCAGGTGCCAAACGACGATGGCGTGCTTGTTGATAACCCCAACAACATGTGGTCCGACATTGACCCGTCTCTGCCGTCTGTCGAAATCGAAGTTCTGGGCCCGCCCCCGACCTCTGGTACTCGTGACGCATTCGTTGAACTCGTCATGCGCAAGGGCGCCCGCAAGTTCGACATGCTCAACACGCTTCGTGGTGAAGACAAGAAGGCATTCCGTGCCATCTCTGACACCATGCGCGAAGACGGCAAGTTCGTTGAAGCAGGCGAGAACGACAACCTGATCGTTCAGAAGCTTGAAGCCAACCCGAACGCTTTGGGCATCTTCGGTTTCTCCTTCCTCGAAGAAAACCGCGACAAGGTCCACGGCTCAGTGGTTGAAGGCAACACACCGACCTTCGAATCAATCGCTGCTGGGGACTACCCTGTGTCCCGGTCATTGTTCTTCTACGTGAAGAATGAGCACGTCGGCGTTGTGCCGGGCATCAAGGAATTCGTTGCTGAATTCGTTGCGGAGAAAGCTGTTGGCCCAGAAGGCTACGCTATCGACAAGGGTCTGCTCCCGCTTCCGGACGCTGACCGCGAAGCAATGCGTGAAGGTGCTCTCGCACTGACACCGCTGACCATGTAAGCATGTTAGCCAGTGGGGCAGTGATCGACTCAGATCACTGCCCCATCGGTACCTTGCGCTGTGCCGGTGAGTAGCACTGCGACAATTTCGATTTCGACATATTTTTGTTGCCTAGTGTAGCGCCGCCGGCGTCACATCAGGTGCCAGAGCCGTGGGGGCTCTGCTTTTAGGGGGCCAGTCGGCCGACCGCCTGCAATCTCTAGCCGAGAGTGCCAGCAGGGCAGGACGCTGACGACAAACGAGTAACCGCATGAGCGCGACAACCCTTATCCTGATCATTCTGGTCCTGAGCTACATCGGGTACCTGTTGGGCCGCAGCAAGGCACGGTCAATTGCCGGCGGTGAACTGGTTTCGCTTCATTCATTACCGAGCTACCACGGCGCATATGTGGCTGTGTGGTGCGGCATCCCAGCCCTGCTCCTGCTGGCACTCTGGGTGGTGCTGGAACCGCAGGTCGCAGACATGATCCTGCGGTCCAATCTGCCGGACTCGACCATCTCCGGTCTGACCCCGCCGCAGCTCAGCCTGCTCATTACCGATATCAAAAACCTCGCTACCGGAAATATCGTCAGCCGGGAGGTTGATCCGGCGCTCCAGGCAGCAGCGGATGGATATTCATCGGCACTATGGATTAGCAACATGGCGCTGATCGTGGTGGCGCTGTCTGTCGCCATCCTCGGGATTGGCTACGCCCGCGGCCATATTGAGAAAGAGCTGCGCGCTCGTAATCGCGTTGAACGCGTCGTCCGCATTATCATGGTGGTCGCATCCACCATCGCCATTTTCACCACCATTGGCATTGTGGCATCGCTCATCTTTGAGGCCAGCCGGTTCTTTGCCCGGGTGTCTTTCCTTGAGTTCCTGTTTGGATTGCAGTGGAGCCCTCAGACAGCCATCCGTGCTGAGCAGGTCGGCTCATCCGGGGCTTTCGGCGCTGTGCCGATCTTCGCCGGCACTTTCCTAATCACCATCATTGCCATGTGCGTGGCGGTGCCGGTCGGTCTCTTCTCCGCAATCTACATGTCGGAATATGCCGGACCGAAGTTCCGGTCGGTGGCAAAACCAATTCTCGAAGTGCTGGCAGGCGTCCCCACCGTGGTCTACGGCTTCTTCGCAGCCCTCACGGTCGCGCCGATGTTCCGAGGCTTTGGCGAATCCATCGGCTTGGACGTGTCATCTGAAAGTGCCCTCGCCGCCGGAATGGTCATGGGCGTCATGATCATCCCATTTGTATCATCCTTGTCAGACGACGTGATGAATGCTGTGCCTCAAACTCTTCGGGACGGCTCATTTGCCCTTGGTGCTACCAAGTCTGAAACCATCAAGCAGGTCATTCTGCCTGCGGCCCTGCCGGGCATTGTGGGAGCTGTCCTGCTGGCAGTCTCGCGCGCGATTGGCGAAACCATGATCGTGGTGATGGCCGCTGGCCTTGCCGCCAATCTCACGGCAAACCCGTTGGAAGCAGTCACCACAGTGACGGTGCAAATCGTGACCCTGCTTGTGGGTGATCAGGAATTTGACAGCGCAAAGACTCTCGCGGCTTTTGCGCTGGGCCTTGTTCTCTTCTTCATTACGCTCTGCCTGAACGTCTTCGCGCTCAGCATCGTTCGCAAGTACCGGGAAAAGTATGACTGACGCCACCTCAAATTCCGGGTCTGTCATGGACCGCAAGCCGGACCTGTCCGCCAAGCGTGTGAGCCGCCGGTATGCAGCCGAAGCCCGTTTCCAGGCTTATGGCCTCGGTGCAATCTTCATCGCTGTCGCTGTTCTGGTCTGGCTCCTGGGCACCATCGTCTTTCAGGGGCTGCCCGCGTTCACCCAATACAAGGCAACGGTCGACGTCACCTTCGATGCGGATGAGGTCGACCCAGAGAATCTTGCAGCAGCAAACTACCAGGCCTTGGCCCGGCGAGCTTTGTATGACCGATTCCCGAATGTCACGGCCCGGCGGGACAAGCGTGAGCTGTCTTCCGTTTTGTCAGGCGGCGCTGACATCACGCTGAAGGAATTCGTTGAAGCCGATCCCTCGGTTATCGGCACAACGCGAAAAGTGCAGGTGTCCGTCTCTGACAGCATGGATACTTTCCTCAAGGGTCAGATGACCGATTTAGAGGAGCGTCGGCCGGATACAGAACTTGTACCCTCGGCGATTGAAGGCGAAGTTTCGCTGCTCGCGTCCGGAAATGTCTTTGCAGATATTCTCGCGGGCGTGAAGGTTGAACTAGAGGCTCAGGCAGAAGACGTCCTGTCCTCAGCGCGCCGGGAGCGCCGTGGTATCGGCATCCTCGAAAACGATCTGGAAGCCTTGCAGGCACGAGCCAATGAGGCTGTCGGTGAAGAGCGCGAGGGATTGTTGGCGCGCGTTGCTGATCTCGAATCAGACATCAATGCACGTATTCGCAAGTTGTCAGGTCTGGATGAACGGGCCGCTTTTTTGTATAACACCGCACGTTCCAGCGGCGGCTCCCTGGATTTGACCGAGGCCATGCCAAGCGTCCTCATCGAAGTGAATGGTGGGGTCGTCAAGGCCAAGAAGGTCGCCAACGATCAGATTGAGGGCACCGCTTTCATCCCGCTTCAGTCATCGGCTGCAGCCGCGTCGGGCGACTGGACAGTCGTAACTTACGTCACCCCTGAACGCGGGCGTCAGGTCAAGGACCAGACCGCCACATGGCTCCGTGAACTTCAAAAGGATGGTGCCATTGAAAGCACCTTCGCGGATGTTCTGTTCACCAAGGGGGACAGCCGTGCACCAGAGCAAGCGGGACTTTGGGGCGCTGTTGTCGGCTCGTTCCTGACACTGATCATCACGTTGATGCTCTCTTTCCCCATCGGTGTCTTGGCCGCGATTTATCTTGAAGAATTTGCGCCTCAAAATCGCATCACCGACTTGATTGAAGTCAACATCAACAACCTGGCCGCCGTGCCGTCGATTGTGTTCGGTCTGCTCGGTCTTGCCATGTTCCTCAACTTCTTTGGTTTGCCGCGCTCGGCACCACTCGTCGGCGGCATGGTGCTGGCACTGATGACGTTACCGACGATCATTATTGCTACCCGCGCCGCGCTGAAGGCTGTGCCGCCATCCATTCGCGAGGCCGCGCTTGGTATCGGCGCCTCCAAAGTTCAGGTGATTACGCATCACGTGCTGCCCCTGGCTATGCCCGGCATCCTGACCGGGACAATTATCGGTATGGCTCAGGCATTGGGTGAAACTGCACCATTGCTGATGATCGGCATGGTGGCGTTCATTGTTGATGTGCCCACTGGCTTCACTGATCCCGCGACTGTGCTGCCGGTTCAGATCTACATCTGGGCTGACAGTCCGGAACGTGCCTTCGTAGCTAAAACCAGTGCCGCGATTATGGTGCTGCTCACTTTCCTGATCATGATGAATGCCCTTGCTGTTCTGCTGCGCCGTCGCTTCGAGCGTCGCTGGTAGACCGTTCAGATAACGCGTATCGTAGCGCCTAGAGGATTATCTTGATGTCAGTTGCTGAGAACATTGCCGAAACACCGGCTTCCGAACCGGCCGCCACCAACATGCCGGTGAAGATGGAGACACGAGACGTCAATGTCTTTTACGGTGAAAAGCAGGCCCTCTTTGATGTCAGCCTGGATGTTCGCAAGAACCAGGTCACATCCCTGATCGGCCCTTCCGGCTGCGGCAAGTCAACATATTTGCGCTGCTTGAACCGCATGAACGACGTGGTGGACATTGCCCGCGTGACCGGTTCCATCAAGCTGGACGAAGACGACATCTACGATCCCAAGGTGGACGTCGTGGAAATCCGTGCCCGCATCGGCATGGTTTTCCAGAAGCCGAACCCATTTCCCAAGTCGATCTACGACAACATCGCCTATGGCCCACGGATTCACGGCATCGCTTCCACCAAGAACGAGATGGACGAGATCGTTGAAGTATCCCTGAAGCGCGCCGGCCTCTGGGAGGAAGTAAAGGACCGTCTGGCGGAGCCGGGCACCGGTCTGTCTGGCGGCCAGCAGCAACGCCTGTGTATTGCCCGCGCCATCGCTGTCTCGCCGGAAGTCATTCTCATGGATGAGCCCTGCTCGGCGCTTGACCCCATTGCCACCGCCCGCATCGAAGAACTGATCGATGAGATCAAGGACAAGTACTCCATCGTCATTGTGACCCACTCAATGCAGCAGGCGGCTCGCGTGTCCCAGCGCACGGCGTTCTTCCACCTCGGCATTCTTGTGGAAGAGGGCGATACAGAACAGATATTCACAAACCCGCGTGATGAGCGGACGCAGGACTACATCACCGGCCGCTTCGGTTAAACAAAGACGGCGTAGGCAGTAGGAGCAGGCATAGGGATTGTTTCCCTAACTGCCGCCTCGGGAGAAATCGCAAGTGCAAGAGCATATCGTTACGTCTTTTGAAGAGGCCCTCGATAACATCAACGAGAGCCTCGCGCGCATGGGTGGCCTTGCGGAAAAGCAGCTCGCTGACTCGATCGAAGCCATTACCCGCCGCGACCATGCTCTGGCAGAAAAAACAGTGGCTTCTGACAAGCAGATAGATGCTCTCGAAGTAGACATCGAGGCGCAGGCACTTCGCTTGATTGCGCTGCGCCAGCCAATGGCGATCGATCTGCGCGAAACTATCTCCGCAATCAAGATCTCTGCTGACCTTGAGCGTATCGGCGACCTGGGCAAGAACGTCGCAAAGCGCGCCATGGTGGTTGATCAAGCCAGTCCCGGCCGCGCCATGCAGGGGTTGGATCGCATGGGCCGACAGGTCCGGAACCAACTCAAGGAAGTGCTTGATGCCTATGCGCAGCGCGACCACGAGCGCGCCATGGTGGTATGGCGCCGGGACGAAGAAATCGACGAGATGTACAACTCGCTTTTCCGCGAGTTGCTTACCTATATGATGGAAGATCCGCGTACGATCTCCCTGTGTACCCATCTCCTGTTTGTCGCCAAAAATCTGGAGCGCATTGGCGACCACTCGACGAACATCGCAGAGACAGTTCAGTTTCTGGTGACCGGCAACCCGATTGAGGAAAGCCGACCCAAAGGTGACACCACCAGCGTGACAAGTATGGAGTTTCCACCTGACGCAGGCCCGCAGGCAAAATGACAATGCAAATTGCAACAGCACCTGCTCCTGCCAAAGCAATGTCCGGGGCAAAAACCATGAAAACACAACCCCTCGTGCTCATCGTCGAAGACGAAGACGCACTGACAACTTTGCTGCAATACAATCTTGAAAAAGAGGGCTACCGGGTGTCGACCACGGCAGATGGCGAGGAAGCCATGATGATCGTGGACGAACAGCAACCTGATCTGGTCCTGTTGGATTGGATGCTGCCCCAGGTCTCAGGTATCGAACTCTGCCGGCGGTTTCGTGGTCGAAGCGAAACACGCAATATCCCCATAATCATGCTCACCGCCCGCGGCGAAGAAGCAGACCGCGTACGTGGCCTCGATACTGGTGCGGATGACTACATCACCAAACCCTTTTCCATGACCGAACTGCTGGCACGCGTGCGCGCTGTGTTACGCCGCATTCGCCCGGCACTAACAGACGACATTGTTACTTTCGGTGACGTGGCCGTGGATCGCTCGGCCCACCGGGTGCGCCGGGGAGACCGTGAAATCCACTTGGGCCCCACCGAGTTTCGTCTCCTGGACCATCTGATCCAGCACCCCGGACGAGTTTTCAGCCGCGAACAGCTTCTCGATGCGGTATGGGGCTCTGACGTGTATGTCGAGGCGCGGACCGTTGACGTGCATGTGGGGCGCTTGCGCAAGGCACTCAACAATGCTGGTGAGCAGGACCCTATCCGCACCGTGCGCTCAGCCGGCTATGCGCTCGATGAGCATTTCCGCGACTAGCATCGATAGACATCTGCCTAACAAAAAAGGCGGACCCTTTGGCGGTCCGCCTTTTTGCTGAAATCGTCATCCTGGAAATGACCGGATAGTGCCTGCGTCAGCCGATCATGCGGTTAGGGAACTGACGCGGGCGATCTTTGCGCTCCCGGCGGGAAGGAAGTGGCTGATAAGCCATCTTTGCATGTGCCGCGCAATAGGGAAGGCCGGGTGCCGAACGCTGACCACAGAAGTGGAAGTTCTCATCCCCAGGGTCCCCGATGGGCCACTTGCAGGTCTGCTCGTTGAGCTCAAGCAGATTGGCCTGAGCGTCCGGATCGCTGATGACTTCGAGTTCTTCAGGTTCAGGGGCCGGGGCAATGGCGGCTTTTTTGCTTGCGGCCTCCCGTTTTGGCACCGATGACGCCGTTGTCGATCGGGGAGCACGCGGTGCCGCAGGGCGACGGCGCGTCACGCGGGTTGGCGCCCCTCTGCCGGAGAGGCCCAGCCGGTGGACCTTGCCGATCACCGCATTGCGGGTGACCCCACCTAAGCGCGCCGCGCTCTGGCTGGCACTAAGCCCGTCAATCCACATCTGCTTGAGCTGTTCGACACGCTCATCGGTCCATGACATCGCAGTTTCCCCCTACCAATCTCAGATGCGTGGCCACATTTGCTGCAAACCACAACATCTCGTGTTAACCTTGATATAACCTACTATATGGCCCGACTCGGCGGCAAGAGATGTTGTGGTTTTATAGGGGGTTATCCACAATATATTGATTCTAGTGCTTCGCGACGGTCAGTGCTGTGGATAAAGGTCTTGTACCTGGCAGCACAGGGGCATACCTCCGGCAGCAAGGGCGACTTCATGTATAAAAGGCTGAATTCGCGGCGCAGGCATTGACCTTGCGCCGTCAGCTCACCGCACCGACGTAAATTGGTGCGGCATTTCAGGGGGAACAATGACAGAAACACATTTTGAGCCGGGCGTTCGCCGTTTTGGCTCGGTCAACTGGCTTGGGGTGTGGACTCTCTATCTGAAGGAAGTCCGCCGTTTCATGAAAATCTTCACCCAGACTGTCGCCGGTCCGGTCGTGACAGCTCTTTTGTTCTTCGCTGTCTTTGCAGTTGACATGGGCAGGGCCGACACGGTGGTGGCGGGTGTGCCTTATCTTGCCTTTCTGGGGCCAGGTCTCATCATGATGACGGTCATTCAGAACGCCTTCGCCAACACTTCATCTTCCATTCTGGTGTCCAAGGTGCAGGGCAGCACAGTTGATTTCCTTATGCCGCCACTCTCGCCCGGTGAACTCAACGTTGCCTTTGCGCTGGGTGGTATGACCCGGGGCGTGGTTGTCGCTATCACCTCTGCACTGGTCATTTCACTCTTTGCCCCGATGGGCATCTCCCATTTGTGGGCGGTCATCTTCTTTGTCCTGGCCTCATCGCTTGCCTTGGCCTTGATAGGGGTTCTGGCTGGCGTATGGGCCGAAAAGTTCGATCACATGCAGGCGGTGACCAATTTTATCATCACGCCTCTGGCTTTCCTGTCAGGCACCTTCTACTCGGTTGAGCGTCTGCCAGAGGTTGCGCGGGTCATCAGCACCTACAACCCGTTCTTCTATATGATCGACGGGTTTCGCTATGGCTTCACGGGTCATGCGGATGGGTCCATTGCAACCGGCGTTATAGTGCTGTTGGTCCTCAATACGGTCCTCTGGGGCTTGTGCTACTGGGTGTTCAAAAAAGGCTTTAGGCTCAAGGCCTAAGCCTCCTGCAGGGCAGATATTTTGTGGGCGCGGCGCGTATTGACATAAGGTCGCGTCCACGAAAGAATCACAGCTCATTTTTGGCCCTGCCGCCGTCCTTCGGCGGCATTTTACGTTTCTGGGCCAAATGAACCTCATGTGTGCCGGCCCCGTGCAATCCGGGGCCGTACGCATTTTGAAACAGTAGACAAAACCAAAGGATGCACCCGTGGCCCCGCATGCCGCTGATACCGCTATTAGTCCCGTTCTCCCGACCTATGCGCGCGCCGATGTGTCGTTCGAGCGAGGTGAGGGCGCGTGGCTGATCGCCAAGAGTGGTGACCGGTATCTGGATTTCGGCGCAGGCGTTGCGGTCAACGCGCTTGGCCACGCGCACCCCAAGCTCGTTGAGGCTCTGACACAACAGGCGCATAAGGTTTGGCATGTCTCCAACCTATATCAAGTCGAGGGCCAAACGGCGTTGGCCGAAAAACTCATTAGCCTGACATTCGCCGACACGGTGTTTTTCGCCAATTCAGGCGCGGAAGCGCTGGAAGCATCCATCAAGATGGCCCGCAAATACCATGCGGTGGCGGGTCATCCGGAGCGCTACGAGCTCATCACCTTTGAAGGCGCCTTCCATGGGCGGACACTGGCCACCATCGCCGCCGGAGGACAGGACAAATATCTGGACGGCTTCGGCCCGGTGACACCGGGGTTCGTTCAGGTGCCGCTGAACGATCTTGCAGCCGTCAGCGCGGCTATCACTGACAACACGGCCGGCTTCCTGATTGAACCCATTCAAGGCGAAGGTGGAATTTGCGAAGCAACAAAAGACTTCATGCAGGCCCTGCGCTCTTTAGCAGATGAACACGGTCTTTTGCTGGTTCTGGACGAAGTGCAGTCAGGTGTTGGCCGGACTGGTCACCTCTATGCATATCAGGACGTGGGCATAGAGCCGGACATCATGGCCAGCGCGAAGGGCATTGGAGGTGGCTTTCCGCTTGGTGCGTGCCTTGCCACGGCTGAAGCAGCCAAAGGCATGACACCGGGGACCCATGGCTCGACCTATGGAGGCAACCCGTTGGCTGTTGCCGTCGGCGGCGCAGTCATCGACGAAGTCGCGCAGCCTGAGTTCCTGGAGCATGTCCGTCGCGTGTCGGGGCGCCTGTCTCAGGGGCTTTCCATGCTGGCAGATGAGTATCCCGATGTGATCGAAAGCGTGCGTGGCCGTGGCCTGATGCTAGGCCTCAAATGTAAAAGGCCGAACGCCGAGCTGCAGCAGGCCTTCATGGACAAGGGCCTGTTGACGGTCGCTGCCGGTGACAATGTCGTCCGTCTGCTGCCGCCCCTCATCATTTCAGAAGACGAGGCAATGGACGCTGTTGCCCGCATCGAAGCTGTATGTGCAGAGCTCTCACCGAAGGGAGCAAACGACCCGAAAGAGGTGTCTGCGTCATGACACACAAGAACTTCATCGATCTCAACACGCTTGAAAAATCCGCGCTGCGGGACATCCTCGACCGTTCCAGCGCTGCCAAAAAGGCCCGAGCAGGATGGCCTAAGGGCCGTCAGGATACCGACAAACCGCTCGAAGGTTTTCTGCTGGCGATGATTTTTGAGAAACCATCGACGCGCACCCGTGTGTCTTTTGATGTTGCCATGCGCCAGCTCGGCGGCGAGACACTGCTCCTTAATGGTGGTGAAATGCAGCTGGGCCGTGGCGAAACTGTTGCGGATACCGCCCGCGTGCTCTCACGCTACGTCGATATCATCATGCTGCGAACATCCGAACACGCCAAGATGGAGGAGTTGGCCGAACACGCGTCTGTTCCCGTTGTCAATGGCCTGTCTGATGACGGCCACCCGTGTCAGTTGATGGCTGATGTCATGACTTTCGAAGAGCATCGTGGCCCCATCGCCGGCAAGCGCGTCGCCTGGATTGGGGACGGCAACAACATGGCCCGCTCCTGGATTGAGGCGACGCACCGCTTCGATTTTGAGTTGATGCTTGCCTGCCCGCCGGAACTTGCGCCTCCCACGCATTGCATCGAGGAAGCAATCGCTGCCGGTGGCAAAATCCGTCTTGTGCATGACGCCCATGAGGCCGCAGAAAGTGCTGATGCCATCGTCGCCGACACATGGGTTTCCATGGGCGACAAGGAAGCCGAGCGCCGCCACAATCTGCTCGCGCCTTACCAGGTCAATGCGTCTGTCATGAGCACGGCCAACGACGACGCAATTTTCCTGCACTGCCTTCCCGCCCATCGCGGGGAAGAGGTGACGGAAGACGTCATCGACGGGCCTCAATCCGTCATTTTTGATGAAGCTGAGAACCGGCTGCATGCCCAAAAGGGCATCCTGTCCTGGTGCCTGGATTGAGTGTTGATGGACCAGACATCTCCAGCAACACCGCAAACGCCGCCCGCCACCATCGTGACGGATTCAACGGACGATCTCGTTCTGCCCTTTGCCATTGAAGGCATGAGCGTTCGCGGCCGTGTCGCGCGCACCGGACCCGTTATCTCGGACATCCTCGGCCGACATAACTATCCGCCCGCCGTATCAAGAGTGCTGGCTGAGACGCTTCTCTTGGCCTCCATGCTGGGGACGGCGCTCAAGCTTGAAGGCCGCTTCACCGTTCAAACATCCAGCGATGGGCCGGTTGATCTTCTGGTCGCCGACATGACAAAGGATGGCGGCCTGCGTGGCTACGCGCATTTTGACTCTGCAGCTGTGGAAGCACTTGGGACTGAAACGCCCACTCTCGAGGCGCTCACAGGCAAGGGCAGCATGGCGTTGACCATTGACCAGGGGCCGGGGCGAAACTCCTATCAGGGCGTTGTGCCTCTAGAAGGCGAGTCAATTTCGGCCTGTGGCGAAGACTATTTTCGCCGGTCCGAACAACTGCCGACGCTCATCAAGCTCGTTGTTGCTGAAACATTTGAGCGTGGTGCCGACGGGGCCGCAGGCGGTGGCTGGCGCGCCGGTGGCATCATGATCCAGCAAATGCCTGAGGATGGTGGTTTTGTAAGAGACCTTGATCCCGGTGATGCGCCTGACGGCACCACTTCCATAGAAGACCGCGCCGAAGATGAAAATTGGAACCGCGCCAAGATTCTTATGGAAACAGTTGAAGACCACGAGCTGGTCGACCCTGCTTTGGCGTCTGAAACACTGCTCTTTCGCCTTTACCATGAAGACGGCGTTCGTGCATTTGCGGCACATCCCTTGAGCTTCTCATGCCGGTGTTCTCAGGACTACATTAAGGGTGTGCTTGACGGATTCGGCCCAGACGAAATGGCCGACATGCACACAGATGATGGCCGCATAGAGGTGCGATGTGAGTTCTGCAGCAGCACGTATGAGTTCGATCCCAAAGAGTTCGAGATCACTTAAGCCGGTCGCGGCTCTAATCCTATGCGGGCTGATCGCGGCCTGTGCAGATACGCCGCCTCCGCCGTCGGGCCCGGTCACAGCCATCATTACCTTCGCTCACAAGGTACCTCTTGCGCTCGATGTGGCCTCTGTTGATTTTGTGGTGCCATGGCGCCAACCCTGGGTCCCGCCTGACTTTGGCCATCGCATCTGCAATAGCCCTCCAAGTATCGTCCGGGC
>JBHJJF010000053.1:0-21993 GCA_050042885.1 Candidatus Phaeomarinibacter sp.
CGGACCGGTTTCTGTTTGGTGGGTTCAGCTTTCCACGGCAATCATTTCCGGGTTGAGTTTCGCGACACTACTAACGCTTGTGGTTACACCCGTGCTGCTCGCTGCGCCGACGGTCATTCGAGAGAGTTCCTGGAACATTCGTGAGAGTGCACAGAGCCTGCTCCGCCGCCGGTCACTTCGGGACCGCAGTGTAGGCGGGGCCACTGAGTAAAGCGCTAAACTGTCAGATCGCGGTCTCGAGTTGCGCGTGCAATCCGTGTGCGCTTCTCGAGCACTCGGTGGCGCCAGTAGGCCAGCGGCAGCGTTGACACATATAGCGTGGCAATCCCGATCACTGTCATCCACGGGTAACTCACAGCCAGAGCCGCAATAAGGGCGACGCCCAACAGAACCGGCAACGCGCGGTCCCGCCGTGTTGAGAAGCGCAAATGCTTACCGGAGAAAGTGGGCAGACGGCTGACCATCAAAAACGCAATGATGCCGATATGAACAGCCACCAGCGACGGCCAAGTGTTGAAGGTCGTCACCTCAGTGAAGTCCATATAAAGAGGCAGCATCACAAGGCCGGCTGCCGCCGGCGCGGGAACGCCTACAAAGAAGGCGTTCGCCCATGATGGTCGGTCGGGGTCTTCTGACGCGACGTTGAACCGAGCAAGGCGCAAGGCGCAGGCCACGGAATAGCCAAGCACTGCGACCCAGCCGAGACCGCCAAGTGAATCCAGGCTCCAGGTGTACAGGATGAGGACAGGAGCGACTCCGAAATTGAAAAAGTCCGCCAGGGAATCCAACTCTGCGCCGAAGCTTGACTGCGCCTTCAACATACGAGCGAGCCGTCCATCAAAGGCGTCCAGCAAGGCGGCGACCAAAATTGCGTAAACCGCAAATTCATAGCGGCCCTCAAGGCCAAAGCGGATCGCCGTCAATCCAGCGCAGAGCGCCAGCACAGTCAGTACATTTGGGAGCAGGTTGCGCAAAGGCGGCGCGCCCGGTTTGCGCATACGTGCACGCAATGGCTTGCCAAGCAACTCTTCCTGGCTACCAGAGTGTTCTTTATTCTCGCCTTTGTTCACGTCCCGGCTCATGAGCGGCGTCCGGGGCGGTGATCATCATGGGCATGATGGTCTGCCAGCACTGTCTCGCCACCAACACTCGTCTGGCCAACACTCACCAGTGCATCAAGTCTCTTGGGTAGATAGACGTCCACACGGCTGCCAAAGCGGATGAGGCCGATGCGGTCCCCCGCCTCCAGATGATCGCCCTGCGTTACAAAGGGCAGAATCCGGCGTGCGACCAGCCCAGCCACCATCACCACGCCATAGTCGCGACCACCGCCTGTGCGCATCAGGACCGATGACCGTTCGTTTTCTTCCGACGCTTTTTCCAGCGAGGCATTGAGAAATTTGCCGGGCCGATAAGCCGTGCGGATGGCAGATGCTTCTACAGGCGAGCGGATTATGTGAACGTTGAAGACATTCATGAACACGCTGATACGGGTCAGCGGTTCATCGCCCATGCCGAGTTCCGGCGGCGGTGTTGCCTCGACAATCATGTTGATGACGCCGTCTGCTGGGGCGATGACGAGGCCAGGGCGATCCGGCGTCACACGTTCAGGATCACGGAAGAACCAGGCGCACCACAAGGTCGCAATAACACCGATCCACCCAAAAGGTTCCCAGATCAAAAATAGCACAAGCGTGATGGCTGCGAAAATGAGCACAAAACGCCGACCTTCCGGGTGCATGGGCGGAACAAATGCCAGGAGATCACGCATGAGAACCACAAATCCTTATTGACTAACTGTTGCTATGGCCGGACCTGATCGAAGTGTTCCAGAGCAACGCTCATATCCACCCAGTCATGGCAGGATTGTTCCCACACGGACCTTTGTGGTTTTGGGAAGGCAGGGTCGGCGAATGCACCGACCGCAACTCCAATAAGCCCTGGATTTTTATCAGACCACCAGTAGAGAGTTGTACCGCATTTCGGGCAGAAGTGCTCATGGAATTGATTGCCGATGGCTGTGGGCCTAGAGAACGCCGTTGCTTCCCCTGTGATCTCCACATCTGCCTCAAGGTAGTAGGCTCCCACTCCGAAGATTGACCCGGTGCGGCGCTGGCATCCGATGCAGTGGCACGCTACGACCCCCACAGGTTCGATATTGGTCTTTGCAGTAAGCGCACCACACTGGCATCTGGCGGTTCTCATGATCCACTCCAACCCAAGTTCAGCCGGCGATCATATCATATGGTGGCCTACTTGGCGGGAATGAGATCAGGGGTCGCAGGCACAGTTTCTCCTACAAAGCCATCGGTTTCTGCCACTTCCTGCAATATCTCCTCTGCACGCTGGGCCTCTTGCTGGCGTTGCCACATGCCTGCGTAGGCTCCGCCCTTGGCCAACAGATCGCGATGAGTGCCGCGTTCGCAGATTTTGCCGTGGTCTAGAACGATGATCTCGTCGGCGTCCACCACTGTTGAGAGCCTGTGCGCGATGACAAGGCTCGTGCGGTCACGGGATACGACGGACAGCGAGCCCTGTATTTCCTTTTCCGTGTGGGTATCGAGGGCTGAGGTTGCTTCATCCAGCAACAGGATTGGCGGGTTCTTGAGCAGGGTCCGCGCAATGGCCACACGCTGTTTTTCGCCGCCGGACAGCTTCAGGCCGCGCTCGCCGACCTGGCTGTTATAGCCTTCCGGCAGGCCGACAATAAGATCATGTATCTGAGCCAGGCGGGCGGCTTCTTCCACTTCCTCGTCTGTCGCGTCTGGGCACCCGTAGCGGATGTTGTAGCGGATCGAGTCGTTGAACAGGACGGTGTCCTGCGGAACGATGCCAATGGCATGGCGGACGCTGTCCTGCGTCACGTCGCGAATGTCCTGGCCGTCGATCAGAATGCGGCCGCCTGTTGCATCATAGAAGCGGAACAAGAGTCGCGAGATCGTCGATTTTCCGGCGCCGGATGGACCAACGATCGCAACCATACGTCCAGCCGGAACGGTGAAATCCACGCCCTTGAGTATCTGGCGCTCCGGATCGTATGCAAAATCAACATTCTCAAACCGGATTTCACAGCTCTTCTCATCCGTGCTTTTCGCCGCCAGTGGTTTTGCATCCGGCTTGTCTTCGATCTCCGCACCTACGCCAAGCAAAGCAAACATGGTTTCCATGTCGACAAGCGCCTGCTTGATTTCCCGATAGACGAATCCCAGAAGGTTGAGCGGCTGGTACAGCTGGATCAGCATGGCGTTGACGAGCACAAAATCGCCCAGCGTCATTGTGCCGTTGTTCACCCCAATGGCTGCCATTATCATCAGCATAGACAGGCCGACGGCAAAAATAGCGGCTTGCCCGGCGTTGAGCCAAGACAACGACTTTGTTGAGCGGACGGCGGCGTCTTCGTAGCGCGCCATGGAGCGGTCAAACCTTGCGGACTCATGAGCTTCATTGCCGAAGTATTTGACAGTCTCAAAATTGAGCAGACTGTCGATGGCCTTGGAATGGGCACGCTCGTCGGACTGGTTCATGGAGCGGATGAAACCGATCCGCCATTCGGTTACCTTAAAAGTAAAGAGGATGTAGCTGCCGACGGTTGCCAACGTGACAACGGCAAACCAGATGCCGAAGTTCCACCAGAAAATAACCGCTACCAGAACGAGTTCGAGAAGTGTCGGCCCGATATTGAAGAGCGTAAAGCGAAGCAGAAACTCGATTGCCTTCACGCCGCGCTCAATCACACGACTCAGGCCCCCAGTACGCCGGGTCAGGTGAAATCGCAGCGAAAGTGCATGCAGATGCCGGAATGTCCGTAGGCCGACCGCTCTAACGGCGTGCTGGCCAACGCGGGCGAAAAGCCCGTCGCGCAGTTGCGCGAGCCCGATCATCAGGATGCGCGCGACGACATAGGCCGCGATCAAAGCGACCACGGCGCCGATTACGATCTGCGTGGCATCCTGCTGGTCGAGAGCATCAACCGCAGCTCCATAGAGAAACGGCATATAGAGCGTGACAGCCTTTGCCAGAACGAGGGCAATCATCGCCAGGACGACGCGGCCTTTAAGGTCCGGGCGGCCTTTTGGCCACAGGAATGGCAGAAGGTCGCCGATCGCCTCGCGGTTGCTCCGGCGGTCGACGTCAAGCGTCGTTTGCTGGCCTGCGGCTGTGCCGAAGCGTGGTGACATGGGAACTCCCGGGAAAGTGCGGGCGAGGGCGTGAGCCCATGGGCGGCTGAAAGGCTCACCCCTTATGCCTCAAAACCACCCAAGAAGGGTGGCTTTCTTCCCTCGGTAAATAGCCATTTCCCCGCCCGAAACAAGGGAATGGCCGTCGCAGAGCCGGCGTGCTACCCGCCAGTGCCCGGTGTTTCAAACACCTGCCCGGGATAAATCAGGTTCGGATCACGAATCTGGCTCTTATTGGCCTGATAGATGACCGTGTACTGGTAGCCGGAACCATAGAGCTTCTGGGCGATGGTCCACAGATTGTTGCCCGGCTGGATCACTACCTTTCCGTCCTGCAGGACCATGGCCACTTCTTCCGCCGTAGCCCGTTCAAACGGCGCTTCGAGTCGGGCCAGCACAAGGCCCTGAGCGTCAAGTTGGTCCACGCGCAGTTCATGAACACCGGGCTCAATCGGTATGGTTGCCGTCACTACCCAGCGGCCTTTTGCGTCTGCCGTAGCGTCGCCCGCAGCGGCGTTGTCCACATAAATGCGGACATTCGCATCGGACGGTGCGCGGCCCGAGAAGATCACCGCGCCATCTTCCCCGTAGTCCACAGTATCCAGTGTCAGCGTACCGCCTTCAGCGACCACGCCTGTGCCCTGCAGAACCTGGCTGGGTTGATCCGGCTTCTGCAGCACAACAAGGGCTTCAGCATTGGGGTCGACGGGAACGGAAATCGAGACAACCTGCTCTGAGTTAAGCAATGTGCCGTCGGGCAATTCGGCTTCCAGCCGCAGCTGGCGATCGCCGGTTTCTAAAGGTTCGTCGAGCACGATCACCCATTCGCCGCGGCTGTCCGCCTCGGCTTCCGCAATTACCGTGCCGTTGTCGATCAGGCGAACCTTGGACCCCGGCTCGGCGCGACCGGCGGCGACGGTCTGACCGTCGCGCTCCACCCGGACGATGTCGAAGGTCGGCGCTTCAGGTTCTGGCTGCGCTGTCTCAGGGGCTGCTGCGGTGTCACCGCTTCCCGTTGCCGAGACAGCATCCTCGGTGAGGGCCGGGTCCGTCGCATCGCCGGAAAACAGAAAAAAATAGGCCAGACCAAGTACAACAAGGGCGGCTGCAATGCCGCCAATAATCGCAATGCCTCGCGACATGTCGCCGGCTCCCTTAAACTTACGCGTCGCTCTCAGGCGACCGCACCCCTTGCGCCGAATTTTCTATCCCGACAATAAGGCATCTGCGCGACCGCGTCCGCTTTTAACCGATTTTTGCGTTAATTGCTGCACTGCGGGAATTGATGGAAATATACCCGTATGATCCGTTCCATAACGTGTTTTTGTGGCAGTGCAGCAGGAGACAGCCCTGCCTATGCCGATGCGGCCTGTGATCTGGGTCTGCTGCTGGCCCGAAACAACATCAAACTTGTGTATGGCGGCGGCGGCATCGGCCTGATGGGAATTCTGGCCCGCACGGTCGCCGAGAACGGCGGCGAGGTGGAGGGCATCATCCCGGACTTCCTCACCGTGCCAGAAGTCATGAAGGATGCGCCCGGCGACCACGAGATCACCGAAAACCTGCATGACCGGATGCAAAAGATGGCGCAGCGCGGCGATGCCTTTGTGGTGCTCCCTGGCGGCATTGGCACGATTGCGGAGCTGGTTGATATCCTGACCTGGAAACAGCTTGGCCGGCACAACAAGCCGATCATCATCCTGGACATTGACGGCTACTGGACACCTATGGCGGACCTGCTCACCCACATCGTGGCGCGCGGGTTTTCGCATGGCGATCTTGCTGGAATGTTCCGTATCGTGAGTACTGTGGACGGCCTGCTGGATGCCCTCAACGATCAGCACACGGCCTAGCGCCCCCGCACGGCATCCCAGGCGAAGACGGCGAGGCCGAGCCAGATCCCCGCGAAGGTGAGCGCGTTGGCAAGGGCAAACGGTTCGCGGAAGTGCAGCACGGCCATCAAGAACATGATGCTGGGGGCGATAAACTGAAGGATGCCAACAGTGGCCAGGCTCACACGGCGGGCCCCTGCCGCGAACAGCAGGAGCGGGATCGCCGTGAAAGGGCCGGTGCCCAACAGCAGTGCGATCGTCACCACGTCCGCAGCACCAAATCCCAGCAGCGGCCCACCGACCCAGATCAGATAGCCGATCATCAAGGGCGCGAGCATGGCCATCTCGACAAACAGACCATCAATGCTCTCCACGCTGACAGTCTTTCGCAGGTAGCCATAGGCCGCAAATGAACTGGCCAGAAACAGCGCGATCCAAGGCACATCGCCGAGCAGGATGATCTCGTTGAGGACGCCCAGAGCAGCCAGTGCAATGGCAATGCGCTGCGCCGTGTTCAGGCGCTCACCAAGTAGCACCACGCCCAGTGCCACGCTCATCAGCGGGTTGATGAAGTACCCAAGGCTCGCATCCAGCACCATGTCGTTGGCCACCGCATAGATGAAGCCGCCCCAGTTGCTGGCGATCAGAACGCCGGTCAGTGTCAGGATCGCCAGGCTTCGCCGGTTGCTGACGGCCGCCCATACCAGATGCCACCGGCCGAGCACGGAAACGATAAGTGCCACGAACGCCAGCGCCCAAAGCCCGCGATGGGCCAGCACATCGAGCACCGCTACGTGGTCCAGCTCGCGATAGTAGAGAGGCAGAAAGCCCCATAGAAGATAGGCACTTGCGGAGAGTATGACGCCCCGCGTTGCGGTGTCTGCTGCTCTTCTGTCAGCAGTCATTCTGGTGCGTCCCTGCGACGCGATCGCGGGAAAACAACGCGCGGAAACGCATCTCGCCTCACACCTGCGCCGCAGGCGCACCGTCGCGCAGCAGCTTGTAGGTGATCGAATCCATAAGCGCCTGAAACGAAGCGTCTACGATGTTGGGCGACACGCCAACGGTGGACCACCGCGCACCATCGCCATCAACGCTTTCGATCATCACGCGGGTCACGGCTTCCGTGCCGCTTGTGAGAATACGGACCTTGAAGTCCGCCAGCCGCAAATCCTCAAGCCAGGATGAATACTTTCCGAGGTCTTTTCGCAGCGCCTGATCGAGCGCGTTGACCGGGCCGTTGCCCTCCCCCGCGCTCATGATCGCGGTCCCGTCTACGGAGACCTTTACGGTTGCTTCCGATACCGTCACGAGTTCTCCGACCGCATTGAACCGGCGCTCGACGAGCACCCGGAAACTCTCGACCTCAAAGTAATGCGGCACTTCGCCAAGGGCGCGGCGGGCCAGCAGTTCAAATGAGGCTTCTGCGCCATCATAGGCATAGCCGAGGAACTCGAGCTCCTTGACTTCATCGACCAGCCGTTTGATGCGCGGGTCCTGAGCGTCCACGTCGATGCCGGCGGCTTCGAGCTGCGCCAGCACGTTTGAACGCCCTGCCTGATCCGACACCAGGATGCGCCGCTTGTTGCCCACTGCTTCCGGCGGCACATGTTCATATGTCGCGGGATCTTTTTGGACGGCAGAGACATGCAATCCGCCTTTGTGAGCAAAGGCGGACGCGCCCACATAGGGCTGGTGCCGGTTTGGTGACCGGTTGAGGATCTCATCCAGCAGCCGGCTCACATGGGTGAGCTGCTTCAAGTTCTCCACCGGCACACCGGTCTCAAACTTGTCGGCGTAGTCTGGTTTCAGCAGCAACGTCGGCAGCAACGACACCATGTTGGCGTTGCCGCAGCGCTCCCCCAGCCCATTGAGCGTGCCCTGTATCTGGCGAACGCCCCCATCAATCGCCGCCAGCGTATTAGCCACCGCGTTTTCAGTATCGTTGTGGGTATGGATACCCAGATTGTCACCGGGGATGTGCTCCACCACCGCTTTGACAATGGCTTCCACCTCATGTGGCAGCGAGCCGCCATTGGTGTCGCACAGCACCACCCAGCGGGCCCCTGCGGCCAGCGCAGTCTTGGCGCAGGCAATGGCATAGTCCGGGTTGGCCTTGTAGCCATCGAAGAAGTGCTCGCAGTCAATCATGGCCTCACGGTCATGCTTGGTGATGGCGCACACGCTGTCATCAATGGCTTCCAGGTTCTCGTCCAGCGAACACCCCAGCGCCAGCTCCACCTGGTGGTCCCATGTTTTGGCCACAAGGCACACGGCGTCTGACTCGGCATCAAACAGCGCCGCAAGGCCCGGGTCATTGTCGGCAGACCGCCCTACCCGCTTGGTCATGCCAAACGCCGTCATAGTGGCTTTCTTCAGGCCGCGCTTTTCGCTGAAGAAGGCACTGTCCGTCGGGTTTGCCCCTGGCCAGCCACCTTCCACATAGTCGACACCCAGGGCGTCCAGCGTTTCGGCAATGCGGATCTTGTCGTCGACACTGAAGTCCACACCCTGCGTCTGCGCGCCGTCGCGCAACGTGGTGTCGAACAAATAGAGACGTTCTTTGGTAGTCATGTTCTCGTCCCCTTACGTCGCAACCGTCCAGGTGGTGCCGTCCGGCCCATCCTTGATCTCGATGCCAAGCGCTGTCAGTTCATCGCGGATGCGATCGGCTTCCGCAAAGTCTTTTTCGGCGCGCGCCTGCTTTCGAGCGGCGATCAGGCTTTCAACCTGAGCGTCGTCCACGGTGGATGTGGCCGGGCGCCACGCTGCCCAGTCTTCAGCTGTCTGCCCAAACAGGCCGATCAACCGCCCGGACGCCTTGAGCGCACGCGCAGCATCAGCATCGCCCTTCTGGCTTTCACTGCACAGCTTGTGCAGCGCAGCCAGGGCCTGCGGCGTGTTCAAATCATCCAGCAAGGCGGACGACACACTCTCGGGCACATCGTCAGCGGTGACGTCGCCCACCTGAGCAGTTGATGCATACCAGCGGTCCAGAATGCCCTTGGCCTCACGCACACCATCCACCGTCCAGTTAAGCGGTTGGCGGTAGTGGGTCATGAAGAGATGCAGCCGCAATGCTTCGCCGGGCCAGTCGCCCAGCAAATCATGCACGACAAGGAAGTTACCGAGAGACTTCGACATCTTCTCACCGTCCACCTGCAGGAAGCCCCCGTGCATCCAGTAATTGGCGAGTGTCGCACCCCCATGGGCGCAGCTTGATTGGGCCACTTCGTTTTCGTGGTGGGGGAACGCGAGATCGATACCGCCGCCATGAATGTCAAACGTTTCACCCAGCAGGTGCTCACTCATGACGGAGCACTCAATATGCCAGCCCGGACGGCCCTTCGCCCACGGGCTGTCCCACCCCGGCATGTCGTCGTCACTCGGCTTCCACAGGACAAAGTCAGTCGCGTTGCGCTTGTAGGGCGCCACTTCCACGCGGGCCCCGGCCACCATGTCATCAAGCGACCGGCCGGACAGGCAGCCATAATTCTTGTCCGACGACACATCAAACAGCACATGGCCTTCCGCCTCATAGGCGTGGCCGAGATCGATGAGCTTGGAGATCATCGCGATCATGCCGTCCACATAGTCCGTGGCGCGTGGTTCATGGGTTGGTGGCAACGACCCAAGGCCCGCCATGTCGTCCTGATAGATTTTTGCTGTCTTGTCGGTCAGTTCACGGATGGTGACGCCGTCGCGCTTAGCACGGGCCATGATCTTGTCTTCGATGTCCGTGATGTTGCGGACATAGGTGACGTGATCCTCGCCATAGACATGGCGCAGGACCCTAAACAGCAGATCAAAGGTCACAGCCGTGCGGCCATTGCCGATATGGGCATAGTCATAAACGGTCGGTCCGCAGGCATAGAGGCGGACATTGGCCGGATTAATCGGCTCAAACACCCGCTTGGTGCGTGTGGACGTATCGTGGAGACTGAGGGTCACATCACGTGACATCGAACAAGTCCTTCAAGGCCTGCTGGCCTCGTGGCTTATACGTCTTGTCTGTGTCCCAGGAAAATGACGAACGGCCGCGAGCCAGCGTTGTGCACTAGCTAATAATAATGGTGCAGCAAATGCACCAGATGGTTGCGGCGGTTTTCATGGGGCGGACTGTGGGCGGAATGTCTTAAAAAATCAACCCATCAGATTCCGTATCCCCGGGCTTGACCCGGGGTCCACTCGCAGCTGCATTCATATTTGGCATTCGCGAGTAGGCTCCGGGTCAAGCCCGGAGACGCGGATCGTTTTCTTGGTCAGCAAAGAAGGACCGCTCAGACACTAACCACCAAGCCTTGCCAGCACCTTGTCGCGCCCGATCAGCGGCAGCAGGGCCTTCAGCTCCGGCCCATGGTCCAGCCCGGTCAGCGCCTTGCGCAGCGGCATGAACAGCGCCTTGCCCTTAGCCCCGGTCTCAGCCTTCACGGCATCGGTCCATGTCTTCCAGGTCGTGTCGTCCCATGGCGCCTGAGGCAGAACAAAGGCAGCTTTTGCAGCAAAGTCAGCGTCTTCAATGATCGGGCTGATGTCTCCGTCCGTGACCTGTGCCCATAGGGCAGCGTCAGACAGAGTTTCCACATTGCCTCGAATGGCCTGCCACAGAGCTTCGCTGATCGACAGCCCAAGCGCGTCAAGCCGAATTGCGACGTCCTTCAGCTCGGCTGTGTGCAGCAGGTCGGTGTTCAGGCGGCCAAGGTCGGCGACATCATAGTGGGCCGGCGCGCGGCCGAACTTTGAAAAGTCAAAGCTCTCAACAAGCTCATCAAGGCTTGCGGCCTTCACATCGTCGGAAGTGCCCAGATGCGCCAGATAGCTCGTCAGAGCCCCGGGTTCCAGTCCGCGCTCAAGCACATCCTGCACACTGGCGCCGCCCTCGCGCTTGGACAGCTTGGCCCCACCGGGGGCCACCATCAGCGGGAAGTGGGCGAAGGCCGGTATGTCAGCCCCGATGGCCTTGAGAAGTTCGATCTGCGCCGCCGTATTGGTGACATGGTCCTCACCGCGCAGCACATGGGTGATCCCCATTTCGGCGTCATCCGCCGACGACGGCAGCATATAGGTATAGGTCCCGTCTTCGCGGATCAGCACCGGGTCGGAGACTGATGCGGTCTCGATCGACTGTGGCCCGCGAATGAGGTCGTTCCACATGACCTTGTCGCCAGAAAGCTTGAAGCGCCAGTGAGGCGAGCGTCCCTCGGCTTCCAGCTTGGCACGATCCTCATCTGTCAAATCCAGGCCCGCACGATCATAGACAGGTGGCTTGCCCTGGGAGAGCTGGCGCTTGCGGCGGCGGTCGAGTTCGGCAGGTGTTTCGTAGCAAGCGTAAAGCAGGCCATCCGCCTTCAGCTTGTCCGCGGCCGCATCGTAAGTAGCGATGCGGTCAGACTGGCGCACGGTGGTATCAAAGGTCAGCCCGCCCCAGGCGAGGTCAGCCTCGATGGCGTCTGCATATTCGCGGGTCGAGCGGGCGATGTCTGTGTCATCAAACCGCAGCACGATCTCGCCACCCACCTTGCGGGTGTAGAGCCAGTTGAGCAGCGCCGCGCGCATGTTGCCTACATGCAGGGTGCCGGTTGGGCTGGGGGCAAAGCGCGTCTTGACGTTACTGGGCATCGCGAAAGCCATTGGTAATCGGATAGCGGCGGTCGCGGCCAAAATTCTTGAGGCCGATCTTCACACCGGGAGCCGACTGGCGGCGCTTGTATTCCGCAATGTAGAGCAGGTGCTCAATGCGCTTTACAACCGCGGCGTCATGGCCGCGCGCGATGGTTTCTTCGGCGCTGCGCTCGTGCTCCACAAGGCTTTCAAGAATGTCATCAAGCACCGGATAAGGCGGGAGTGAATCTTCGTCCTTCTGGTCCTCGCGCAGTTCGGCACTTGGTGGCTTGTCGATGATGCGTTGGGGGATGACGCGGCCGGTGGGACCCAGACCACCCGCCGGCATGTGCTGGTTCCGCCATTCACACAGGGCAAAGACCTGCATCTTGTAGAGATCCTTGATGGGGTTAAAGCCACCATTCATGTCGCCATACAGCGTTGCATAGCCGACCGACATCTCAGACTTGTTACCGGTTGTCAGCACCATGTCGCCGAACTTGTTGGAGAGCGCCATCAGCAGCAGACCGCGGGCGCGCGACTGAATGTTTTCTTCGGTGATGTCCGGCGTGCGGCCTTCAAACAATGGGGCCAGGGCCCCTTCGAGGGCATCCACGCTGTCGCTGATCGATACCGTGTCCAGCCGCGTGCCGATGAGTTTGGCGCAGGCTTCCGCGTCATCCAGGCTTTCCTGGCTGGTGTATTTGGAGGGCAGCATCACACAGCGGACTTTGTCGGGGCCCAGCGCATCGGCGGCCATGGCGGCGCAGATGGCGCTGTCGATGCCGCCGGACAGTCCCAGCACCACGCCGGGAAAGCGGTTCTTGGTCACGTAGTCGCGCAGACCCAGCACGCAGGCATCGTAGATGGCTTCCAGACCTTCAGGATCAGGCGCCGTCTCGCCCTGCGCGCAGACCCAGCCGCTGTCGCCGCGGGCCCAGGTGGTCATGACGCTGGCTTCACTGAAGGCCGGCATGCTGAGCGGTATGCTGTGATCCGCGTTCATCACAAAGGACGCGCCGTCAAACACCAGCTCGTCCTGCCCGCCGACCTGGTTCACATAAGCCAGGGGCAGGCCGCTTTCGCTGACGCGGGCACGCACATGGTTCTGGCGAGCGCCGTGCTTGGTGGCCTCAAAGGGCGAGCCATTGGGGACAATCAGAAGCTCCGCCCCCTGATTGGCAAGACTGGCCACCACATGGTCGTGCCAGATGGCTTCGCAGACGGGCACGCCCAGCGATACACCCTTGAACGGGATCGGCTTGGGGTCAGGGCCGGACTCAAAGACGCGCATCTCGTCGAACACGCCATAGTTGGGCAGCATCTGCTTGTGCCGCACTTCAGCCACCTTGCCGTCTTCCAGCAATGCTACCGAGTTATGCAGCAAGCCCGCATCGCGCAGCGGCACCCCGATCAGCACTGCGGGGCCGCCATCGCTTGTATCTTTGGCAAAGTCCTCCAGCACCTCGCGGGCGGCGTCCTGAAAGGCAGGTTTTAGAACCAGATCCTCGGGCGGGTAGCCGGTGACATACAGCTCCGTGAACACAATGAGGTCTGCGCCCTGCTGTGCTGCCTCGGCGCGCGCCTCACGGGCACGGGCAATGTTGCCCTCCACGTGGCCGACAATCGGGTTGAGCTGCGCGAGGCAGATTTTGAGCGTGTCCGTCATAGTCTCAGACCTAATGTGCTGCGCCGGGATTGCCAAGCATTACGCAGGTTCTTCGCGGGTGATCGGGCCGATGGCATTATCAATCGCCAGGGCGGTTGCCAGCGCCCGGCGGGCGTCCTGGCCACTGACACGCGGTCGCGCGCCCGTCGCCACAGCATTGACGAAGCCGCCGATTTCCTCCGCCAGCGGGTCCTGGGCCACCAGTTCATCGATGACCGGCAAGCCCTCGACCTCGGTGGGGTCCATGATCCGGCGGTCACCATTGTCGCCCTTCTCGGTCAGCTCGAACTGCCGGTTGGCGAAATCGATCATGATCTCGCGATCCTTGCAGATGATGCGGACCGAGCGCTCCAGCTTGTCACCCACGCGGCTGGCAAACACACGGACCGTCTTGCCGTCTTCCGTCGTCACCACCGCGTCAATCTCGTCCGCCAGATCGCCATGGACGGCGCGGGCCGTTGCCGTCACGTCTGCAGGCTTGTAGCGCAAGATCTGATGGCTGATGTCCAGGTCGTGGATCATCAGGTCAAGGATCGCGCTCACATCCACATTGCGGCCGGTAAACGGCCCTGCCCTGCGGCAGACCACCTCGATGGGGTCCGACACCAGTGACGGCAGGTCAAACCGCGAAAATACATACCGCTCCTGCTGGCCGACCTGAATGACGACCTGTTTGTCACGGGCGATTTTGATCAGTTCATCGGCATCTTCCAGTGACGTGGCAATCGGCTTTTCAATGAGGACATGGATGCCGGCTTCCAGAAATGGCTTTGCGAGTTGAAAGTGGAACGTCGCCGGCGCGGAGATCGAGACCGCATCCACCTTGCCGATGAACTCCGCCGGGCTCGCCATGACGGCACACTCGAACTCGTCGGCGACTTCCTTGGCGCGGTCGGCATTGAGGTCATACACCCCGACCAGTTCGACGCCGGGAATGGACGCATATTTGCTGACATGCAGCCGACCGAAATAGCCGGTGCCGACGACACCGGCGCGCACGCGCGAAAGCTTGGGGCGGTTATAGGGCATTGAAGGAAACTGGTGCTCCGGCACGGGGAAGAGACTTGGGACTGGCTCGCAAACGGGTTGCGGGCCGGAAGCTAGGCGATCCGGCGGCTCAGGCCAAGGGGCGCCAATGCGCTCCTGACCTGCAAAACTGGGCTTTATCCCCCCTGCGTGCCCTTGCCAGACCCTTCAAGGCCCGTGTTAACTCCCTCCCGGATCACCCCCAGACCGCCCGCCAAACTGGAGCACTTCGCATGGCTGCCACCGAATTCCGCCAGATCACCCTTACCGAGGCGCCGTCCGGCAAGCTTCTGACATCGAATTTCGGCCTCGAAACAGGGCCAATGCCGCAGCCGGGCGACAGCGAAGTGCTGATCCGGGTGCTCTACATCTCCATCGATGCTGCCAACCGAGCCTGGATGCAGGGACGTACCTACCGGGATCAGGTGCTGCCGGGAACCAAGATGGCGGGTGGCGCCATTGGCGAGGTCGTGACCTCCAATGACCCTGGATTTGCGCCCGGTGACATCGTTGAAGGTGACATGGGGTGGTGTGACTATGTCGCTCTACCAGCCTCGAAGGTGGAAAAGCGGCAGCCGCGCGGGCCTCTGACCCACCTTCAGTCCATTCTCGGCATCACGGGCAAGACGGCCTATTTCGGCATGCTGAACATCGGCAAACCGCAGGCCGGTGAAACAGTGGTGGTGTCAGCGGCAGCCGGTGCTGTCGGCTCGGTGGCGGGCCAGCTTGCCAAGGCCCACGGGGCCCGCGTCGTCGGCATCGCCGGCTCGGACAAAAAGTGTGCTTGGCTTACCGAGGAACTCGGCTTCGACGCGGCCATCAATTACAACAGTGAGCCGGTCATGAAGGCCCTCAAGCGCGATGCGCCAGACGGCGTTGATGTCTTTTTTGACAATGTCGGCGGCGACAATATCGAAGGAGTGCTGTTCCGCATGAACACCCATGGCCGCATCGTCTGCTGTGGTGCCGTCTCGCAATACGATACAGATACCCCGACGCACGGGCCCCGAGGCGTGCCGGGTTTGATTGTCACAAAACGTCTTAAAGTCGAAGGTTTCATCGTCATGGATTTCGACGGCCAGTCGCAGGCAGAAGCCGAGCTCGCAGGTTTTGCGGCACAGGGAAGCATCAAAGTCGCTGAAGACATTGTTGAAGGTCTGGAGAATGCCCCCAAGGCCTTGGTTGGCCTGTTGAACGGGGAAAACTATGGCAAGCGCCTGGTGCATGTGGCTGACCCGCAAAGCTAGGTTTGCATATGCGGCTGGACCAATCCGCTTGAAACAAGTTCGAGCCTGTCTACCTAAGCGTCACCAATAAACTCAAAAACCCAAAACCAACCAAAAGGGAGAAGATCCAATGTCAAACGTGGTTTCCAAGGAAGTGCAGCTGGCACAGCGCCCGGTGGGCATGCCGAAGCTGGAAGACTTTCAGGTCAAGGACGTGGATGTTGCCGCGCCGAGCGACGGTGAAGTGCTGGTCCGCAATATCTGGATGTCTGTTGACCCCTATATGCGTGGCCGCATGTATGACCGCGAGAGCTACGTGCCCCCATTCCAGATCGGTGCTGCGCTTGAAGGTGGTGCCATCGGCCAGGTCGTGGCCTCCAACTCCGACAAGGCTGCCGTCGGCGACTATGTGCAGTCGATGCTTGGCTGGCGTGAGTACTTCGTGGCCAAGGGCGAGGAAGTCCAGAAGGTCGATACAAGTTCCGGCGTTCCTATTCAGGCTTTCCTCGGCACACTCGGCATGCCAGGCATGACCGCCTATGCGGGGCTGCTACGCATCGGTGAACTCAAGGATGGCGAAACTGTATTTGTCTCCGCAGCGTCCGGAGCCGTTGGCGCCATCGTATGCCAGATCGCCAAAGCCAAGGGCTGTTTTGTTGTCGGTACCGCTGGGTCGGACGACAAGTGCAAATGGCTTGAAGAAACAGCCGGCATCGACAAAGCCATCAACTACAAGACATGTGGTGATCTGACGGAGGCCGTCCGTACCGCCGCCCCCAAGGGCGTGGATGTCTATTTTGAAAATGTGGGCGGCGAGCACCTTACGGCTGCTCTCGAAAACATGCGTCCCATGGGCCGACTGGCCATGTGCGGCATGATCTCCCAGTACAATGACACCGAGCCGACACCTGGTCCGAGCAACCTTATCTATATGGTCGGCAAGAGCCTCAAGATGCAGGGCTTCATTGTGTCCAACCATTTTGACCTGCTACCGGACTTCATTCGCGACATGACCACGTGGATCGGTGAAGGCAAGATCAAGTGGGAAGAAACCGTGGAAGACGGCATTGAGCGGGCGCCCCAGGCATTCCTCAATCTGTTCACCGGCGGCAACATGGGCAAGATGCTCGTGAAGGTCGGACCGGACAGCGCGGTCTGAACATCGCGGTCTCTCGATTTGAAAGGCCCCGCTGGTTTGCCGGCGGGGCCTTTTTGTTTTGGTGCTTGTCGTGCTCAGCCAACCGGCGCGATAAAGCCCTGCCACCAGAGGACCGCCAGCGCCAGACCACAGCCGATGCACAGCACAAGCAGTGGCATGTTCGCCTTTGTGTTGGCACCGCCCCGCGCCATCGCCAGCAGCAAAAGCACAGTCCCTAATCCGAAAGCACCCAGGGCGACAAGCGGGAGTGCCAGAAGCCAGCCACTGTCAGCCGGAACACCCAAGGCGAGCATCGCCGGGGTTAGTCCGGCTCCTGTATCGGCAATGGTCAGCGTCAGAACTGCGGCAAAGACCAGCAGTGTCAGGCCGGACAGACCTGAGAATCCGGCAGAGGCCAGCGCGACGGCCGACGGGCGGCGCCCGTGCGAGCTGCGGCTCACCGCTGTCAGCAGCCAGATCATCCCGATCACGACAAGCAACCCGCCCATCCCCAGACAGACGAGGAGGAATGGGGTCTGAAGTTGTAGAATGCCGGATGCAAATGGCAGCACCCCGCGCGATAAGGCGACGTCCGTCACAAACGGAACGGGCGTAACGTTGGACACGCACCCGTCTCTTACAAGCGTCCTTGGCTCATCCAGAAATGCCGCTGTGATTTCCCGCGCACACAGATGCGAGCGATCGACGCCATGGCCTGTATAGGGCACATGTACATACTGTCCTGCCGGAAACCGCCTGAAAGTAGAAAGTGTGTTTTCAGGCGGCGTGATTGGGTCGTTGGCACCGGAATAAAATAGCGCGGGCACTGGTGACGACACCGGGATGTTAAAATCAGCATCTGAGAATTGTGGTGCCCAGTCCTCGCACAGAATGTCCTCCGTATCGAAAATCGTCAGGCTACGTCGCAGAAACCGCTCAAGCCGGTTCATGTCCGTCAGTGTCCGGCCCGGCACCAGCCAGCGTTCGCGGCACTCAACCGAGAGACGTGCAACCATATCAATGCGAAGAGCCAGGGGGCCAAGAATGTTCACCAAGCCGGCCAGCGCCTCCCCCTGCCCTCGGGCTGCAAGATCGATGACCTTTGGCACCAGTGACAGGGTGGTGTCGCTGTAGAGCATCTGATGAATGATGGACGTGAAGTCCTGCGGGTTCAGATAGAACACGCCTGAGGGCACCAGGGAGCGGTCCGCGACCGGGATCGCAAGTGGCTCCCGGCCCAGCGCGATCAAAGTCGCAAGATAAGATGTTTCAAGGCCGGGAAAGGCGCGTTTGCAGGCACCGTCGGACCTGCAATCGGCATAAAGCTGTTCGAGCGCCCTCACGAACGAACGCGTGGCTGCATCACCTCCCGGGGCAAAGGACGGCGGATATACGCTATCCATCACCAGCGCCCGGGTCCGTTCAGGGTGCATCCGCACATAATCGAGGCCCACAGTCGTGCCATAGGAAACACCCATGACATTCCAGGTCTCAACACCCAGTGCTTCGCGCAAGACCTCCATGTCACCGACAGTTTCCCGCGTCCCATAGCCATCAAGGTCAGCGCCGTCATTGATCATCTGATCGCGGCATACTGTTTCTATGTTGGCCTGAACCTGCGTCGACGCCCGCTCATCCAGATCGGCCGCCAGCATTTGCAAATATGTCGCTGCGGAATCCGGGCAATCCAACGGACGCGACGCGCCTGAGCCACGCTGGTCAAACAGAATGACATCGCGTGTGAGGTTCATCGGGTGCTTGGCGAACTGATGGGCCGCGCCGACGACCGCACCGCCTGGGCCACCGTGAGCGAAGATCACAGGCTCTTTGCCTTCAGAGCCATCAACCGCTGCAATGACCGCTACCGCAAGGTCCAGGTCACGCCCGGTCGGTGTTTCCTTCACCGACAGAAATCCGCAGGTCACACGGCGATGGTCATAGCCGATGAGCTCTTCGCATGGCGCCGGTGTCAGGGGCCCGGACGAGGCCGGCTCGTCCTCCTGCGCATGGCTGGAAGACATCAAGGCAACCCCGGCAACTGCAACAGCAGTACCGCGAAGCAGTGGATTCAAGAGTGTTCTTATTTGCACGTAGTCCCTCCCCACACCACGCCATGGTAGCGGGTGTGGGGCGAGGTCACTACGACTTTATGCACCTAACCGGCAGCAACCGCGCGGTCACGCTCCTGCCGTTCAGCCTTTAGACCTTCAGCAATGAGAAAGGCCAACTCAAGAGCCTGGTTGGCATTGAGACGCGGATCACAATGGGTGTGGTAGCGGTCCGAGAGACTTTCTTCAGTCACTTCAATTGCGCCGCCCAGACACTCAGTCACGTCGGAGCCCGTCATCTCAAAATGAACGCCGCCGGCGTGTGTGCCTTCTGCGCGATGCACCGCCATGAAGTCCTGAACTTCCTTGAGGATGCGATCAACAGGGCGCGTTTTGTAGCCGTTGGCAGCCTTGATGGTATTGCCGTGCATTGGGTCACAGGACCACACGACCTTCTTGCCCTCACGCTCCACCGCGCGAATGAGCGGCGGCAAACCATCGCCTACCTTCTCAGCCCCAAAGCGGGCAATCAGTGTAAGGCGGCCCGGTTCGTTCGCCGGGTTCAGAACGTCGCACAGGCGCACAAGTTCATCCGGCTCCAGCGACGGACCGCACTTCATGGCAATCGGGTTGTTGATGCCCTTCATGAATTCCACATGCGCCTCGTCAGGATGACGGGTCCGGTCACCGATCCACAGCATATGCGCAGAGGTGTCGTACCAGTCGCCCGTCGTTGAATCGATGCGCGTCATCGCCTGCTCATAGCCGAGCAGCAGCGCCTCGTGGCTTGTGTAGAAATCTGTCGCCTGAAGCTGCGACGTCGAACTCGCGTCAATGCCGCACGCCTTCATGAAGTCCAGCGTTTCCGAAATCCGGGTGGCCAGTTCCTCATAACGGTGGCCTTCGGGGCTGTCTGCCACGAAGCCCATGTTCCAACGGTGCACGAAATTCAGGTCGGCATATCCACCCTGAGCGAACGCGCGCAGCAGGTTCAGCGTGGATGCCGCCTGTGAATAGGCGCGCAACTGGCGTTCGGGGTCCGGCACGCGCTGGTCCGCATCAAAGTCAATGCCGTTGATGTTGTCGCCGAAATAGCTCGGCAGCGTCACGTCACCCTGGGTCTCGGTGGGGGCAGAACGCGGCTTTGCGAACTGGCCGGCAATGCGGCCAACCTTCACCACCGGAGAGCCCGCAGCGAAGGTCAGCACAACCGCCATCTGCAACAGCACACGGAACGTGTCGCGGATGTTGTCCGGGTGGAACTCAGCAAAGCTCTCAGCGCAATCGCCCCCCTGCAGCAAAAAGGCACGGCCTTCCGCTACTTCAGCAAGGTCCGCCTTCAGCTGGCGAGCCTCACCTGCAAAGACCAGCGGCGGGTAGCCGGCAAGGGTCTTTTCCACATCCGCAAGCTTCGCAGCATCCGGATAATCAGGAATATGCTTGGCAGGCTTTGCCCGCCAGGACTGGGGCGTCCAGGTAGCGCTCATTACTTCCACTCACAAATCTGCCGCCGGGCTGCCCGAGCATCTGCTGCCAACCTCAAGGCTGGAGCCAGATGTGGTGCATCAGGAACCCGGGGATCAGGCGTCTATATACGCCCGGCGCGCGGCTGATTCTACCCCTGCTGCAGCAGGGGTGGTTAACGTGAATACCCGTATCCCTATTCGGCTGCTATGGCCTCAGGCTGCGGCTCTGGCGTTTTCATGGTCACCAGCTCTTCGGCCGCCGTTGGGTGAACGGCAATCGTCGCGTCAAACTGGGCCTTTGTCGCCTCCATCTGCACTGCAATCCCCACCGCCTGGATCATCTCACCGGAGGCCGGACCGATCATGTGAACGCCCAGCACCTTGTCTGACACCGCGTCGACGATGATTTTCATCATGGTCTTTTCGTCGCGGCCCGAGAGGGTGTGTTTCATGGCCCGGAAAGTGGATTTGTACACATCCACACGGCCAAACTCCTCGCGCGCCACATGCTCGCAGATGCCGACCGTTCCGATCTCCGGCGCGGAGAACACAGCCGTTGGAATGCAGGAGTGGTCGACCGCGACGGGGTTATTGTTGAACACGGTTTCGGCAAAGGCCGCCCCTTCGCGGATCGCCACCGGCGTCAGGTTGGCGCGGTTGGTCACGTCGCCCACCGCATAGATATTGTCCACATTGGTCTTCGAGTAAGCGTCCACCTTGATGGTGCCGTTGGCGTCGACATCCACGCCCGCGTTCTCGAGGCCCAGCCCCTTGCTGTTGGGGTTGCGGCCAATCGCGAACAGCACGACATCAGTTTCAATCACCGACCCATCGCTCAGCGTAACGGCCAGACCATCATCGGTCTTGTCTATGCGCCGGAAGATGACACCGGTGCGAATGTCGACACCCTTCTTGTTCATCTCTTGGTGAAGGTGTGTGCGCAAATCATCATCAAAGCCGCGCTGGATTTCCTCGCCGCGATAGACCAGAGTCGTATCAGATCCAAGACCATTGAAAATGCCCGCGAACTCAACGGCGATGTATCCCCCGCCCGCGACAACGCCACGCTTTGGCAACTCGTCCAGATGAAATGCCTCGTTTGAAGTGATTGCCAGTTCGTGGCCTGGCACCTCATGAATGTTGGGCGTCGCGCCCGTGGCAATGAGAATGTATTTCGCTGTCACATCGCGGTTCTGGTTCACCAGATGGATTGTGTGCTTGTCCTTGATGATCGCCCGGTCTTCGATGATCTCAACGTCCGATCCTTCAAGGTTGCGGATGTAGATGCCGTTGAGGCGATCAATCTCTTTGTCCTTGTTGGCGATCAGCGTCTTCCAGTCGAATTTGGCGCCTTCGATGGTCCAGCCGAAGCCCGCAGCATCTTCGATTTCTTCATGCACGTGGCTGGCGTAGACAAAAAGTTTCTTCGGCACGCAGCCGCGGATCACGCAGGTGCCGCCGACCCGGTATTCCTCCGCAACCGCCACTTTGGCGCCATGGGAGGCCGCCATACGCGAGGCCCGCACGCCGCCGGAACCGGCGCCGATGGTGAACAGGTCATAATCATAGTCAGCCATAATGCGGGCCTTTCTTATTGGTGTGCGCCCTAGATGGCACCGGCCTGACCGGTTCCCAAGGTTGTTTCACAATAGCTTGATCAGCCGTCCTCAGGCCTATTATTTGCGCAGGGTCTGGACTGTTCCGTCAGCCTTGCCGACCAGCGCCGCGTGGGCAATCCCCAGAAACAGGCCGTGCTCTCCCACGCCGGGCAGGCGCGCCAGATAGTGGCCCCGCCCTTCCGGGTCAGGA
>JBHJJF010000054.1:0-29055 GCA_050042885.1 Candidatus Phaeomarinibacter sp.
GATGTTGAATAAGTGAGCGCCATCTGCGGGCGCATGACATCCTGCGACGCGCGAAAGCGGGCGATCGAGACGGTGATGACGGCCCGTGACATGTCGATGCCGTCGTCCAGCTGCAAGGCATCAAGCTCCGCGGCGAGCTCGTCCATCTCTTGCGACATTAAGGCTAGCAGGACATCCGACTTGCCACCGCCAAACTGGTTATAGAGCGTCCGGACCGCCAGTCCTGCCTCATCCGCAATCGTACGAATTTGCAGACCATCCACGCCGTCACGACGAAGAATTTGGCGTGCTGCGTCAAGCGCGCGCTGGACGCGTTCCTGTTTGGCAGCTTCCCGCACACTCATGACCTGATCTATACCTGAAAAATTATTGCAACAAGTTGCATTTTTATGCTTTGTTTAATCAACGGCTTGGGTATTTTGTAGAGGTCTCATGTAACGAGCAGAGCAGATCCGATTTTTGTTACGTCTTATGGCTGTCATCGATGGGGGCACAAATGTCGATGCCGGGGGCATTCGCCATAACCCAGCGGAGGCATACACCTCACCAGAAATCGCCGCACGCGAATGGGACGGGTTTTTTCGGACGCACCCGCAAATCATCGGCATGAGCGGCGATCTGCCGGAGAAAGGCAGCTTTGCGACCCACAATGATTTCGGCGTTCCGCTTCTCGCAACCCGTGACAAGAACGGCACCTTTCGAGCCTTCGCCAATGTCTGTCGTCATCGCGGCGCAATTGTGGAAGAAGCCCCGCGTGGCAAGAAGAGCCTGTTCTCCTGTCCCTTCCATTCCTGGACCTACAGTTCCCAAGGCAATCTTGTGGCAGTTCCCAAGGAAGAGCATTTCGGCACTATCGACAAGGACTGTCATGGCCTTGGCGAGCTGCCAGCCAAAGAACTCTGTGGCGTGCTGTGGGTCCATCCGCAGGCGGATGGCCAATTGGACGTCGACACTCTAATGGGCGGTCTGACGCCGGAGTTCACGGCATGGGATTTTTCGAGTCTCGTGCATCTCGGTGAAGACACCTATGAGACAGCGATGAACTGGAAGCTGGCCATCGACACCTTCGGTGAGACGTACCACTTCGGCGCTCTGCACAGGAATTCTCTTTTCCCATTCTTCCACGGCAACGTTCAGGGATATGACATCTATGGCCGCAACCACCGCATGGCCCTGTGCACCCGGGGCATCGATGATCTGCGCAACCAGCCGGAGGAGATGTGGCACATCAATGATGGTGCCTTTCCGGTTTACTACATGTTTCCCAACGTCCAGGTGAATGTCGGTCAGGCCACTGTCATCCTGGTCCGGGTCTATCCGCATGGCGATGACCCGCACCGATCCCATTCACGTATTTCGTTTTATGCACGCCCCGAGGCGCTGGAGAGCGGCGACGACACGATTGCCGAACTTGCAACACGGTTTGCAGAAATCATACGAGACGAGGACTATGTCGCTGCGGCGTCGTCCCACCGCGGGCTTCGATCTGGCTTTCTGAAAGAAATGGTGTTTGGCCGCAACGAACCAGCCCTGCACCACTATCACAACACCTATCGATCGGCGCTGGGCATGGAACCGCTGCCGCTTGAGGACGCATAAACGAACGGCGGTTCCCACTCTCGCACGGAGGGCCAGCTTCGCCTATGGTTGCAGTCCCCGTCGTTAAGACATGTAGTTGAGAGTGGATGCCCCCGTGACAGATGCTGCCCCCAAAGTCGTCGGCTTTGCCGTCTTGACCATTTCCGACACCCGCGACGAAGTCACGGATACCTCCGGCGCGTATCTCATTGACGAAATCGGCGCTGCCAGCCACGAGGTCGTCGAGCGGGCAATTGTAAAAGATGAACGTGATGCGATTGCGGGCAAGCTGCAGCAATGGATCGACAACCCGGCGATTAACGCTGTGATATCAACTGGTGGAACGGGTCTAACCGGACGAGACATCACGCCAGAGGTCTTTCATACCTTCTATGACAAGGAGATTGAGGGCTTCTCGGTCGTTTTCCACATGGTGAGCTTCGAAAGCGTGGGTGTCTCCACACTTCAGTCCCGTGCCACGGCAGGTATTGCCGGTGAGACATTCCTGTTTGCCCTGCCTGGCTCAAGCGGAGCTGTCCGCGACGGCTGGGAAAAGGTGCTCAAGGCCGAGTTCGATCACACGCACAAGCCGTGTAACCTGATCGAGATGATTCCACGGCTGGGCGAGAAGTAAGATTTCCATCGTTCGCATGATTACTGTTGAAGAGGCGCGCGCGCAGCTCGCCGACGCGCTGCAACCTCTAAGTACTGAAACTGTGTCTGCCGCCCGTTCCTTTGGGCGCACTTTGGCTGCGAGCATAGTTGCTGCTCGCGATCAGCCGCCAAGCGCCGTCTCGGCCATGGATGGCTATGCCGTGCGTTCAGAAGATCTAGGGCGAGAGGTGTTCTCACTGCGCGGCGAGTCCCGCGCAGGCGCAGGGCTCGATGCCCCAATGGAGCAAGGCCAAGCGGTCCGCGTGTCCACCGGCGCACGCATCCCTGACGGGGCAAATCAGGTCGTTATTCAGGAAAATGTCGCGATTGCCGGCAGCGAGTTGCGAACCCGCGACGCAGCCAATCCCGGCCGTCACATCCGACCCGCCGGGTCGGACTATCAAAACGGCCAGCAGCTGCTTAATGCGGGCACCATTCTGAGCCCCGCCAAAGTCTCGCTTGCAGCTGCCGCCGGCATCGGTGACATGCCGGTGATGCGGCGACCCCGGGTTGCCATCCTGGCAACGGGCGATGAACTGGTCCACGCGGGTGAAACGCCGGATGCGGACCAGATTTTCAATTCTGGCACTCCAGGTTTGTCCGCGCTGGTTTTTTCAATCGGCGGACAGCCCCTGTCACTGGGCATCGCGCGGGATGATCCCGAGGACGTCCGGGAAGCTTTGGCATCCGCAGAAGGTGCGGACCTGCTCGTTACAATCGGTGGCGCTTCCGTAGGCGACCATGACCACCTGCGGCGCGTCTTCACGGAAGAAGGCGGAGAGCTGATTTTTGAAAAGGTGCGCGTCAAGCCAGGCAAGCCGGCCTGGTTCGGCAAGTTGAATGAGCTTCCTGTTCTCGGTCTTCCGGGAAATCCCGTTTCGGCCATGGTAACCGCGCGGCTGTTTTTGGTGCCGGCGCTACGCATCTTGCTCGCACAGCCCTCAGCCCTGGCACTTGGATTTGAGACAGCCGTTCTTTCAGAAGATCTTGCTGAAAATGGCGACCGAGAAACCTATCTGCGCGGAATTCGAGATGGCGCCACCGGCCCGGTCCGGGCCATGACCAAACAGGACTCTTCCCACCTTGCGGCCCTGTCGGAAGCGAATGTGCTGATCCGGCGCCTCCCTGATGCACCGGCACAAGATACCGGCACGACGGTCGAGGTCCTGCCACTTTAGACGGTCCAAACAGAAACGGCCCGAAGATTTCTCTTCGGGCCGCCTCAATCACCTGAAAGAAAAAGCTGCGCTACTTGCCTTTAGGCAGCTCATTGAACGCTGCTTCCTTGTCCACACGCACATCCTGCGGCAGGCCCAGAACGCGCTCCGCCACGATATTGCGCAGGATTTCGTCTGTGCCGCCCGCGATGCGGTAGCCCGCTGCGCCAAACCACTGGGCCTGGAAGCCGCCGTTGAGTGGTGCGATTTCACGGTCGGTAATAATTCCGCCCATGTCTTCCATATCCATGGCGAAGGCTGCGAGATCCTGCATCTTCGGCGCAGACACGATCTTGCCGATGGAGGCTTCGGGGCCAGGGGCCGTACCTTTGGAGAGTGCCGTAATCGTCCGGAAGCGGTTGAGCTTCAGACCCTGGCTTTCCACGTACCAGTCCGCAATCTTTTCGCGGACAGAAGACTGAGCAATCGCTGCGCCTTCTTCCATCTCCGTGGAGCGGGCAAGAGCCAGCAATTCACCAAAGTCCCCTGCACCGGCACCACCGCCAACAGCGAGGCGCTCGTTCATCAGCGTCGTGATCGCAGACTTCCAGCCCTGGCCGACTTCACCAAGACGCTGGCTGTCCTTCACACGCACATCGGTGAAGAACACTTCGTTGAAGCCTGAATCGCCCGACATCTGTTTGATCGGACGGACCTCCACGCCCGGTGACTTCATGTCGAGCCAGAACATGGTAAGGCCCTTGTGCTTTGGCACGTTGGGATCCGTACGCGTCACGATGATGCCGAAGTCCGAGAACTGGGCACCAGACGTCCAGACCTTCTGGCCGTTGATGATCCAGTCATCGCCGTCTTTCTCGGCCTTCGTCCGAATGCCTGCCACGTCAGAACCAGCGGCGGGCTCTGAGAAAAGCTGACACCAGATCTCTTCGCCACGCAGCGCGGGACCGACAAACCTTTTCGATGTTTCAGCGTCCGCATAGGTCATGACCGTCGGGACACACATGCCCAGGCCAATTTCAAACACGCCGCCCGGCACCGAGAACTTGGCTTCTTCCTGCGAGTAGATCACGGACTCGATGGGCGTACCGCCGCGGCCGCCCCACTCTTTTGGCCATGTGATCTGAGCATAACCGGCAGCTGCCTTTTTGGCCTGCCATTCTTTCGCACGTGCAACCAGTTCATCATCGGACATGTTGCTGCGATTGCGGGAGTTCTCGCCTGAGGCAGATTTGAGCCGGGCATTCTCTGAGAGCCAGTCATAGCACTCTTTGCGGAAGGCGGCTTCTTGCGGGGTATCGTCGAAATCCATTTTGGACCTCCTGATGTGTCAAAAGTCGTAGATTTGGATGCTACGCGGCGTTGCGCTGTTCAAGCTGCCGCACGATGCGTTCTTTCCAGCCACCGGCTGCGCCAAGGGCGAGCCCGAGCAGCTTTGACCGGCGATAATAAAACTGCGTGTTGGCTTCCCATGTGTAGCCAATGCCGCCATGGGTCTGGATGTTTTCCTGCGCCGCAAACCGGAAAGCTTCCGTCGCGGCCACACGGGCACCAGCCGCTGCAAGCGGCAGTTCTGGTGAACCGGTGGAGAGAGCCCAAGCGCCGTAGTAGCAGTGGCCACGGGCCAACTCGAGCTTCACATACATGTCGGCCAGCTTGTGCTTGATGGCCTGATAAGAGCCGATCTGACGTCCGAATGCATAGCGATCAAGGGCATATTCTTTTGCCATTTCAAGCGATGCCTGCGTGCCGCCGAGCTGTTCAAAAGCGATGAGCACAGCCGCGCAGTTCATGACATCCTGCGTCGCAGACCAGCCCTCGCCTTCCTTGCCCAGCAGGTCTGCTGCTGCGCCGTCAAACGTGATGTTCGCATGGCTGCGAGTTGGGTCGATCGTGGACACGGTCTCCCGCATGACGCCGGCGTCACTCAAATCCACCAGAGCAAGCGACAGATCACCTTCGCTCGTGCCTGAGCCAGTCTTCACCACGACGACCGCAAAGTCAGCCACATCACCATCTGCAACAGGAAGTTTTGCCCCGCTCAGCTTTCCGCCGGAAAGCGTCGTGGAAATTGTTCGCGCATTCGGGGCCTGCACACCTTCTGCAAATGCGAAACAGCCAATGGCCTCTCCCGAGGCAACCTTGGGCAGCCAAGCCTGCTTTTGTTCTTCCGAGCCAAAGCGGTTGATGGCTTCAGAAGCGAGATAGACCGACGACGACAGGGGAACCGGGGCGCATGCGCGACCGAGTTCTTCTGCGATCACGCAGAGCTCAAGGTAGCCAAGACCGAGACCTCCATAGGCCTCGGGAATCGTCGTCCCCAGAAAGCCCAAGTCGGCTAGACCCTGCCATAGCGCCTTGTCGTAAGGGGCATCACTTTCAAGGATTTTGCGTACATCCTCAGGTTTGCATTTGTCCGCCAGAAATTTTGCCACCTGATCTTTCAGGAGCTTCTGGTCATCGGAGAAATCAAAATTCATGATCTATTTCCTCAACCCTGCTGGTTATCCACTTGCGCGCCTTGGCAATCCGATATTGCGGAGCGGCGCGTCTGTGTTGATTGAACCTCGTAACATGCCCAAAGGCCACTGGACCGGGCATTAGCCCTTGTTTTCTGTGACAAAAACTAGCCCGCGGCAAGACCATGAAAAGGGCAATCGAGGCATTGATCTGACTGTCGCGGCTTTGACGTAGGGTCAGCCTGTCTTGTGGCATTGAATGCAGACCAGACCATTTGCAGTCATGTCAGTTGGAAGTGCTGCTCTGGGCTGCATCAAGAGCAATCAAGTTCGTTTTGATGTGCAGAAGCACCGCAGTGATCCGCTCTATCTTCGCTGGAGAAATGCCCTCAAAAGCCGGCACAAATATCTCTTCACCCAGCGACAGCATTTCGGCCGCAACGGACGCAAACTTCGGCATCAGATAAACGCGTTTGACCCGCCGGTCACAGGCATCAGCTCTACGCTCTACAAACCCTGCTTCTTCCAAACGGTCCACCAGCTTTCCAATCGGCGCCCGTTCCATATCCAACTGGTCTGCTATCTCGGTCTGAGTGGCGCCGTCTGTCCGGCGCAGAACGGCCAAAACGCGACCTTGCGCTTGTGTCAGACCGATTTCGCGCATCCGCCGGTCAAATAGCCTGCCGATAAGGCCCCGCACGTCGTGAACAGCCCAAGCAAACTCGCCTTCCAGCGAGAGCTCCGCAGCTCCCGTGTCCTCTGTATCAACCTCATGATGGGCGGCTTTTGACATCAGTGATCCTGTTTAGAAGCATCTGAAAACTAGTTGATCAGATCACTTCATAATTTTTGTATACATGGATATAATATGCGTGATTACAAAAGTATAGCGGGTCCAGATACCGGCCGCTCCAATTCGATGGGACAACGAAAGGAAGATTTCCCGAGCGTTGCGTCCGGGCGTTGCGGCGCTTTCGATAGCTTTATCGGCATGCAGTGATGGCGGTGATGCCGCAACCGCCTTGGACCGGGCACCTGATCCGGTCCCAATGGCATCATCACGTGTTGAGCAGGTCAGCATCGAACAGCCGATCGTTGGTACCGGCACAATGGCCCCGCTGCAGAGCACTGACCTTGGTCCCCGTGTGGATGGGATCATTGAGGAAATTTTCGTTCGTGTTGGACAACGCGTAGGGAAAGGCGATCCGCTGTTCAGGACACGGGACATTGAACTGAAGTTTCGTGTTGATGAGTTGGAGAACGAGCTGAAACTGGCGTCTGCAACAGCCAAGGAAGCAAGCAGCGACTTCAACCGTATCTCAAGACTCAACAAGCGTGGCAATGCCTCAGCGGGAGCCCTAGACAAGTCGCGCGCGGCTCACGAGTCCGCACAAGCTCGGCTGGGCATCGCCGAAGCCAAACTCGGTCAGATAAAGCAGGCGCTGGACGATGCGGTTGTGACAGCGCCCTTCAATGGTGTGATCACAGCGCGCAACGTGCATGAAGGCACATTCATGGCGACCCGCATGGGCGGCGGCATGATGGGTCCGTCGGGCGTGGTGCAAATCATGGAGATCCATATCGTCGCGGCAATCGTCGACGTACCGGAAGTTCATCTTTCAAAATTTGAAGTCGGCACCCGTGCAAAGGTCATTATCGACGGCCTCAATGATGAGTTCGAAAGCGAAGTTCATCGCATCAATGACTACATCGATCCGGTAAAGCGCACCATTGAAGTACGTATCGGGATTGCCAACGATGACTATCGGATCAAGCCCGGCTCCTTTGCCCGCGCACTCATCTACCCGCCAGCCCGCGAAGTGCTGACGCTCCCGCGCGGAGCCGTGCTGGGTTTCGAAGATCAACGATATGTCTTTGTTGAACACGGCGGTGCTGCAAAACGCAAGCCAGTGCGCACGGCACAGCTTGATGCGGAACGTGTGATTGTACTGGAGGGTCTCGCTCAGGGCGACGAGGTCTTGTCGGGCCCCGGCCTGCGCACACTGGTAGAAGATGATCCGGTGATCCTCCAGAACAGCACCGACCCGATGGCAGCCAATTCCATCGACGAACCTGTTTAGGCGAGGCACGACACATGTGGATATCAGACGTCTCAATCCGGCGCCCTGTCTTTGCCGTCATGCTTGTTGGTGCGTTCGTGGTGCTCGGCTGGATCTCGCTTGGCCGCATCGGCGTTGATCTCTTCCCCCGCGTTGAGTTTCCATTTGTCTCCGTCACTACGCTTCTTGAAGGCGCAGCACCTGAGACCATTGAAACGGAAGTTACCGATTCAATGGAAGAGCAGGTCAATACGATCTCCGGCATCGAGAGCCTGCGCTCGATAAGCTCTGAGGGTCACAGTGCCGTCAATATCGAGTTTGGTCTCGATGAAATCGTCGATGTCAAAGCGCAGGATGTTCGCGACAAGGTCGCCTTGGCGATCGGTGACTTACCAGGTGATGCAGACCAACCGGTGGTACAAAAAGTTGACCCTGACGCGCAGCCGATCATGTCCATTATGATCTCCGGCGACATGCCGATGCGTGAGCTTACACGATACGCCGATAGGGTTGTGAAGGAGCAGATTCAACGCGTGCCCGGCGTGGGTTCTATCCGTGTCGTTGGGGGACGAGATCGCGAGGTTCGCATCTGGCTTGATGCCGTCCGGCTTCGTGCCTATGGCGTGACGGCGCAGGATGTGATTAGCGCCGTACGTCGCGAGCACGCTGAAATTCCGGGAGGTCGTCTGGATACGGCGGGTCTGCGAGCAGAATTCTCCGTGAAGACGAAGGGCGAAGTTCAGAATATCATTGAGTTTGGCGACATTGTTGTTGCCTACCGCGAAACGGGCCCGACCCGTGTACGTGACGTTGCCCGCGTCGAAGACGGATTGGAAGATCTAAGATCGTACGCAGAACTTGATGGCAAGCCCGGCGTAAGCCTTGAGGTCCGTCGGCAGTCCGGGCGCAACACGGTGGAGGTGGCACAAGCCATCCGCGCCCAGCTGGCCGAAATACGAAAGACGGCGCCGGAAGGTGTGCGCCTTCTGGCGGCTCGGGATACGTCGAAATTTATCGAGGACTCCGTCAACGATGTGTTTGGCGACATTGGGCTTGGCCTCGTTCTCGTGGTGCTCGTAACGCTTGCTTTCCTGCTTTCCGTGCGTGCAACTGCAATTGTTGCGATAGCTATGCCGACGGCGTTGATCTCAACTTTTTTCGCGTTCTACGTGATGGGCTTCACCCTCAACATGATGACGCTTATGGCCCTCTCGGTCGCTGTGGGTCTGCTGGTGGATGACGCCATCGTTATCCTTGAGAGTATTCACCGGCAGCTTGAAGAAGGGCACCCGCCGATGCAAGCGGCGGCGCTGGGGGTGAGGAAAGTTGGCCTGGCGGTTCTGTCGGGTTCGCTTTCAATTGCTGCCGTGTTTGTGCCTATCGCCTTCATGGACGGCATCGTCGGACGGTTCTTTTTCCAGTATGGGCTTGCGATCGTGTTTTCGGTGAGCGTATCGCTCATGTGCTCGCTGACGCTCACACCGATGCTGTGTGCACGTTTTCTTGAGCGTACCGACGAAGGAAGTCTGGGGCGCATTGGCCGGTTCTTCGATGACGCATATGTGCGTCTTGAGGCCGTCTATGGCCGCATTCTTGATTTCGCCCTTGCGCTGCGGTGGATCATTGTTCTGCTGGCCGGCGCCACCATGATGCTCGGCGTGTTCGTCGCCGGGCTTGTGCCATCTGCGTTTGACACCCGAGCCGACAGGTCAGAGTTTCTGGGTCAACTTGAGTTGCCGTTCGGAGCCGGTGTTGAGCAGACCCGAGAAGTCGCAAGCCGGGCCGCAGCCGCCATACGACGGGTTGAGCATGTGCAATCGGCCTTTTTTACTGTTGGCGGCGACAGCCGGGAACGGGTCAATCAGGCGTCGTTCTATGTCGCGCTGTCGGCCAAAGATGAGCGCGACGTTGGTTTTATTCCCATCATGGATGCCACCCGGGCTGCCATGCAGACGGCCGCACCTGAGGCGACCCACATTTCAGTGACGGATGTTCCCTGGATATCCGGTGGCGGCTTCACAAATTTCCTGCTCGAATATTCGATGTCGGGTCCAGACCTTGATGTGCTGCGTCAGCGTACGGATTTGATATCTTCGCACATGAGGGAAACCGGCATTTTCCGCGACATCAAGACGTCGTTCGAAGAAGGTAAACCGGAAGTTCAGGTCATTGTGGACCGGGTCCGCGCTGCCGACCTTTCGGTTCCCGTGCGGTCGCTGGCTGACACTGTGCGTGCCTTGGTGGGTGGCGTCGATGTCGCTACCTTCGAGGAGTTTGGACAGCGCTATGATGTGCGTGTCCGCCTGGAAGAAGATCAGCGTCACGAACTACATCAGCTAGAGCTCATTCAGGTGCGGGCGTCGGACAGTGAGTTGATTGATCTTGCCAATCTGGCTGCGTTCAATGTCGAAGCTGGCCCGGCACAGATTGATCGGTCAAATCGCTCGCGCAACATTTCCATATTCGCGAACACGGCGCCCGGCGTCGCCATGGGTGTTGCTACCGCGGAAATTGAGCGCATCATCGCGTCTGCCGAATTGCCCAGCACCTATACAGTGACTGCTGAAGGCAGTGCCAAGCGCATGAAGGAAACGGCAGCAGCGATTGGCTTTGCCTTTATGCTCGCCTTGGTGGCGCTCTACATGATCCTGGCTAGCCAGTTCAACAGCTTCACCCAGCCGCTGATCATCATGCTGACGGCACCATTGTCATTTGTGGGCGCTTTCATCGCTATCTATCTGGCAGGCGAGACTATGACGATGTTTGCCCAGATCGGACTTTTGGCCCTCATGGGCCTTGTGATGAAGAACGGCATTCTACTGGTCGACTATGCAAATCAGGCCCACGAGGGTGGGATGTCGGCCCGGGAGGCCATCAGAGAGGCCGGCCCGGTTCGTCTTCGTCCCGTCCTGATGACTGCATTGTCCACGATCTGCGGCATGATCCCCGTGGCCATGTCAGTTAGTCAGGGGGCGGAGTTCCGCAACGGCATGGGCTTTCTGGTCATTGGCGGACTTACCTCGTCTACGGCGCTCACACTGGTAGTGGTGCCTGTTGCCTACACATTGATGGCCGATGCCAGACAGGGCGTCGAGACAGGTGTTTCGTGGGTCAAGAAAACACTGCCGACCGCCAAAAAATCAGCCTGACCCTCGATTTCTGCGCCGAGCTAGCCGCAATTTCGGACACATGCTTAAACGAGCTTTAACTTGCCATATGGCAGGCTGCTTCGGTTGTCAGTCGAATAAACCGGACGCGGAGCAGTACTATGGCAAAGGCGCAGTTCCACAAGAACCAGCGCGTTTACGTCAAACCCGTTGGCACATGGGCTCAGATCGAGCACGTGCTGCCGCAATGGGCGAAAGATGTGGAGGAGCCTCTCCGCATTTTTTATGACGTAGGCCTTGGCCGGGAATTCGGTGCGGAAGAACTTGCCAGCGAAGCCACATCAGAAAAAGTGTCCGGCTACGACGGGGAAAACTGGCGCGTGATGCGCGGGAAGAACAAGTGGCAGCAGCCCGACGAATGCAGCCATCATCCGCATCCTGGCACTTATCCCATTGTTGTCACAGGCGAGAACGACTGGGGTGGCTGGCGCGTACCCGGGTCCGAATATGATCTCTATCCAGAGCGTATCGAGTTTCAGGCTCGCCTTATTGCTGGCAGCATCCAGCTCTATCAGCTTACCCGCGAACTGGTTGGATATTCTGAAGATCAGCCGGAAAACCTCTCGAATGAGCTGATGAGCCTCATTCAGGATGCCAAACAGACTCTTCGAGCTGTCGAACAGGATCCCGAAGCGGAAGCTGAGTAGACGCGAGGTCACCTGCCTGATGCCGCACACGCTCCCAGTGTCAGAACATCTTCCATCCTTGTAGTGTCCGCCTATAGTAGGCGATAGTTGCACGCCAGAATCCCCTTTAGCATCAGAGGAAATCCGTTGAGCGCCATGACTGAGGGCACATCGCCCGTCCCATCGCCTGCCCCATCAGCTATTCGCCTGGAGGACTACGCACCACCGCCCTGGCTTATCGACACCGTGCTGCTCGACGTCCGCTTGTCACCAACGGCCACACGAGTCGTCGCCACAACAAAGCTGCGACCCAATCCAGACGCTACGGGCACCGGGGAGATTGTGCTTGATGGGGAGCGTATGGACCTGCTGTCTGTATCCCTAGATGGCACGCAGCTGCAGGAAGATCAGTACGAGCTGACGGAGAAGTCCCTCATCCTCAGTGGTCTTGCGACCAGCGAACACACTTTGGTCGTGGAGAGCGAATGTAACCCGGAAGCAAACACGTCGCTTACAGGTCTCTATCGTTCCAACCAGGTGTATTGCACACAATGCGAGGCTGAGGGTTTTCGTCGGATCACGTATTTTCTGGATCGCCCAGACGTTTTGGCGGTCTACACGGTGCGTCTTGAAGCTGACAAGGAGTCCTGCCCGGTCCTCCTCGCCAATGGCAACCCAATCTCCCAGGGTCACCTGACGGACGGACGGCACTTTGCCGAGTGGCACGACCCACACCCAAAGCCGGCCTACCTCTTCGCCATGGTCGCTGGTGATCTAGACTGTGTGTCAGACAATTTTGTCACCATGTCCGGTCACCAGGTGTCGCTGGGCAGCTATGTCGAACACGGCAAGGCAGATCGAACCGCTTATGCAATGGACTCGCTTAAGCGCTCTATGGCTTGGGACGAACAAGTGTTTGGCCGGGAGTACGACCTTGACGTCTTCAATATTGTTGCCGTTTCAGACTTCAATATGGGCGCGATGGAGAACAAAGGCCTCAACGTCTTCAACGACAAGTACATTTTGGTTCGGCCCGACACCGCGACCGACGCGGACTTTGCAAATGTCGAGGCTATCATCGCGCACGAATACTTTCACAACTGGAGCGGCAATCGCGTCACCTGCCGTGACTGGTTCCAACTCTGCCTGAAGGAGGGCCTGACGGTCTTTCGCGATCAGGAATTCAGCAGCGACATGCGATCCCGCGCAGTGAAACGCATTGCAGATGTCAAGACCCTGCGCGCGCATCAGTTCCCCGAAGATGCCGGCCCTCTGGCCCATCCGGTGCGCCCTGCAAGTTACATCGAGATCAACAACTTCTACACGGCTACCGTCTATGAAAAGGGCGCTGAAGTTGTCCGTATGCTGAAGACCATTATCGGCGAAACCGCATTCCGCGATGGCATGGATATCTACTTCCAGCGCAATGATGGGCGCGCTGCCACCGTTGAGGATTTCATTTCAGCGATGGAAGATGCCTCTGGCCGGGACCTCACTCAGTTCAAGCGCTGGTACGATCAATCCGGTACGCCGGAACTGGTCGTTTCAGGCAAATACTCGCCGATCGACGAGACCTATGAGTTGACGGTCGCGCAATCCACGCCGCCAACGCCGGGCCAAAGCAGCAAGGCACCTTTTCATATACCTTTGATCACCGGCCTGATCGGGGAAGATGGACAGAGTTTGCCTCTGCATCTGGCGAACACGGGCACTTTCGACGAAAGCGCTCCTGTCTCCGAAGCGGTTCTTGAACTCACCCAGCATGAACAGACCTATAGTTTCGAGAAGGTAACCTCTCCTCCGGTTCTCTCGCTTCTGCGCGGCTTCTCGGCTCCTGTGAAACTGACGACAAATGGCGGCGACAAAGACTGGCTCTTCCGCATGGCGCACGACCCAGACCCCTGCGCCCGTTGGGAAGCGGGCCAGACATATGCCCGTGAGTTGCTCATCAATGTTGTTCGCACCCTGGCTGCAGGAGAAAAACCAAGGCGCGGCACGCGCTATGCGGATGCGCTCCGCAATGTTCTGCAGGATGATGCGCTTGAGCCCGCTTTTGCTGCAATGATGCTCGATCTGCCCGGTGAGGCAGAGCTGGCACAACACATCGGTGCGGATGTGGATGCAGATGCCGTGCACGACGCGCGCAGACACCTTCAATCAGCTGTTGCGGATCAATTGGGTGACCTTCTGCTGGACCTCTATGCCCAGTTGCAGTCCAACGCGCCTTACAGCCCTGGCTCCGAACAGGCCGGCCGGCGGTCTCTCAAGAATGCCTGCCTGCGGCTCTATGCCGGGCTTGGAAATGAAAATGCGGCGCGACTTGCTTCAGCTCAGTTTTCGTCTGCCAACAACATGACAGACATGGAAGCGGCCTTGGCCACGCTCACACATATGCAGCGCGCTGAACGCCAAAGCGCGTTTGATGCGTTCTATGACCGGGCATCAGGCGACCCTCTACTGCTCGACAAGTGGTTCTCCTTGCAGGCCATGTCGTCGCGTCCGGATACGCTGCAAGCCGTCGAGGCACTGATGCGGCATTCTGATTTCTCACTCAAACGGCCAAACACGGTCCGATCGCTTGTTGGTGTTTTTACCGGCTCAAACCCTGTTCGCTTCCATGCATCGGATGGGTCTGGGTATCGGTTCCTGACCCGCGTCGTGCGTGATCTGGACGGCATCAATCCGCAGGTCGCTGCCCGCTTGCTTGGGACGCTCAAGAGCTGGCGGGTTTACGACGCCCCCCGCAAAACAGAAGCCGTAAACGCGGTAACTGATTTGCTTGATGGCGGGAAACTGTCAGAAGACGTCTATGAGATCGCAACACGCATGATTGCGTGATGGCTGATCGCGAGTCTGATCGCATGAGAATCACCAACATAAATTCGCAATACGCGAATCGTGAGTCTCAACCGCAACAGATTTCAGGTCCTTAATGAAAAGTTAACAGCACCCCAACTCCTATTGTGGACACCGGGACTCCATATGCGAATCATCGTGAGCGAATCGCAATGAGGGGCAGGCCACTTCCGGCTTGCGGGGACATGAAAGGTCCCCACGCGATGGGAGCACGGGCGATGAGCGAAGCGCGGTTTTCGGGGCCACTCTCGACACAGACAGGTCCAATTATACCCAACACTCCCGGTTTCCTGCGCAGGCTGCTCGCATCACCAGAACGCCAGGCCCGGTCCGCCAAGACATACGCCTCTGATGAAAGCCGTGCACGCATCTGGGCACTTGTATTCTCTGCATTGGTCCTTGTGGCTTTCAATGGCATCGCCGCCTGGCAGCTGCGCACGGACTATCAGGCAGGGCTTGCACAGGCGCATGGTCATGCGATGGCACTAGCCAAAGCACTTGCTGGAGATGAAAGCATGGCCCGGTTGAACCAGGGGTCGTTCAATCAACGGATTGGCGAACTTGATTTGCCAACGGGCATGACGGTAGGCCGGCAGCCGGCAGGAACGACGTCTGCGCCAGACGCACCAACTGGCATTCAAGCGCGGGCGGTCATCGCCGACAGCACACAGCAGGTCTCAGTCTTCATTCCCATTCGGGCAGCGCTGGCGGACTGGTACGCCACATTACCCTTTCATCTTGTCCTGATGGCCGGTGCGTCTTTCTTCATCTGCGTCTTGGGTGGCGGCATGGTGCGGCAAATCGAACGCAAGACCGCTGCAGATATTGCTCTGAAAGACAGTGAGCAGCGGTTTGAGCTGGCCTTTGCCGGTGCACGATGCGGCATCTGGGACTGGGACCTGAGCGCCGGCCGCCTGTATTGGTCGGCGCCCATGTTCGCACTTCTTGGAGAGACGCCGCGTGCAGCGCGCCTCTCCCCGGACCAGGTCATGAACTACGTACATCCTGACGACAGGCATATCCTGCAAGAAGTGGAAGACAGTGTTCGGCGCGGGACATTGGGCTATGACACAACCTTCCGGTTGCGGCACTCCTCGGGAGACTGGGTATGGGTTCGCGCAAAAGGTCAGATCTGGCGCGGGTTGACAGCCAACACACAGCGTCTCGTCGGCATTGCAATCGACATTACAGAGCAGAAGCAGGCGGAAGCCCGTGAAAGGATGGCCAACGCGCGCCTGCGGGATGCGGTTGAGAGCATTTCAGAGGCGTTTTCGCTTTGGGACGGTAAAGGCCGCCTGGTTCTGGCCAATGAGAAGTTCCGCGCGTTCCACAATATCAATCGAGAAGCTGTACCCGCAGGCGCAACGGCGCGGGATCTCGACATTCGCAGTGCCGAGGGCGAGCTGCTTTTGCCCGGACGCATGGCGGACGCGAACAATCCGGAGCATCTGGAAGTCAAACTGCCGGGAGGGCGCTGGCTGCATCTCAGCGAACGTCGAATGCGGGATGGTGGCATTGTTTCTGTAGGCACAGATATAACGGCCCTCAAGCATCAAGAAACCGAACTCGTTCAAAAAGGGGAAACCCTTGCTGACACGGTGACAGACCTTGAGGGGTCTCGGCGCAAACTCCAGGCCCAGGCAAGTCAGCTTGTCCAACTGGCGGAAAAGTACGCAGGCGCCAAGTCTCGCGCCGAAGCCGCAAACCGGTCCAAGTCCGAGTTTCTGGCCAATATGAGCCATGAGCTTCGCACACCACTGAATGCCATTATTGGCTTCTCGGAAATCATGCGAAAGCAGATGTTCGGGCCGCTTGGTGCTGCCAAATACGAGGACTACGCGAGCGACATTCACGCTAGCGGTGAACACCTGCTCGAAGTGATCAATGACATCTTGGACATGTCAAAGATCGAAGCGGGTAAGCACACGCTCGACATGTCGGACATCAAGATCGATGATGTAATTGAGGAGACGCTTCGTATCGTCTCAGGACGCGCGGCAGAAGCTGACGTAACCCTCCTGTCCGAACCGATTGACATCCCCGCTATCCGGGCGGACAAGCGCGCTGTGAAGCAAATCCTTCTCAACCTCGTGACCAACGGCATAAAGTTCACGCAAGCTGGCGGGACGGTCTGTATTGAAGCTGAGCAAAGCGAGGCCGACGATTTCGTCACGTTGAACGTGATAGACACCGGCATCGGAATCGACGCGGCTCACCTTGACACTCTGGGTCGTCCCTTTGAGCAGGTTGAGAGCAACTACCTCAAGACACATGAGGGCACAGGACTTGGGCTGGCCCGCTCCCGCTCTTTGGTAGAGTTGCATGGCGGCGCGCTTACAATACAAAGTGCTCTGGGAGAAGGGACCTGCGTCTCCTTCACACTTCCCAGGGCTGTCCAGCAGGTGCCCACAGATATCAATGCAACACAGGTTGATCTGCCAGTCTATTGACGTGACCTGTCAGGTCCCCTCGGCCTTGGTCCACCGCGCGGCCCATGTCGACCGGCCATTCTTTCAAACGCATCTGCAAGTTTCTGTCGCTGTTCCGGCGTGAGATCGGCAAGAAGATCTGCAATAGGGTCCTGCAGCGACGAAGCCAGGTCGCGTTGCTGGTCTCGTATCTCTGCTAATGCGGCCTTCAATGCCTCAGGATCATACGGGTCCGCTCGCATTGCTGCGACTACATTACGGTGCTTTGCTCGCATTGCCAGGAATTTGGAACGCAGATCCGGCACCTGCTGGCGCAGCTCGCGTTGAAAGCGCCGCCCTTCCATCGGTCCCAATGCCTCAACAAAGACCCTGGGGTTTGGCAGCAGTCCGGGCATCGGCCCGCCCCTGTGCCCGACGTCACGCCCGCCATCTTTGAAGGCAGGCCCACCGATCAGCAATCCCGCGAAAAACAGGTTCACCGCAAGCGACACGAAGAACACCACCATCAGCCAGCGGCTGGGTCTTGTCGTCTCCGAGTTATCCGTCATTTGCCCAATCCCCAAAGCCAATCTCACCGCCATAGATCAACGACAGCACATCTCTATCGTCCGTCTCGTAGAACGCAGTCTCCGTTTCAAGAGACTGTTGGGACAAAGGCACAAGATCGAGAGCACCGACCCACACGCCCATTGCAAGCGACGCCGCAAATCCAACTGCTGGCTGCCAAAGCGGGACATCTGGCAAAATCTGGTCAAATACCCCACGCACTTTCGCAATGAAACCATGATGCCGAACATCGGCAGTGCTGGTGCGGGCGCGGCTTCTGGCGGCATTTGCGAGTATGCTATCGACCAGATAGTCCGGAATATCTGATTGCGGCGCCTGGTCCAGAAGCTGGTCCAACGAGGCTGCTTCTTGCTGGTATGCGAGCAATGACACATCGCCAGCAACAAGTGCTGCCGCCCTCGCACGCTCGCCAGCGGGCCACCTGTGCTCCAAGGCACCATATGCGTCAATCAGCTCTCTTACCCGGTCAGGTGTCATCGCACCTCTCCCAACAATTCTTGCTTCTGGTCGATGAGCGCCTTTTTCAGACCTCGCCGGCCTCGCGCTAACAGCGATTCCAACGCATCAATACTTACGTCCATAACCTTTGCCGCCTCGATGTTGGTCATCTCGTCAAAATGAACGAGCTGAATCGCCGCTCTTTGCCGGTCCGGCAGTGCATCTACCGCTCGCGTAACCTGACCTGCCCGATCATCGCGCACAATTCCCTCGACTGCGTCCGGCTGATCGTCAATTAACTCGGGTGCGTCCTCGATAGGCATGGACTTGCCATACCCCTTTTTCCGCAGCCGGTCGTAGCAAAGATTCATTGCAATCCGCACGATCCAGGTTCGCAGACGCGCTCCTTTTGGGGTCCATGTCCCTATGTTCTTCCAGACGCGCAAAAAGGTTTCCTGCGCGAGCTCTTCCGCATCTGCCTCGTTCTTGAGCATACGCCGGGCCGTCGCCAATACCTGCGGTAGAAACAGGTCGACGGCCTCGCGCATGGCATTGGGTTCACCTGCTTCAACACGCGCCGCGAAGGCCGCATCAGCGGCCGCTTCAGCGCCTGGCCCATCCTGAACGCTTTCCACTCTTGGTTCTGGCGATGCCGCCAATAGTGCCCCCTGAAATTTTGCGCCGCACTCAAACCTTGGTGCATCAAACAGCCTGAGGTCTGGGCCAGATATCGTCAAATCAGCCCGGCTTTGCACTTCAGACAAATGCGCGACATATGTTGGCAGACCAGATCCCATACCATGAAGCAGGCGAGCCGCCACTCTGTGCGGCGACTCGCCGATCTCCTACTTGGACTTTGAAGCACCACGCGCATCACGCATAGCGTCCCGCATGGCCTTCATCTCATCCATTGTTACTTGACCGTCGCCATCTGCGTCAGCACGCTGGAACATGTTTTCCGTCATATGCGCAACGAATTCAGGCTTGGAAATGTCTCCACTTTCATCCGTATCCGCAGACGCAAAGCGTTCTGCAGCGCGATCAGCGCGTTTGCTGGAACGTTCGTCCGCCGCGGATTTCATTTCCTCCAAAGTGACCGCACCGCTCTTGTCAGCGTCGAGCCGCTCGAACCGAGCTTCTATGCGAGCAGCCTGATCGTCATCAGACATCCCAGCATGATGTCCCCGGTGTCCCTTGCCGCGCATGGGCTTGAGCTCATCGGGCGCAAGCGCACCTGAGCCATCCTTGTCCAGGCGATCAAATCGCTTCTCAGCCATCGCCGTGGCTTCACCCAGGGAAATCGATCCATTCCCGTCAGTGTCCAGTCTATTAAACCGGTCGCCACCGCCTGGCGCCGCAACAGCAATGCCGGCGCCAATTGCAAGTGTAAGTGCTGTAACTGTAAGTATCTTATTCATGAGGTATTCCTTGAAAACCGTGCGTGTGATGCCCCACATGCCCGCATACTGAACACACCAACCGGCGCGGCCTGCCATCCACCAAAGGGGGCCATGGTAGAACTCAGACCTGCCGCACCGGCCGGGCCGGGTCCGCGAATGACATTTTTGAGGGATGCCGACCGTCCGGGGGCATTTAGGGAAATGCATCTCGGGCAGTATGTTCGCAGACACCATCCGTGGGTGTTCGCTCAATCAAACGGGACACCAGCGGGATTCCGTCGATTGCATTCCCAAATTCCAAAGAATCTTGAAGAAACAGCTGATTAGTGGGCGTCAGGGGGTGTCCTGCGCGCGTTTGGGCAAATGTAAAAGGGTCGCGGAACAATGGCGGCGGAAATGGCGGAGCCAGTCCGCGACGAAACCTGGAACCGGTTTGCTGACCCAAGAACTTTGGCCTCAACCTCAGCCAAAGCAACAATCCGTTTGAGCGACGGGGACCACGACACGCTTGTCAGTTTCCCCACTACCCCGGACGCGTCAGACAACCGCAGGTCAACCGGCACCTCGCTGCCGTCCAGTTCCAATCCCACCAGTGCATGCTTGGCGCCGCTGAGTTGCTGCTTTTTGAGCGCCGACCGTCCACTAAATGGGTCACCTTCAATGCCTATAAGGCCACCCAGGCCGAGTTCCAGAACTGTTCGACTCTCGCCTCGATTGGCGGTTGTAGCGGGATGGTAGTCACGTCCGACCTTTGGGTGACCCGCCTCCAGTCGCGCGACATCCCGTGCATGCTGACCCACCAGGACCGGCCGGAAGAGAGCAGCATCACGATAGATACGGTCGAACACAAACAGAGCGTCTTCGGCAGAACACCGCACTTCATATCCCAGACCACCGGTCGCCGAAACACGGGCCACCACCAGGTTAGCGGTGCCGATTTGAAGAAGCCGAACGGCGCCTGGCCTCAATGCCTCGAGACCGCCACATCCAGCCGCGAGCAGAGCTGCACAGGCCGACGGACCTTCCACGGCAAAGGTACAGAGCTGCTCTGAAACATCTTCCACGTGGCAGTCAAAACCCGATGCGGAAAGCGTTAGCCAATCCAGACACCGAACCGCTAGTGTCAGGAACCAGTCTTTGTCGGTCGATCTTAGAATCACGCCGTCGGCTATCAACGCCCCTTGATCATTACTCAGAACAACCCGGCGCGAGGCACCAGTTTTGACATTGCCACCACATCCGCCGGCAAGGCGGTTGAGATAGGCGCCCACATCCCGTCCCGCCAATTGATAAGTGACGAGCGCATTCAAGTCAGACAATGTGCAGGCATTACGAAGCGCGGCGTGCTCGGCTTCGACCCCCTGATAGACATCAGGTAGTGTCCAGCCAAGCTCAGTAGTCCACTGGTTGGTCACATTGAACTCGGACGTGCGCTGGTGCAATGGCGTCGGCCGAACCGCCTGATCCCAGGTTCGAAGATCGCTGGAGGGCTGGCTCACAAGCGCGTCTCCTTGCTAAATCTGACAGCAGCGGCGACCGCATGGAGCGCTGGTCTCCCCGTCAAGCCACCGCCGGGATGGGCACCCGCACCACCAAGAAACAAACCCTTGATTGATCCTGCTTCCTCTGCCAATTGAGGTGTGGGGCGCATCATCATGGATTGATCCAAAGTCAGTTCGCCCTGATGCCAGTCGGCCCGCGCGACGCCGCAATGCGATTCGATATCCGGCGGCACAAGCACCTCCCCAGCCATCACCAGATCCGGCAGGTCCGGAGAGTATTCGCCCAATGTCTTTACGACCTTGTCGACAAGTATGTCCCCGCCGGCGTCCCATCCACGATCCAAATCAAAAGGCATGAACGGTATGACCACCGACAAGACGTGTCGCCCCTCCGGTGTCAAGGTTTCGTCCATGATGCTCGGCAGCGTAACCTCCATGACTGGATGATCCGGAAGGATGCCGTACTTTTGACTGTTCGATGCTCTCTCCACGTCAAGTAGGCTTGGGGCCAACAAGAGGCGACCAGCCAAGGGCGATTCATCGGCCTTTGGGAATGTCGGTATGCGCTCAAGTGCCAGATTTACTTTGGCCGATGATCCACGCATACGAATGCGATTTACGTCACCAACCAGACCAGCATCCAGATTGCGTGGGCCGAGCAGCTGCAGATAGGTTGCCTTGGGGTCAACGGTCGAGATGACGATTGGACATGAAACCTCATCACCATTTTGCAGCACCAGTCCGCGGATCTGGCCGTCCTTAGCGGTTATGGATTGCACAGGTGCGGACGTTTTTAGCTCGGCACCATAGGCTTCAGCGGCCTTGGTCAGCGCTGCGGTGAGCCCGCCAGGGCCGCCTGCGACCTGCAGCGTGCCGCTGGCACTCGCGGTCTCACCAGCTCGTTGCCATGCCCAATAGAACAGTGAGCCCGGGCTGTACGGGCCGTGAAAACTCCCAATACTCGCATCTAAGGACAGAGCACCTTTCAGTAGATCCGTCTCAAAGGAGTCGTCAAGAAAGTCCGCCGCATTAGATGGGAGCAACCGAAGGACCTTCTGAAACGAAGATGCGCCCCGTTTACGTTCACCGACATAATGGCGCAGCCATTCCAATCTACCTCTAAGGTTATCGGGTATTAGCTTAGGCGCAGACTCGGCGTAAACAGGACGAAGCGCACGCACCAGGGCATCCATTGTCTTGGAGAAGCCTGACCAGGCATCCGCGTCCCTGCTCGACCAGCTGAAGATGGCTTCCCGAGTGGCACCGGCGGAAGCACAGAGTGGAATGTGACGACCATCAGGATCAAGCGCGACCCGCCCTACATTTTTTTGAAGGACATGAAGTCCATACTTCTTCAGTTTGAGTTGGCGGATCAGGCTTGGCGGAAAACCTGAGACGACATGAGCACATTTGGGGACGCGTACACCGGGCACCAGCGTGCTGGTGCCACAAGCACTGCCAAGAGTTGGCAATGCCTCACACAGAACAACTCTTCTTCCGGCCTTGGCAAGCAAACCTGCGGCGACGAGTCCATTGTGGCCGCCACCAACAATGGCGACATCAAAGCTATTAGAGCGCCCACTCATGCAGATATTCTCCGCGCGGCGCGCAGTCTTGCATCCGCCAGAATAGTTCTTGCTGCATTGGCACCGGGAGCGCCCATAACACCACCGCCTGGATGCATGCTTGATCCACAAAGATAGTAACCGCCAATGGGCGTCCGGTACTGCGCTAGCTCCGGGAGTGGCCGGTTAAAAAGCAACTGGTCGAGGGTCAACTCCCCGTGGAAAATATTGCCCTGCGTCAGGCCGATCTCATTCTCAAGATCTTCCGGGGTCCGCGTCTCAACATGACGAATTTTCGACTTGAATCCAGGTGCCGCCTTTTCGATCTTGCTCAGCACCACATCCTGAAGCTCAGAGCGTTTGGCGTCTGTCCAACTGCCATCGATCAGTTTGTCAGGAACGTACTGCACAAAAACGGATGCAACATGTTTGCCTGGCGGCGCCAATGTTGGATCAAGTCTTGAGGGTATGACGATCTCAAGATATGGATCGCGTGGCATGACTTTTTCTTTCCAGTCATCATAGGCCCGCTCCATATCCACAACGGTTCCGCACAGTCGTACGTCTCCATCAAGGGAGGGACAATCCGACGGGATATCTGTGAACTCTGGAAGTCCATCAAGAGCGATGTTTAGTTTTGCCGAAGAGCCCCGCGTCTTAAACTTTGATACCTGCTCCACAAAGCTCTTTGACAGTTCTTTCCAATCCAGCAAGGAAAGAACCGAACGCTTGAGCTCGAGCCCGGATACAACGACGCCGGCATCAATCTCAACACCGCTCTCGAGCACGACACCTGTCGCGCGTTTCTTTGAGACTTTGATTTCTGAGACACCTGACGATGTTCGTATCTCGCCGCCGTGTGAACGCAAAGCCGAGGCTATCGCCATCGAGACAGCACCCATTCCGCCACGCACATACCCCCATGCGCCATTGGGTCCCTCAAGCCCACCAATCCGGTGATGTAGCATGACGTATGCGCTGCCAGGCGACATGGGCCCAAGGCCGGTCCCAATGACCGCTGATGCTGCCAGGTGCGCCTTTACGATGTCGGATTCGAAATAACGGTCCAGAAGATCAGACGCGGACAGTGTCCAGAACCGTATTGCATCAGCGAGTCCATCACGGCCCAAAGACTGGGCATCGGACAGGAATGACATGACCTTTCGCAGCTCTTTTGGCCGCAGCGACGCCGGGTTAGGTGGTGCTTGCATGAGCAACGGCGACACCAAGTCCGCCTGCTGTCGCATATCGCGCCCGTAACGCATGTAAGCATCGGCGTCGCGCGCAGAGTGTCGCGCAAGTTCCCGGTGCATCACATCAGGATGTGAAGAGGACGCTATATACCTGCCGTCCCCAGTGAGTGTCACCGCCCCCTGATAGGGCATAACACGCACCCCATGCTGTGTAAGATCAAGGTCGCGAATGATTTCCGGACGGAGAAGACTTAGTGCATAGGAGCAGCTGGAATAGATGAAGCTGGGCTCAATTTCCCTGCTCACCGCCGCACCACCAATGTAATCGTTTTTCTCGAGAGTGAGCACGCTCAGTCCGGCACGTGCCAGATAGGCTGCGGCGGTGAGGCTGTTGTGACCTGCACCGATGACGACGACATCAAAGCGTTCCATGCTGATCGGGCCACGGTGGCTTACGCCACTGGCGCTCCATAATCTCTGTTGTTCAAGTAACCACAGTCAGCGAGGGCGGCAAGCAAGCCCATCTGTTAAGGATAACAGCCAGAAACGTCACCCCTTGGCGCGGCTCTCCACCAAAAGGCCAAAAGCCTCAGCAACTGTAGACTTTGCCTCAGACAGGTCACGCTCGACAGCCGCAAAGCTTGGCACATCAATCGCCCTAGCCAGGCGGCTTTTGAGAGCCTCCGCGGCATTTGCCGGCTCAAATGTTCCCTGGACTGCAATCCGAAGAATCTGCGTGAGACTGTGGTACTTGTTCGCGATTGCGATCAGTTCACTTCCCAGACCGGCTTCTATGACGCCTGCGTCGACCAGGTTCGCAAGCGCGGACAGGGTGCCTGTATCAAGCAAGTCAGGCTGCTCGCAGGCGTGAATCAACTGTAGGGCCTGAGCAATGAATTCGAGATCCACCAAGCCGCCGCGACCATGTTTAATGTCCCACAATTGGTCGCTGCCCAGTTCTTTGTAGATGCGCTCACGCATGTCCACGATATCCTGAGCCACCGCAGGAGCACTTCGTGTCTCACATAAGGCATCAGCAATAGCAGCCGACACCTTTTCACGCATGGCTGGTGTTCCGGAGATCACCCTTGCACGCGTTAACGCCATCTTTTCCCACGTCCAAGCACTTTCATGATGGTATGTGACGAAGCTGCGCAAGCGTGTCGCCAGCGGTCCTGCGCGTCCCGACGGGCGCAGCTGCATATCGACCTCGAAAAGCGGTCCCTCCGCAGTGGGTGCCGTCAGTGCACTGATAAGGCGCTGACACACCCGGGTGAAGTAACGCCCACCATCAATGGGACGCCTGCCGTCGGACTCAGTTGCTTCGCCTTCAAAATCATAAATGACGATTAGATCGAGATCAGACGTTGCGGTCATCTCGCCGCCGCCGAGCTTGCCCATGGCCACCACGGCCATTTCGCCGCCAGTGAGATTACCGTGGTCACGTTGAATCTCTTCGAGAGAGACCGGCACCATGCCGCGCACCAATGCTGTTGCCAGGTCTGCGTAGGCTCTCCCGACCTCCCGGGCCGGAGCCGTCCCCGTCAAAACCTGCACACCAATCTGAAACATCTGCTCACGGGCATAAATTCGCGTGAGGTCAAGAACCTGCTCAAATCCATCCGCCCGGGCGACGAGGCCATCAACTTCAGTGGAGCGCGTTTGTTCATCAGCCAGCGGTTCGTAGAAGTCCGCAGCGATGACCGCTTCCAAAACGTTGGGATGCTCAGACAGGTATCGCGCAAGCATCGGGGCGGACCCCATAATGCCGGAAAGAAGGTCGATGAGAGCTGGGTTCTGAAACAGGAGCGAGAAGAACTGAACCCCTGCCGGTTGGCCGGAAAGAAAAGTATCAAACCGGGTCATGGCCTGGTCGGGCTGGTCGACTGCCGCAATGGATTTCAGAAGCCGGGGCGTAATCTTGGAGAGTAACTCCCTCGAGCGCGGCGCCCGCGTTGCAGGAATGCGCCCGAAGTGCCACTGGCGGACCGTGTCGAGAATAACTGTCGGATTCTCAAACCCCATATCCGAGAGGGCACGAATTGTCGCGGGGTCATCATCTGTCCCACTGAATACCAACGCGTCTTCACCAGGTGGCGAAGACGGCTCGCGCTCAAATAGTTTGGCGTAATGGCCTTGTACCGTAAGCAGGTGACGCCTGAGATCATGGCGGAACTCACCTTCCTGCTCATAGCCCATAAAGGCAGCGATTGCCGCAACACCGTCTGACGTTCGAGGCATACGGTGGGTCTGTTCGTCATTGACCATCTGCAAGCGATGTTCGAGGGCCCTCAGGTACTTGTATGCGTCAATCAAGTCCGTGCGGGTCTCGGTGGCAATCCACCCCTCATCAACCAGAACATCGAGCATTTCCAAGGTCGCCCTTCCCCGAAGTGCAGGAGACTTACCGCCCCCAATCAGTTGTTGAATCTGAACGAAAAACTCGATCTCCCTGATCCCGCCGCGGCCAAGTTTGACATCGTGTCCCTCGACGGCAATGGCGCCGTGACCACCATGAGCATGGATCTGCCGCTTGAGGGAATGGATATCCTCAATGGCGGCAAAGTCGAGATAGCGCCGCCACACAAATGGCGCCAGCATGTCCAGAAGACGCCGCCCGGCCTTTAGATCGCCGGCGCACGCTCGCGCCTTAATCATGGCAGCCCGTTCCCAATTCTGCCCCATCGTCTCGTAGTAGGTCTCAGCAGCTTCCGCTGAGATGGCAACATTCGTTGCCCCCGCATCGGGCCGCAACCGGAGGTCGATCCGAAAAACATAACCGCCGCCAGTCGGTTCTTGCATGACCTTCACAAGCTCACGGGTCAGACGCACGAAGAAGGAACCGGGATCAATGTCTTTGGAAAAAATGAGGCCGTCAGGCTCATAGAAGACGATGATATCGATGTCGCTCGAATAATTGAGCTCAAAGGCGCCATGCTTGCCCATTGCAATTACAATGAGTCCTGACCCACGCGTGGGCACTGCTTCATCGGCCAAAACGATGTCGCCCTTCTTGGCAGCCTCACGCAGCAACCAACAACAGGTTGCCTCGATGACCGTATCGGCGAGGCTGGTGAGCGCATGAGTTACATCTTGTAGTTGCCACACCGTTGATACGTCGGCGATGGCTGTGAGCAGAGCGACCTGGCGCTTTGCTGTTCGTGCTACTTCCATAAGTTCAGAACGATCCGTTGCCTTTGCGGCCTGGACCACGCACTCGTCGAGCAATTGACTCAACAGCTCGCTGGGGTCGTTGTTCAGAAGATGCGGGAGCGTTTCAGCCTCACGAACCATCAAGCGGCTAAGAAATGGAGAGTTGCCAGCTAGTGCTCTCAGGAGGTGGATTGCTTCTTTCTTTTTCAACAGGGTTTTCAGGGGTTTGGTGGTGGCGGCAATCTCATGCAGGTCCTGCATCGCCCTCGTTGCACGCTCGCCATCTGCGGGGATCAAAGAAGCCCGCGGTGACGCCTCCAAGGGAGAACCTTTTGCGGTCTTGGCCATTAAACTGACTTTCACGATGATCATTCCGGGCTCCGGCGGACACATACCGGAGACATCAAGACTCAAACGAAAAACCCGCCGACGCAAGATGCCGGCGGGTTGATCGTTGTTGCATGTTGACCTGCGGATTCATCCGCCGGCCGCGTTATTGGCCCGCTAGCAACCAGCGGCGTCTTTCAACTGAGCCGCGGGCTTGAACCGCAGTACTTTGGAGGCTTTGATCTTGATCGCTTCGCCAGTCTGCGGATTGCGACCCATGCGTGCGGCACGTTTTGAAATCGTGAAAGTGCCGAAGGTGCCGATCGTGTACTTGCCTTCCTTCTTTGCACCCTTGAGGCCTTTTTCAATTTCGCCGAACACGAGTTCTACGGCGCGCTTTGCTTCTGCCTTTGACATGTCGCCTGCAGCCGCAACGTTCTCGATAAATTCTGCCTTGCTCATCTCGATTGCCTCTTAAATTGACCTGTTGGCAGCGCGCACATACACGCCGCTGGATGTTCAATGGTGCTGATGCACACCTGATACTGGTGCCCGGATCTTCTGACCCTGGCTCGCCTCTTGGGTGATGCCAGCAACACAACGCGCGTCCGACTCACTTTCAAAAACGAAGTCTCACCTCGATAGGTCTGTTTTCGCAGGTGCGCAAGGGGTTTTGAGACGGGTGCGTTCACCAAACCCTTATGGGACAAGGGTTTGGTGAGACCGTTGCCCTAAAACCCACTTGACGAAGGTCATTGAGCGCACAACACAAACAATAAATGTGATTCGCAGCGTCAGGTCTTCGTGGCTGCATTGAGCCTGAGCGTGTGGATAATGTCGAACACAAGGCCAATTTCACGGGCGATGCGTGCAACTGAAGCGGAATCATCCGCCCGCTTGAACATCCCGGCGCCTTCAAACCGATCTTTGCCGCCATTGACCGTCAAGAATAACTGGTCGCCATGGAATGCCAGTTGAAGTTTCCCGCCGACATTGTCCGCTAAGTCGCACACTCGCTCCATGAACGTGGGAGTCAACAGGTACCTGGCTTCCACCTGATCGTCCGAGAAAACCTCAAACCTCTTCTCAAATCGAGGATCTTCGAGGCGGACTCGTTCGCTGCTCTTACCCAGCCCGCCAAAGAAGTTACCGCTCATGCCGCCATCACTTGTCAGAATTGTTCTGCTTGAGAATGTCTTGGGAAATGTGAAGCGAGCGAGCAGGCCCCGGAAGACCGTGACATAGTATGTCTCTGTCCGCCCGTTGCTGTCCCTCCGGGTCCGGCGGTCCTCCAGGTGAGATTCACACAAAGTGAACCGGACACTCTCATGTTCGCCGCTGATTTCATCTTCCATTGATGAACGGTCATAGCTAGGGAGAATACGGTTCTCGCGAAATTGGCCGAGCTGAGCAGGTGAGGGCTCAGGATTGTAGGAGAAACCAAGAAACCCGCAGAGACGGTGAAGGACTTCGCCTTTGACCCGATCAGTGACCTCAAAGACGCTAGCGGTGTGATAGGCGAGGACACCAATAACAGCGATCACAACAACCGCTGCCGCAACATACCCAACCCAACCGGAAGAAAATCCACCTAACAACCAGATAACCAAGAGCCCGATAAATCCAAGCGGCACGCTGATCGCTGTGTACTTTTTCAGTTTGGCATGAGCCGCACTGCGCAACTGCTCCTGCTCTACCAGATAGGGTTCCAGATCCTTCCTGTAGAAAACTGTCAGTCCGGCGAACCCTTCATGGGCTGCCTCTACCTGTTCCAGTGTTGGTGCATCGTCTGCCACCTGAAACGGGTTCCTATTTCAGAAAATCTGATGCATCAAATGGTGCGCGTGCAGCATCTTCGCTCTCGTAGAACGGAATTGCCTGAACACCGGAAAGGCACGCAAACACG
>JBHJJF010000055.1:0-49760 GCA_050042885.1 Candidatus Phaeomarinibacter sp.
TATTCGTGTGTTCGCGGTTTCTACTTGTGCGGTCTCCCCGGGGCCCCGCTTTATTGCCGCGGGGAAGCAAAGTGGAAAAATGCAGCATCAATTCCACACCCATCTAAAGGTTGAAGAGGCACCCCTTTTGGGCCATCTAAGGGATAACCAACGCCATTAGTCTGGTATTTGCCGCTTTTTCCTGCGAATTGCAGGGACCATGCGGCCAGATGGAGTGTCCGCGTATGTTTATCCAGACCGAGTCGACCCCCAATCCCGCCACCATGAAGTTCCTGCCCGGCCAGGACGTGATGCCGTCCGGCACAGCGGACTTCACGGATGCGGAAGCAGCCAAGGCGTCGCCGCTTGCAGACCGGCTGTTTGCGCTTGGAGATGTGGAAGGCGTGTTCTTCGGCAACGACTTTGTGACCGTGACCAAGGCGGAGGCCGTCGACTGGACCCACATTCGCCCCTCCGTTCTGGGCGCGATCATGGATCACTTCACGTCCGGCGCCCCGCTGATGGCGGAAGGTATGGAAAACGCCACGGGCCATGCCGCAGCGGCGGATGACGACGACCCGCTGGTCATCCAGCTTAAGGACATTCTCGATACCCGCGTGCGCCCCGCCGTGGCGCAGGATGGCGGCGACATCGTCTTCCACGGCTTTGAAGACGGCGTCGTCTATCTCAACATGATCGGCGCCTGCGCCGGCTGCCCGGCGTCGACGGCCACACTGAAGAACGGCGTCGAAAATCTCCTCAAGCACTTCGTGCCGGAAGTTCAGGAAGTCCGCGCGGTTTAGCTTGGCCCAGCCCGACGCTTCGGCGTAAACCTGCGCCATGGCTAAAGTCAGATACGACATTGCGGCCAGCGCCGACGGCTTCGTCGCAACCGCTGATGGCGGTGTCGCATGGCGCAAGGATGACAGCCGCGGCGACATCTGGGCTGTTGGCGGGTCTGCGTCCACCGCGCCGCTCATCGCTGCCAATCTTGTAGACCGCTTCGAGCTGTCGATCATGCCGGACCTGCTGGGGAGCGGCATCCGGCTTTTACCTGAGGGGACCCAGCCCGCAAAGCTGAAACTTCTCTCCCACAAGGCCTATGCGGATGGCGTTTTATCGCTAGTTTACGTCACAGACGCCTGAGCCGCCTAAGATGACCACACGAGCCGACGAACCAAGAGGACACCCATGGCCGACAAGATTACCAACGCTGCTATCGACCAGATTTTCATGGACGCACGGACCCACAATTTCTGGCTCGACACGCCGGTGAGCGAAGAAACGATTGCGGAGCTCTACGCCATGATGCGCATGGGGCCTACCTCCGCCAACTGTTCTCCCGCGCGCATCGTCTTTGTGCAGTCCGATGAAGCCAAGGCCAAGCTCAAGCCGCTGCTGATGGAAGGCAATCAGGAAAAGACCATGGCCGCGCCCGTCTGCGCCATCATCGGTCACGACCTTGAGTTCTACGAAAAGATTCCCGAACTGTTTCCGCATAACCCGGATGCCAAGAGCTGGTTCAACTGGTCCGAAGAGTTCGCAGAGCAGACAGCCTTTCGCAACGGCTCCCTGCAGGGCGCTTATTTCATGATTGCTGCCCGGGCGCTCGGCCTTGATTGCGGGCCGATGTCCGGCTTCGATCAGGACGGTGTCAACGAAGCGTTCTTTGGGGGAACAACCATCAAGTCCAACTTCCTGTGCAATATCGGCTATGGCAATGCTGCCAAGCTTGATCCACGTTCGCCGCGTCTGGCGTTCAATGATGCGTGCACAATCGTCTGACTACGGAATAATTTGTGACCACTTCCCCCAGCTCCCCGCCGGACGATGTGTTCGTTCTTGGCTTCGATACCGCCATGGAGGCCTGCCAGGCAGCCATTGTGTCGCGCACGGGCCACGTCGTGGCCAAGGCGCATGAACCCATGAAGCGCGGCCATGCAGAAGCGCTGATCCCGATGATCGGCGCTGTGCTTGATGCCGCCGACCTCAGCCTTGAAGACCTGACCCGCATAGGCGTTACGGTTGGGCCGGGGACATTTGCGGGGCTTCGTGTGGGCCTGTCGGCGGCGCGCAGTTTTGGTTTGTCCCATGACATTCCCATTGTCGGCGTGTCCACGCTGGAAGCGGTGGCCGTGACGCTGCCGGAGCCGGACGCAGACCAGCCCCTGCGGGCAGGCGTGATCGCTTTCGATGCGCGCAATGATGAAGTCTATCTGCAGATCGTTGACCCACTGGGCACGCTTGTGGTGGCGCCGTCTGTCATTGATCTCAAGACGGCGGCGGATGCTGTGCCGGAAGGGCTGGTCAATTTGTCCGGGTCCGGTGCGCCGAAGCTCGCCGATGCACTGGCAGCACAGGAGCGCAGCAGCGATGTGGTCGTGGTGGATGAAAGCCTGTGGGCGCCGCAGGCAGAATGGATTGCCCGGCTCGCCCTCGTGGCACCGGATGACCGTGTCGGCCCGCCATCGCCTCTCTACTTGAGGCCCCCGGACGCCAAGGAACCAGAAAACGGCGGAGCGCTTCCCCATGCCTGATGGAGCGCACACCCAAGGCACGGCACATCAGGCAGCTTCTGTCCGGCCCGGCACGAAGGAAGATGTGGCCGCCATGGCGCGCATTCACGCAAGCGCCTTTGATGACAGGTCAGCATGGAGTGCGGCTTCAATCCTGCATCTGCTCGAGACACCGGGCGTCTATGTCCTTATCGCCGAAGAGAACGGCGAACCGACCGGGTTCGCATTGATGCGCGCAGCGGCAAATGAAGCCGAAGTGCTGACCATTGCCGTCGATCCCGCGCACCGGCGGCAGGGCAGCGCGCGCGCATTGGTGATCGCGGGCCTGACAGCGGCGCTGGCTGTCGAATGCGACACGGTTTTTCTGGAAGTCGCGACCGACAATGACGCGGCAAGAAGACTGTATCAGTCACTTGGTTTTGCCGAAGCGGGGCGGCGGGCCGCCTACTATGCCCGCGGTGACAGCCCGTCAGTGGACGCGCTCATTCTGCGCTGGATGGCGGAAAGCCCATAGCGGTTCGGCCATATCCGCTAAAAGATGACGCGGACGACACAAACGACTAGATTAACCAAAGCAATTTGGCCGAAAGGCGCTAGGGAAACCGGAAGAGTAGTATGGACAGGCTTGAAAACCTCTGCATTGAAAAAGGTATGCGCATGACAGAACAGCGCCGCGTGATCGCGCGCGTGCTGTCAGCAGCGGATGACCATCCTGATGTTGAGGAGTTGTACCGGCGCGCCTCCGAAGTGGATTCGAACATTTCCATTGCCACGGTGTATCGCACCGTCCGCCTTTTTGAAGAGGCCGGCATTCTGGAGCGCCATGATTTCCGCGATGGCCGCTCCCGCTATGAGCCGGCAACGGATGATCACCACGATCACCTGATCAATGTTCAGACGGGTGAGGTAATTGAATTCAACAACGATGAAATCGAGCGGTTACAGGAAATCGTTGCCCGCGAACTCGGGTTCAAGCTGGTGGACCATCGCCTCGAGCTCTACGGCGTGCCGATCACCGATGTCGCGGACACGAAGAACACCGCGACCGGCTGAAGCCGAGTAAGCGGGAGCCCTTAACGCAGGGCGGAAAGGCGACACGATGGGCACATGGCGCGCCAGTTTGAGGGTTGCAGGCTTTGTCAGCATGACCCTGGCGATCATGCCTGTGCAGTGGGTGCTGGTCCGCTTCAGCCTTCCCGGCTCCTACATGCTGCCGCTCTATTATCACCGTATTCTGTGCAAGCTCATCGGCATCAAGGTGACTATCAAAGGGACGCCGGTGACCGACAGGCCGGTGCTCATCTGCGCCAACCATACGTCCTATCTGGATATCCCGGTGATGAGCACCGTGTTTCCGGTATCGTTCATTGCCAAGAGTGAAGTGGCCACATGGCCGTTCTTCGGTCAGATGGCCAAGCTCCAGCGCACGGTGTTTGTGGAGCGCGAGCGCCGCACAAAGACGCGTGAACACCGCAATCAGATTCACGGGCGCATCGTTGACGGCGACACGCTGATCCTGTTTCCCGAAGGGACATCGAACAACGGCAACTGGGTGTTGCCTTTCAAGAGCGCGCTCATGTCTGTTGCTCAGATGAGCGTTGTGGGCGACGACGGCTCGCTGGACGACATGGTGATGGTACAGCCCGTCTCCCTCGCCTATACGCGTCTGCATGGCCTGCCCATGGGCCGGCACTTCCGTCCGTTCTTTGCCTGGTACGGCGACATGGATCTGGTGCCGCATCTCTGGGACGTGTTCAAGCTTGGACCGTTTGATGTGCAGCTTGAGTTCCACGAGCCCGTCTCCATCACTGAAGCGGGCACCCGCAAAGCACTGGCGGTCTATTGCGAAGAAAAGGTCGCCGGCGGCGTCGCCCGTGCGATAGCGGGACGTGAAGCAGCCTGAGCCGGTCGTTTTCTGCCGGGCCGCTTTGTCATCTACCTGCCATGTCCGTGTGATCATGATTGAGGCAGGGATTCGGCCCAGCAGCCCGCTGGCAATGGCGCATATCTGCCTGTTAACGGTGTGAGTTGAGCGCCGCCGCGATCCGGCGCATAAATGGTTCAGGAACAAACGCGTATCCGATTTTTGCAAGAGATAGACCTGACTTTGCCGCACGACCAAATCCAAAAGGCCACGCCGGACACTGAAAAGCCCCAGCTCTTCATCAAGACCTATGGCTGCCAGATGAATGTCTATGACAGCGACCGCATGTCGGACGCTCTGGCACCCAAGGGCTATGAAACCGCGCAAGCGCCGGACGCGGCCGATGTTGTCATTCTCAACACCTGCCACATCCGCGAGAATGCCGCCGCCAAGGTCTATTCAGAGCTTGGCCGTCTGCGCATTCTCAAAGAAGCGCGCCTCAAGCAGGGCCGGCCACTCACCATTGGCGTGGCGGGCTGCGTTGCCCAGGCCGAAGGGCAGGAGATGCTCGACCGGGCCCCGGTGGTGGATTTCGTCGTCGGCTCGCAAGCCTATCATCGCCTGCCGCAGCTCGTGGAGCGTGCCAAGGATGGCGAGCGGCTGGTGGAAACGGAGTTTCCTGCAGAAGACAAGTTCGAGCATCTGCCGCAGCCGTCCAAGAAGGTGACGCTGGGCCGCGGGCCCGCTGCTTTTCTGACGGTGCAGAAAGGCTGCGACAAGTTCTGCACGTTCTGCGTCGTACCCTATACGCGCGGCGCGGAGGTCTCGCGCCCCATGCACCGCCTGCTCGGCGAAGCGCGCGGTCTTGTTGATGCAGGCGTGCGCGAAATCACGTTGCTCGGCCAGAACGTCAATGCCTGGCATGGTGAGGATGCGTCAGGCAACGCGTCCAATCTCGGGCGGCTATTGTTTGCGCTGGCTGAAATCGACGGGCTCGCCCGGCTGCGCTACACGACCAGCCACCCCCGCGACATGCATGATGATCTGTATGCGGCCCATCGTGACCTTGAGAAACTGATGCCCTATCTGCATCTGCCCGTACAGGCAGGGTCTGACAGGACTCTCAAGGCCATGAATCGTCAGCATACGGCGCAAGACTACATGCGCCTGATCGACAGGCTGCGTGAGGCGCGTCCCGATATTTCCCTGTCCGGGGATTTCATCGTCGGCTTTCCCGGTGAGACCGACGAGGACTTTGAAGCAACCATGCAGCTGGTCCGCGATGTGGGTTATGCGCAGGCGTATTCATTCAAGTATTCACAGCGCCCTGGCACGCCTGCGGCGACGAATGACACGCAGGTGGCCGAAGACGTCAAAGCCGAGCGCCTGGCGCGGTTGCAGGCCCTGCTGAACGAACAGTCCCGGCAGTTCAATGCGTCGTCCGTCGGCAAGACCATGTCCGTGCTCCTGGACCGTGTCGGCAAGCGGGACGGCCAGCTGGCGGGGCGTTCGCCCTACCTGCAGGCGGTTCATCTTGATGCACCAATGCATCTACGCGGCGAAATCGTGCCAGTTGTGATTGAAGACGCGCATGCCAACAGTCTTTCAGGTAGACTGGCAGACACATTGGCTACTGAAACACTTGTCAAAGGAGACGCTGCTTGAGCGTTGGAACCAGCGCCCCAACTCCCATTGGGGCTTCATCACCCGCCTCTTCATCAGCGCAGGGTGTGCGCGCGCAGGGTGGCCCACGGCCGGACGTGGTGGTTCTGGACTTTGACGACAATCATCTGATGAGTGCTCTGGCAGGTGTCGCGGACTGTAATCTCGCCCGAATAGAACAATTGCTCGGTGTTGCGGTGACGCCGCGGGGCAATCGCATTGCCATTCGCGGGGAAGATGAAGCACGGGGTCACGCGGCCCAGGCCCTGGGCGATCTCTACGGCAAGCTCAAGCGCGATCAGGACGTCACCATGGCGGACGTGGATGGTGCGGTACGCATGGCGTCGAGCGCGCTTCCGGAAGGACAAAAAGGCTCTGGTGGTGTGCAGTTCGTCACCAAGCAGCGGGTCATTGAGCCGCGCTCTGCCAACCAGGCGCGTTACATGAAACAGTTGCAGACCAATGAGCTGGTCTTCGGCATGGGCCCGGCGGGCACCGGCAAGACCTATCTTGCAGTCGCGGCGGCGGTCTCCCTGTTCATCAAGGGCCAGGTGGATCGCATCATTCTGTCGCGCCCGGCTGTGGAGGCAGGCGAACGGCTTGGTTTCCTGCCCGGCGATCTGCGCGAAAAAATCGATCCCTATCTAAGGCCTCTCTATGACGCGCTTTATGACACCCTGCCTGCAGAGCAGGTGGCGCGCAGTCTTGAGTCCGGCGAGATCGAAGTCGCACCGCTCGCCTTCATGCGCGGGCGCACGCTGTCCAACGCCTATGTCATTCTGGATGAAGCGCAGAACTGTTCGTCCGTGCAGATGAAAATGTTCCTGACGCGCCTTGGCGAAAATTCACGCATGGCCATCACCGGCGACCCGACACAGGTTGATCTGCCCATGGGCTCCAAATCCGGTCTCCGCGAAGCCCGGGACGTGCTGCGCAACGTGAAGGGCGTGGCCGTCACCGAGTTCGCCAACGTCGACGTCGTGCGGCACCCGCTGGTGACCCGCATCGTTCACGCCTATTCGGAAGCGGAGGGGCATCTGCTGGCGAAAAAGGACACTGAGGCACGGCGTGGCCGGGGCGACGATGCCTGACCTGGCCTCAGCCGACACGGACGCACCGACCCGCAGGTTGCAGGTCGATATCTTGCAGGCCGATGACAAATGGTCCGCCCTGGAGAATGCATCTGACCTGATCCAGCACGCGGCCCAAGCTGCGATACTGGATGGCCCGGCTGCGCCGTCCGCAGGCACGGTTGACGTTAGCATTCTGCTCGAAGGCGATGCTGCGCTTCAGGTCTTGAACAAGCAGTGGCGCGGTAAAGACAAGCCCACCAATGTGTTGTCCTTTCCAGCCCCGCCCCTGCCCGTAGCGGTTGATTTGCCGGGCGCGGAAATGTCACTGGGAGATATTGCGCTCAGCTATGACACCCTCGCCGCCGAGGCTTTGAATGAGGGCAAGTCGCTGGCGGCCCATCTCCAGCATCTGGTGGTGCACGGCATGTTGCATCTGCAGGGCTATGATCATGAAACACCGGACGAGGCGGAGGAGATGGAGGCGCTTGAGCGCCGGATTCTGGCCAGCCTCGGTGTTGCGGACCCATATGAGAGCTGATGCGAAAATCTGGCCTGATGCTTGAGGGTTCTGTAAACATGCATAGGTCTTACTTGAACCATGTCCCATCCGGCTTCACCGCGCGCCGGACAAAAGGAGCCTGAACCCATGGCTTTGGCCAGCGACCGGTCTGACAATCCGTCCGGCGACCCGTCCAAATCTGGTCAACCGGTGTCAGCGACATCGAAACAGCCGCTCGCCCAGCGCCTGACGCGGGCGTGGCGCTATGTGCTGGGTGGCGTCGAACCCGGGTCGCTTGGTGCATCATTGGATGCGGTCCTTGGCGAGGACCGTGACGGGGCATCTGACTTGTCCCCCGCCGAACAGGACATGTTCGTGAACCTTTTAGGGTTCAACGAGCTGCGCACCGAAGACGTGATGGTGCCGCGTCCCGACATCGTAGCCGTGGAAGAAGGCACATCCCTTGATGACCTTGTCGAAGCCTTCCGCGAAGCCAACCATTCACGCCTGCCTGTCTTTGAGGAAACCCTCGATGACCCGCGCGGCATGGTCCACATCAAGGACCTGATGGGCTGGATGGCAGACAACCGCGCGACAGGGGATTCAGATTCCAGCTTCGCCCTGTCAGCGATCCGCCGCGACCTGATCTATGTTCCCCCCTCCATGCCGGCAATTGACCTCTTGTTGAAGATGCAGGCCAGCCGCGTCCACATGGCGCTGGTAATTGACGAGTATGGCGGCACCGACGGGCTGGTGACGATTGAGGACCTTGTCGAAGAGATTGTCGGCGAAATCGAAGACGAGCACGATGAGGCCGAACGCCCCGATCTTGTGAAGCTGCCGGACGGCACCATTGATGCGACGGCACGCGCAAAGATTGGCGATCTGGAAGAAATGCTGAACAAGCCGCTGCTTCCCGAAGAGCGCAGCGATGAACTGGACACGCTAGGGGGGCTGGTGTTCGACATGCTGGGACGCGTCCCGCAGCGTGGTGAGGTCGTCGTTCACGATAGCGGCGTTGAATTCGAAATTGCCGACGCCGACCCGCGCCGCATCAAGCGCCTTGTGGTGCATCCCGGCAACGCATCTGAAACTCCGTCTACAGAGTAAAAACAGGCAGGTCTTATGCAGGGGATTGTGGGGGGACTGACCCGGCTTGCCGCGTGGCTTGCCGGGCGACCGGCCAGGCAGCGGCTTGGTCTTTCGATACTGGCGGGTGCACTGACGGTTTTTGCCATGCCGCCTTTCGGCTTCTGGCCGCTCCTGCTTCTAACTTATCCGGTCCTGATATGGCTGATCGACGGGATTGAGCCCGACGCGACAGATCGCTTTGCCGGTTGGGGGGCGACGGCCACAACCGCCTGGGGCTTCGGCTTTGGTTTCTTCCTGGGTGGCCTCTTCTGGATCGGCTCTGCCTTTCTGGTGGACGCGCAACAGTTTGCCTGGATGCTGCCCTTCGTTGCGGTCATCATGCCCGGCGGCCTGGCGCTGTTTTTCGCCGCCGCTGCGGTGGCAGCCCGTGCGCTTTCGCGCACAGGTACCGGACGTGTCGTCGCATTTGTCGTAGCTTTTGCGCTGGCTGAATGGCTTCGAGGTCACGTTCTCACCGGTTTCCCATGGATCAGCCTTGGGTACAGCCTCTCCGTTTCCGATGCGCTTGTGCAGGCAACAGCCGTGTGGGGGCTGTATGGCCACACGCTGGTAGCGGCACTGGTGGCCACCTCGCCCGCGCTGCTCGCGGGGCCGGGCTGCGCCATAACACGGGGCCGGGCGGCGGCCTTTGTTTGCTGCGCCGGGGTTCTACCTGCCGCGCTGTTCGGTTTCGGCATATGGCGGCTGTCGCTGCCGATCCCTGATGACGTCCCGGGAGTGACGCTGCGCATTGTGCAGCCCAACATCGCGCAGACAGATAAATGGCGGCCTGAGCTCAGGGCAGCCAACTTCTCCCGGCTGCTTCGCCTTAGCCGTGCTCAGGATGATCTTGAGGGCATAACCCATGTCATCTGGCCAGAGAGTGCGCCGCCGTTTTTGCTGGAAGACAACCCTGACGCTCGGGCCCTGATTGCGAGCACCTTGCCGCGCGGGGTGCATCTCATTACCGGGGCGGTGCGCGCCGAGCCACTGCCGCAGACAACCGCGGATGGCCGTTGGGCGCGGTTCTTCAATTCGGTGATGGTGCTTAATTCGGACGCAACGATAACCGCAACCTACGACAAGGCCCATCTTGTGCCGTTCGGTGAGTACTTGCCTGCACAGGGGTTGCTGGAGGTCATTGGGCTGCAACAGCTGACCCGTCAGCGCGGCGGCTACAGCAGCGGCCCGGGACCGCTCTCGATCCAGATACCCGGCATGCCCGATGCCGGGCCGCTTGTCTGCTACGAGGTTATCTACCCCGGAGAAGATGTGGGGGAGGACAGACCCGGATGGCTTCTCAACACGACAAATGATGCGTGGTTTGGTGATTCGATTGGCCCCAGGCAGCATTTTTTCCAGGCCCGGATGCGCGCCGTCGAAGAAGGCCTACCACTTGTACGTGCAGCGAATACAGGTATCTCCGCAGTCATAGGCCCCCGGGGCCGGATAAGGGCAATTCTTGATCTTGGCAAGGCCGGAGTATTGGATCAGTCACTACCGGGAAGAATTGACCTGACTTTTTATCATAGAAATGGTGATGTAGTTTTCTGGGCAGTGTTGATTGCTTTGTTGTTAACTATACTCTACTCAAATACAACTATAAATAACAAAGACTAGCGCACCTTAAACACAACTATAAGTTGTATAGTATGTTGCTATGACTACTTTTGACACAGGTCGTATTGACGTGCATATCTCCTCGCTGCACTCATAGGTTAGTGCTAGCGCAAGTTGCCGCCAAAAGGTCGTGGCATGCTTGCTTGGGGAGATGACGGGTGGCGAGAAAAGAACCAAACCCGATTGATGTGCATGTCGGCAGCCGCGTCCGCTTGCGGCGGCTGTTGGTCGGAATGAGCCAGGAAAAGCTCGGTGAGCAACTTGGCCTGACATTTCAGCAGGTACAAAAGTACGAAAAAGGCACGAACCGGATCGGCGCCAGCCGTCTCTACGAGGTATCTAGAATCCTCAACGTGCCGGTCCAGTACTTTTATGAAGAAATGGCGGACAATGACGCCCATGCCGCAGGGGGCGACATGGCCTTCGCAGAGGGCGATGGAACGCCATTCGTCATGGACTTCGTGTCCAGCTCGGAAGGCCTGCAATTGAACCGTGCTTTTGTTGAGATCCGCGATCCGGCCGTGCGACGTTCAATCGTCGATATGCTGAAGAGCCTCGCAAAGGCGCAGGATCCGGTCGCCGAATAAGACGGCGCTTGCCCGTCAAGGACAGTCCGTCCTTCACGTGCCGTGGGGCACCAAACCGTGCTTTGATCAGGTTGAACCACCGCATAGCAGGGCAGCCTTGACGCCTCCCTCCAAACCCGGCAAGAACCCCGCATCAATCTGCTCGCTTAACGCAAGCTGGCATCCATTCCCCGCACATATGCACTTTTGAGGCTGTCCGGCCGGTTGGTGCGCATGGGCGCATGCTATTCGCATGGGGCAAAGCAGGAGGCATCTGGCCTCCGATATGCCGCAAGACAATTGGGGAGACCACCCGCCGTGGCACGTTCGAACTATCTGTTCACCAGTGAGTCCGTTTCTGAAGGCCATCCAGACAAGGTTTGCGACCGTGTCTCCGATGAAGTCGTGGACCTCATTTTCCGGACCGCTGAAAAAGAAGGCATGGACGCTTCCCAGGTGCGTGTCGCCGCTGAAACCCTGACCACCACCAACCGCGTTGTGATCGCCGGTGAAGTGCGCGCGCCAGACAGCCTGCTCGGCGACGGTGACCGCGTCACACCGGCCCCGTTTGAAGAAGTTGCCCGCGCTGCGATCAAGGACATCGGCTACGAGCAGGACGGCTTCCACTGGAAGGATGCCCAGGTTGACGTGCTGCTGCACGCCCAGTCCGCCCATATCGCTCAGGGCGTGGATGCTGCCGGCAACAAGGACGAAGGCGCCGGCGACCAGGGCATCATGTTCGGCTATGCCTGCCGCGAAACAGACGTGCTGATGCCGGCTCCCCTCTATCTGTCGCACCGCATCCTGAAGTCGCTGGCAGACGCCCGCCACGCCGATGCCAAGTCTGGCCTTGGTCCGGACTCCAAAAGCCAGGTCACGCTCAAATATGAAAACGGCAAGCCCGTTGGTGCGACGTCCGTCGTTGTATCGACGCAGCACGCTGAAGGCCTCACCCAGGACCAGGTTCGCGAAATCGTTCGTCCGCACGTCCTTGATGTGCTGCCGGATGGCGGGAGGTGCCCGGAAGACGAATTCTACGTGAACCCCTCAGGCCTCTTCGTCATTGGCGGCCCCGATGGTGACGCAGGCCTTACAGGCCGCAAGATCATCGTTGACACCTATGGCGGTGCCGCGCCACACGGCGGGGGTGCGTTCTCCGGCAAGGACCCCACCAAGGTGGACCGTTCAGCGGCCTACGCCTCCCGCTACGTCGCCAAGAACGTTGTGGCCGCAGGCTTTGCGGACAAGTGCACGATCCAGCTGGCCTACGCCATCGGCGTCTCCAAGCCGTTGTCCGTCTATGTGGACCTGCACGGCACAGGCAATGTGGACGAAGCCAAACTTGAAGGCGCCATTCAGGAAGCCATGGATCTCAGCCCCCGCGGCATCCGCGAGCATCTCAATCTCAACAAGGCGATCTACGCCCGCTCCGCGGCCTATGGCCATTTCGGCCGCGAGGCTGATGCTGACGGCGGCTTCTCCTGGGAGAAGACGGAGCTGGTCGAGCCGCTCAAGGCTGCGATCTCCTAAGCGCCACTTGGACAAAGCCAGAATGATGGCTGATCGAGACAAAGATGAGGGGCGGCCGTTCACGCGGCGGCCCCTTATTTATGGCCGCGCCAAGGGCAAGGCCCTGTCGCCGCGCCAGAAGAAACTCTTTGCAGAGGTGCTGCCGCGGATTGCTGTGCCGACCGATGCGCCCCTTGATCCGTATACGTTGTTTACAGATGTGACGGCCGTCCATCTGGAAATCGGCTTCGGCGGCGGCGAGCATCTGTGCGCCCGCGCGGCCGAACACCCCGATATCGGCTTCATCGGGTGTGAGCCGTTCCTCAACGGTGTCGCCAAAACGCTTGCTGCGGTGGAGGAGCAACAGCTCCTAAACATCCGCATACATCACGGCGACGCGCGTGATGTGCTGGATGCGCTTGCGCCTGCGACCCTGGACCGGGTGTATCTTCTTTACCCTGACCCGTGGCCGAAGGCGCGCCAGAACAAGCGGCGCTTTGTCGGCAGCGACACGCTTGAAAGCCTGGCCCGCGTCATCCGCCCCGGCAAAATCCTCGAAGTTGCCAGCGACATTCCCGATTACATCGACTGGACCCAGCGCGAGATTTCCAAGGACGGCCACTTTCTGGAAACGGACGCAAGCAAGGCCAGCCACGACACACCGCCCCCCGGCTGGCCCGGGACCCGCTACGAGGCCAAGGCGCTCCGCGAGGGCAGGACACCCTGCTATCTGGAATTCGAGCGGCGCGCGTAGGTACTTTCCTTTTGAAACCTTTGGGCGTATGGTCCGCCCAAGTTGAGACCCCGGTTGTTTTGCTAACTTGGCAGAATGGCTGCGACGGGAGGTTCCAGGGGCGCTTCGGCAGCCCCTTTTTTCGTTTCTGGAGAAGATTTTTTTGAGCCTCAAGGCCAAAACGCCCGCAGAAGAGCGCATCGAAGGCATCATTGCCCCTCTCGTGGAGAGCCTGGGCTATGAAATCGTGCGCATTCGCGTCATCGGCTCCGGCACGCCCACCTTGCAGATCATGGCCGAGCGCGCCGACGGCACCATGCCGATTGAGGGCTGCGAGGAAGTCTCCCGCGCCGTTTCGGCTGCGCTGGACGTGGATGACCCGATCTCCGGCAAATACACGCTGGAAGTGTCGTCCGCCGGGATTGATCGCCCGCTGACCCGCGAAAAGGATTTTGAGACCTGGGCAGGACATCTCGCCAAAGTTGAGCTGCAGGTGCCCATTGATGGCCGCAAGCGCTTTCGTGGGCTGCTGGACGGGTTCGCCGACGACGAAAACGAAATCCGCATTGCGGTTGAGATTGAGGGATTTTCCGAGCCGCAGGTTGTTGGCCTGCCGTTCGGCGATGTGCACGACGCCAAGCTGGTGCTGACCGACGCGCTCATCAAACAAAGCCAGAAATCGGGTGGAGCCAATCCGGCACCCACCGAACTTGAAACACTAGAAGAAGACATCACGGAGTAAGTTTCCATGGCACAGGCTGTTAGCGCCAACCGGCTCGAGCTTCTGCAGATTGCTGACGCGGTCGCCCGCGAAAAGTCCATCGACAAGGCAATCGTGATTGAGGCGCTGGAAGATGCGATCCAGAAGGCGGCCCGCTCCCGCTATGGCGCGGAAAATGAAATCCGCGCTCAGATCGACCCCAAGACCGGGGAGATCAAGCTCAACCGCCTGCAGGAAGTCGTCGAGGAGGTTGAAAACGAGGCCACCGAAATTTCGCTGGAAGACGCCCGCGTGCGCAACCCGGCTGCCGTGGTTGGTGACTTCCTGACTGAGCCGCTGCCGCCCATCGACTTTGGCCGCATCGCCGCCCAGACCGCGAAGCAGGTGATCGTGCAGAAAGTGCGCGATGCCGAGCGAGATCGTCAGTATGATGAGTATAAGGATCGCGTCGGCGAAATCATCCACGGCCTGGTCAAGCGTGTTGAATATGGCCATGTGATTGTGGATATGGGCCGCGCCGAAGCCATCGTCCGCCGCGACGAGCAGCTCCCGCGCGAAGCCTTCCGCACCGGCGACCGCATCCGCGCCTATGTGTTTGACGTGCGCCGCGAACCGCGCGGGCCCCAGATCTTCCTGTCGCGCACGCACCCGCAGTTCATGGCCAAGCTGTTTGATCAGGAAGTGCCGGAAATCTACGACGGCATCATCGAAATCCGCTCTGTGGCGCGGGATCCTGGCAGCCGCGCCAAGATCGCCGTGAGCTCCAATGACGGCTCGATCGACCCTGTCGGCGCCTGCGTGGGCATGCGCGGCAGCCGTGTGCAGGCCGTGGTGAACGAGCTGCAGGGTGAAAAGATCGACATCATTCAGTGGTCACCGGACCCCGCAACCTTCATCGTGAACGGTCTCGCGCCGGCGGAAGTTGTGAAGGTCGTGCTCGACGAAGACGCCGAGCGCATTGAAGTTGTTGTGCCTGATGATCAGCTGTCGCTCGCCATCGGCCGCCGTGGCCAGAATGTGCGTCTGGCGTCCCAGCTGTCCGGCTGGACCATCGACATTCTGACGGAAGCCGAAGAAAGCGAACGCCGTCAGGCCGAATTTGCCGAGCGCTCCAAGCTGTTTGAAGAAGCACTGGATGTGGACGAGGTGATTGCCCAGCTGCTGGCCTCTGAAGGCTTCGCGACGGTCGAAGAAATCGCCTATGTGGAATCTGAAGAAGTCTCCGACATCGAAGGCGTTGACGAAGACACGGCAGCGGAAATTCAGGCCCGCGCGACAGAGTATCTTGAAAAGCTCGATGCCGCCCGCGATGCCAAGCGCAAGGAGCTGGGTGTTGAGGACGAAGTCGGCGAGGTGCCCGGCATCACGTCAGCCATGATGGTGTCTTTGGGTGAGAACGATGTGAAGAACGTCGAAGACCTTGCCGGCTGCGCGACCGATGATCTGACAGGGTACTATGAGAGCGTTGAAGGTGAGCGCCGCCGCGAACCGGGCTTCCTTGATGGGCACGACGTATCCCCGCAGGAAGCAGAAGAGATCATTATGGCGGCGCGCGTGAAAGCGGGCTGGATAACTCAGGAAGATCTCGATGCCATGCGCGCTGAGGCAGAAGCTGCCGAAGCCGAAGAGGGTGAAGAAGGCGAGGCTGAAGAAGGAGCTCCAGAGGAAACCGCGGAAAGCACCTTTGGGGAGGCGCCTGCTGAGTGACGGGGCAGTCACCAGACGCGCCTGAACCGGACAGCGAGAGACCTGGTGAAGACAGGTCGGGCCGCAAGAAAACCCCGGAGCGTCGCTGCATCGTTAGCGGTGACACGGGGACGACGGCCACACTGGTGCGGTTTGCCATCGGTCCGGACGACCAGGTGGTGCCGGACATTGAAGGCAGGCTGCCCGGACGCGGTATCTGGGTGACGTCCGACCGGGCGTCAGTCGAAAAAGCGGCGGCAAAGGGGCTTTTTTCCCGTGCCGCCAAACAAGGCGTCAAGGCCCCGGCTGATCTGGCAGATCAGGTGGAAGCGGGGCTGAAACGGCGGGTTCTGGCGCTGCTGGGACTTGCCCGCAAGGCCGGCCAGCTGATGGCGGGCCATGCAAAGGTTGAAGAAGCGGCCGTTAAGGCACATGTGGTGGCGCTGTTTCTGGCGCGTGATGCAGGTGCCGAAGGCCTGAAGAATGCAGGTGCCCTGAGTAGCCGCACCGATGCCCCCATTGTGGCCGATTTTTCGGCAGAACAATTGGGTTTGGCATTGGGGCGGCCAAATGTGGTACATGCTGCCCTGACTGCAGGCGGCGCTGCCTCAAAAGGGCGAGCGCGGCATATGTCGGCGACGGAGGATGATCGCGGGGAACTCGCCCGCAACGTCCTGCCCGGCGATAAGCTCTCCGGCCTCATTATGTGTGAGGTTGGACGGTTGCAGGGGTTCCAGGGCGGAGCTTGAGTGGGGGGTGGCCCCCGTTGCGGGGTTGGCGCGTGATTTGCGGCCAGCCGTACAGACAGGTTTTTTAAGACCCTTCGGGCGGCATGATCAGCCGGTTTTGAAGGGTGGTAGTGAAGGGGTCTCATGAGCGAGACGAAAGATACAGACGCACAAGACGGCGAATCCGGCGGCTCAGGTGCCACCCGGACACCGCGTGCGTCCGGCGGCAAGCTGACACTCGGCCGGACGGTCGAGACAGGTCATGTGCGGCAAAACTTCTCCCATGGGCGCTCAAAGGCGGTTCTGGTTGAGAAGAAGCGCCGCCGCGTGGCTCCCGCCAAAGACAAAGCGGACACACCGGCAGCCAAGAGGGCTGACGATACGGCTCCTGCTGTCGAAAAGAAGGCGGCACCCAAGACCGCAGCGAAGACGGCTGCCAAGACCACAGGCAAGACGGCTGCGAAAACCGCAAGCAAAACGGCTGCCAAGACAACAACAAAGACGGCCGCCAAAACCGCAGCCAAAAAGGATGCAGCACCAGCCGCTGCGGCCAAGCCCGCCCGCGCCGCGCGCCCCGCGCGCGATGCCCGCGCCCGCGGCAACATGGTGCTGCGCACCCTGACCGATGAAGAAAAGGGTGCCCGTGGCCGCGCACTGGTCGAGGCCCGTGAACGCGAAAAGATAGAACGCCAAAAGGCAATCGAAGAAGCCGAACAGCGCAAGATAGCGGAAGAAGCCGCCCGCGTTGCAGCTCTTGAGGAAGCCGAACGCGCCGCTCAGGAAGAAGAGCGTGCCCGCCGCGAAGCTGAAGCCAAAGCCAAGGCCGACAAGGAAGCAGCCCTGCGCGCCAAGGAAGAAGCCGAGGCAGATGGAGCCGCAGCTCCGGCCCAGCCGCCGGCAGAGCCCAAGCCAGGCGCCAAGGCCATTCCAACGCCGGTTGCCAAGAAGCGCGAAGAAGAAACCAAGCCCGCGCCCAAGCGCACCGGCGGCAATGAACGCCGTCGCGGCCGCCTGACAATCTCAAACGCCCTGGACGACGAGCCGCGCCAGCGCTCCCTCGCCGCCATGCGCCGCCGCCAGCAGCGCGAAAAGCGCGCCCGGGGTGGCCAGCAGGAACAGGTTAAGGTGCACCGTGAGGTGACCATTCCCGACACGATCACTGTGCAGGAACTGGCCAACCGCATGACCGAGCGGGCCGTGGATGTGATCAAGCTGCTGATGCAGCAGGGTCAGATGATGCAGATCAACGATGTGATCGATTCAGACACCGCCCAGCTGATCGCGGAAGAGATGGGCCACTCGGTGAAGCGTGTGTCCGAGGCCGACGTGGAAGTGGGCCTTGAAGGAGACGACGACGCAGCAGCGGACCTCAAGCCCCGCGCGCCGGTAGTGACCGTCATGGGTCACGTCGACCACGGCAAGACATCATTGCTGGACGCCCTGCGTCAGACAGATGTGGTGGCCGGGGAAGCAGGCGGTATCACCCAGCATATCGGCGCCTACCAGGTGCGGATGGCCGGTGGCAACCGCATCACCTTCCTGGATACACCGGGCCATGAAGCCTTTACGACCATGCGCTCGCGCGGTGCCAAGGCGACGGACATCGTGATCTAGGTGGTGGCCGGGGACGACGGCGTGATGCCGCAGACGATCGAAGCCATCAACCACGCCAAGGCAGCGGAAGTCCCGCTGATCATTGCCATCAACAAGATGGACAAGCCGGATGTGGACCCCAACCGGGTGCGCACCGACCTGTTGCAGCATGAAGTGATCGTGGAAAGCATGTCCGGCGATGTGCAGGAAGTGGAAGTGTCCGCAACCGCCAAGATGAACCTCGACAAGCTGGAAGAAGCCATTCTTCTCCAGTCAGAGCTTCTTGAGCTCAAGGCCAACCCGGAGCGCGCAGGCGACGGCATCGTCATCGAAGCGCAGCTCGACACGGGCCGCGGCCCGGTAGCAACAGTGCTCGTTCAGCGCGGCACGCTCAGGGTCGGTGATGTTCTCGTTGCCGGTGGTGAGTGGGGTAAAGTCCGTGCCCTGATCAATGACCGGGGTGAGCAGGTGGATGAAGCCGGCCCGTCGGAACCTGTTGAGGTTCTGGGTCTCGGCGGCACACCGGAAGCCGGTGACAGTTTCGCTGTTGTGGAAGAAGAAGCCCGTGCCCGCGAAATCACCGAGTACCGCCAGCGCATGATGCGCGACAAGCGTGCGGCCGGTTCTGCCCGCGGGTCGCTTGAGCAGATGTTCACGCAGCTGCAGACGGCGGACAAGAAGGAAGTGCCACTCGTCATCAAGGGTGACGTGCAGGGCTCTGTCGAAGCCATCATTGGTGCCCTCGACAAGGCAGGGACCGATGACATTGTGGCTCGCACGCTGCACGCGGGTGTCGGCGGCATCACCGAAAGTGATGTGACCCTGGCAGCAGCCTCAGGTGCGGCCATTCTCGGCTTTAACGTGCGTGCCAATGCGCCTGCCCGCGACGCGGCCCGTCAGCAGGGCGTGGATATCCGCTACTACGCGGGGATCTACGACCTGATCGACGACGTGAAGGCGGCCATGGCCGGTGTGCTTGGGCCGGAGCTGCGCGAGACATTCCTCGGCAACGCGGAAATTCTCGAAGTCTTCAACGTGTCGAAGGTCGGCAAGGTCGCCGGGTGCCGGGTCACGGAAGGCTCGGTCAAACGTGGCTCGAAGGTGCGCCTGCTGCGCGACGACGTAGTGATCCACGAAGGCACATTGTCGACGCTCCAGCGCTTCAAGGATGAAGTGAAGGAAGTCGGCAACGGCCAGGAATGCGGGATGTCGTTTGAGAATTATCAGGACATCCGCAAGGGCGACGTCATCGAGTGCTTCGACGTGACGGAAGTGGAGCGGGTGCTGTAGGCACTTCGCTGCTTCTTGCTTGAAGGTCCGGATAGCTCATGAGCAGATCAGATCATGTGTCCAGCGCGAAGGCGCGTGGGCCATCCCAACGGCAGTTGCGGGTGGGCGAACTCATTCGCCATGTGCTCAGTGAGTTGCTGGCGCGCGGCGACGTGCATGACCCGGTGCTGGAAAGCGCCATCGTGACCGTGACCGAAGTGCGTGCCTCCCCTGATCTGCGCAATGCGACCGTCGCCATCGAGCCCCTGGGCGGCGAAGGCGAGAAGGAAGTGTTGGAAGCGTTGAAGCGTAACCGCAAATATCTGCGCGGTGAGCTGGGCAAGCGCATGACCACCAAGTTCACCCCGGACCTGGCCTTCGAGATCGATACAAGTTTTGCCGAAGGCGCACGCATCGACGGTATTCTGCGGTCGGCTGAAGTCGCCCGCGATATCGAAGAAGACGAGAAGTAGCTGATGGGCCGCCGCAAAAAAGGCCTGCCCGTCTCCGGATGGGTGGTGGTGGATAAGCCGCTGGGGCCAACTTCAACCCATGTGGTCTCCAGGGTGCGTCGGGCCTTCAATGCCCAGAAGGCCGGCCACGCCGGCACGCTGGACCCGCTGGGCTCCGGCATCTTGCCGGTGGCACTCGGCGAAGCCACCAAGACCGTTCCCTATCTGGTGGATGCCACCAAGGACTACCGCTTTGCCGTCCAGTGGGGCGAGCAGCGCGACACGGATGACCGCGAGGGCGAGGTGACAGCCACCAGTGACGTGCGCCCCACAAAGGACGCGATCCTGGCGGCGCTGCCCAGATATGTCGGCGAAATCAGCCAGATTCCGCCCAGATACTCCGCCATCAAGGTCAATGGCGAGCGCGCCTATGACCTGGCCCGCGATGGCGAAGAAGTCGAGCTCAAGGCCCGCACGGTTGAAATCCTCGATCTCACGCTGGTGGACCAGCCGTCTGACGATGAAGCGGTGTTTGAAATGACCTGCGGCAAGGGCACCTATGTAAGGTCACTGGCCCGTGATTTGGCGCGGGATTTAGGCACTTTTGGCCATGTGGCCATGCTGCGGCGCCTGCGGGTCGGCCCGTTCAGGGAGGCGGACGCCGTAGCCCTCGATACGTTGACTGAAACCATTACCGGGTTCCCCGCTCAAATAGCGGTGGAAAAGGTGGACGATTTGAGCAATAGTCCGCGCGCGCCAAACCCCAAGGCGCCTTTTTTATTGCCACTTGAGACCGCGCTGGACGACATCCCGGCCCTGGCCGTGAGTGGTAATGATGCGGCGCGATTAAAGCAAGGTCAGGCGGTTCTGTCGCGTGGACGGGACGCTCCCATCGTCAAAGGCACAATATGCGCCATGCTTCACGGGCAACCTGTTGCCCTGTGTGAAGCCCGACAAGGCGAGCTACAGCCCACGCGCGTTTTCAACCTCCCCTCCTAGGGGAGCTTTAGACAGCGCCCCGTGACGAACGGGGCGCAATAGAAAGGACGCCCGATGTCGATTTCCCAGGAGCGCAAAACTGCGCTCATCAAAGAATATGGCACCAAGGATGGTGACACCGGTTCTCCCGAAGTACAGGTGGCCATCCTCACGGAGCGGATTTCAAATCTCACCGGTCACTTCAAGGACCACGGCAAGGACAATCACTCCCGCCGCGGTCTTCTGAAGCTGGTGCGCCAGCGCCGCCGGTTGCTGGACTATGTGAAGGCGAAGAACGAGCCGCGCTACAAGGATCTGATCCAGCGCCTCGGCATCCGCCGCTAGCACGAAAAACATTGGGCCCGCCCTTGGAAATCCCAAAGGCGGGCCCAATGCCAAGCATCATTGGTGCACAAAATCCGTATGCGGATCACCGGGAAGGCTCGGAGAGACACACACGGTCCGGTTGTTGGGGAAGGCCCCGCATCCGGCATCTGGGCGGCCCACGGCAAACGAATGCCCCCGCCCGTGCCACATGACGGCACACGATTAGGAAACTGAAAATATGTTCGATATCCACAAGCAAGAAATTGAATGGGGCGGGCGCACGCTCACCCTCGAAACCGGCCGCATTGCCCGTCAGGCAGACGGCGCCGTGCTGGCCACCTATGGTGAGACATCCGTTCTCGCCACAGTCGTCGCGGATCGCCAGCCCAAGCCGGGCCTGGACTTCTTCCCGCTGACAGTGAACTACCAGGAGAAGTACTACGCAGCGGGCAAGATTCCCGGCGGCTTCTTCAAGCGTGAAGCGCGCCCGACCGAAAAAGAGACGCTGACGTCACGTCTCATCGACCGTCCGATCCGCCCGCTCTTCGTCAAGGGCTTCAAGAACGAAACGCAGGTCATCGCGACCGTTCTCAGCCACGACCTTGAAAACGATCCCGATGTTGTCGCCATGGTGGCGGTGTCCGCCGCCCTGACCATTTCAGGTGTGCCGTTCCTCGGCCCCATCGGCGGTGCCCGCGTCGGTTACAAGGACGGGGCGTATTCCCTCAACCCGACTGTGGACGAGCTTGCTGAAAGCGATCTCGACCTCGTCGTGGCCGGCACAGGTGACGCCGTGCTGATGGTGGAATCCGAAGCCAACGAGCTGGATGAAGACGTGCTGCTCGGTGCCGTGATGTACGGCCATGAGCAGATGCAGCCGGTGCTTGATATGATCATCAAGCTGGCGGAAGGCGCTGCCAAAGAGCCGCGTGATTTCACACCGCCCGACAACTCCGCTCTCGAAGCCAAGGTCCGCGACATCGTCGAAGGCGACCTGCGCGCTGCCTATCAGATTGCTGATAAGGCCGCTCGCCAGGAAGCTGTCGCACAGGCCAAGGACAAGGCTGTTGAAGCCCTTGCCGATGGCTCTGACGGCGCACCGGACGCGTCTGCCATTGGCGGTGCGTTCAAGGGCATTGAGTCCGACATCGTGCGCAACTCGATCCTCGACACAAGCAAGCGCATCGACGGCCGTGGCCTGTCAGACGTGCGTCCGATCGTGTCGGAAGTGTCTGTCCTGCCGCGTACGCACGGCTCCTCGCTCTTCACCCGTGGTGAAACGCAGGCGCTGGTTGTTGCAACCCTGGGAACCGGTGACGACGAGCAGATGATTGATGCTCTGTCCGGCACCTACAAAGAAAACTTCATGCTGCACTACAACTTCCCGCCTTACTCTGTGGGTGAGACGGGCCGGACGGGCTTTACCGGTCGCCGCGAAATCGGCCACGGCAAGCTTGCATGGCGTGCGCTGAAGGCTCTGCTGCCGAGCAAGGAAGAATTCCCCTACACCATCCGTCTGGTGTCGGAAATCACCGAATCCAATGGTTCGTCTTCCATGGCAACGGTCTGCGGTTCTTCGCTGTCCATGATGGATGCAGGCGTGCCGCTCAAGCGTCCGTGCTCCGGCATCGCCATGGGCCTGATCAAGGAAGGCGACAAGTTCGCTGTCCTGTCAGACATCCTCGGCGACGAAGATCACCTCGGCGACATGGACTTCAAGGTGGCTGGGTCCGAAGCAGGCATCACGTCCCTGCAGATGGACATCAAGATCACCGGCATCACCGAAGAGATCATGCGCACAGCGCTTGATCAGGCAAAGGGTGGGCGCATGCACATCCTGGGTGAAATGGCCAAGGCTCTGACGTCCGGCCGTGAAGAAGTGGGCGAGTTTGCTCCCCGCATCGAAGTGATCACGGTACCCAAGGACAAGATCCGCGACGTGATCGGTACCGGCGGCAAGGTCGTGCGTCAGATCGTGGAAGAAACCGGCGCCAAGGTGAACATCGAAGACGATGGCACCATCTCCGTGGCCTCCAGCGATGCCGCCTCCATCAAGGCTGCGCTGGACTGGAGCAAGGGCATCACGGCGGAACCGGAAGTGGGTGAGATTTACGACGGCAAGGTCGTGAAGGTCATGGACTTCGGTGCGTTTGTAAACTTCTTCGGTCCCAAGGACGGCCTCGTGCACATTTCCCAGCTCGCGCCGCAGCGCGTTGAGAAGGTGTCCGACGTGGTCAATGAAGGCGACACCGTGAAGGTCAAGCTGCTCGGCTTTGATGATCGCGGCAAGGTCCGCCTGTCCATGAAGGTTGTGGACCAGGACACCGGCGAAGATCTGGAGAACAAGGAAAAGGAAAGCGCCGAGTAAGCGCTTTTCAAAACCTGACAAACGAAACGGGCGCTGGCATGAACCAGCGCCCGTTTTTCGTTATGGTGCAGGCCCACCATTGAAGGGACATCCGCATGCGACTTCTATCGGCCGTCATCACCCTCATTGTTTTTGGTCTCCCCGTGCAGGCGGCCGATGACTGGCGCAATGTCGCCCATCCCTTTGACGTGGAGCGCATCGACACGCTGGACGCGGCAATCACCCAGGGGGATTTTGAGGCCCAAGGCAAAGGCTCGGGCTACGAGCAGGCGGTGACGAAGCTGCTGATGGCCGCGCCCGCCGGAGAGATCGACGAAAGTGAGATGGTCGGCATCTGGCAATGCCGCACCATCAAGGTCGGCGGGCCGTTTGCGGGTCTTGTTGTCTATGACTGGTTCAAATGCCGCATCGGGCGCGAAAGCAGCGGGCTGACGGTTGAAAAGATCTCAGGCTCCCAAAATTTCGCCGGGCGTCTCTACCGTGATGCGCCGGACCACATGGTGATGCTGGCCGGCGGCTTTTACGGCTACGAAGGCACACGCCCCTATCAGGCCGATGACAGCGCTGATGGCAAGTCGCCGGACAATCGCGACAAGGTGGCGTCCGTCCAGATGCTGGGCCCCGACTGGCTGCGCTTCGTCCAGCCTTTCCCGGCACGCGAAAGCACCTATGACATCATCGAGTTTCGCCGTGACGGATAAGGGGGATGGGTGAGCGCGATGCCTGACGCCCACTACGACAACCCGCGTCTGGCTGCCATCTATGACCTCGGCAATGGCTGGAGTGAGGACAGCGACTATTATCTGGCGCTTGCGGGCACGGCATCCTGTCGCGTGCTGGATATCGGGTGTGGCACCGGCATCATCACCCATGCGATCGCAGCCAAGGGCCATACGGTGGTGGGCGCCGATCCGTCGCCGGGCATGCTGGCCGTGGCCCACGCCAAACCCCATGGCAGCAACATCCGCTGGGTTGAAAGCGAGGCCCAGTCACTGGGTCTCGGCGAGACATTTGATCTCATCATGATGACGGGCCATGCCTTCCAGACGCTGGTGGAAGATGCGGACATTCGAGCCGCCGCTGCCACCATGAAGCGTCATCTGGCGCCCGGTGGCCGTTTGGTGTTTGAAAGCCGCAATCCGCGTATCGACTGGCCAGCCCGCTGGGCCTACGCGACCGAGCTGGACACACCAAAGGGCGTGGTGCGCGAAACCCGCGAATATCTTGGCAGCGCGGATGACTGCATGACGTTCGACCTGCACTACGCTTTTTCGGACGGCGTGGACCTCGTCTCCCACAGCGTGCTACGGTTTGCGGATCGCGACACGATAGAGGCCTTGTTCCATCCGGAAGGACTTGCGGTGGAAAAGGTTCACGGGGATTGGGATGGATCCCCTTTTGACACTGCGAGCTCACCGGAGATGATTTTTCATTTTCGGCACGCATGACAAGCCACGCGACATCCGTGTCCCCGGATCAAGTCCGGGGCTACGGTGATTTTTTTCTGAGAATCTATCCCCGGTCCTTCTGGTGACCTCATACTGGGTTTGCCTCGTGCCTGAGGGCATCCCGGACCGTCCGGGCTTGGGCGCGGGGGCGGATGGCCTGACGGGTGGATCACGGGTAACGGACGTGACCTCCGGCAGGCGGCGAAGGCTCGGCCCGGCGCATGGAATAAGATCGCCCCGGTGGACGCCTGCGAGGCAGGACGTGCGGACTGATCCCGCGCCTGAACGCGAGCGTGACCGGTAGCAGGGCTGCGGTGGAAATTCACGAGATAACGCCTCGTGCCATCGCTAGTGCCTGAGCCGAAGACCATCCGTAACGGGAGCGCTGCTCATGAGCGGCACTCGACACAGTTTTGATCGCAACGGCCACGCTGCCACGGCAGTGCTCCCGTTCTCCCTCACACCTTCGCGGGCTTTGCCCGGCGGGGCCCGATGTGTTTGTGATGGCCAATACGGCAATCTGGCGCCGCAGATACTGCAGGCGGCGGACTAATAGTCCATCCGGCCGAACAGGTCCTCATAGGGAACCATGACATGTGTCCGGTAGGCCTCACGTTCGCTGAGCCGCGCATAGAGCGCTTCCACATGGGGCAGGCTCGGCCGGTCAATCGGCATGGTGAGATAGCGAAAGAGCGTGCCGCCGGCGGGAACGTCCGCAAGCGTCAGCGTGTCACCGGCCATATAGGCATTGTCTTCAAGATGAGCATTCAGCGCGGTGAAACCTGCGTGGCAGCGCTTGAAGGCGCCCTTGAGATAGGCGTCATTCCGCTTGTCTTCCGGTGTGCGGTAATACGCCCAGAAGATTTCTAACAGGCTGACCTGCAGCGTGGTGGTTGCCCATTCGATCCAGCGATCCTGCACCGACCGCTCGAAAGGATCAGCAGGCCACCAGGTGTCACTTCCGTGCCGGGCGGCGAGGTAACGCAGGATGGTATGGGATTCCCAGACCGCCCCATTTTCGTCCTCAATGACAGGAACCTTGCCGTGCGGATTGCGGGCGAGAAACTCAGGCGTATCCAGGCCGCCGAAAGTACTGCCTGCGTCTATGTGGGTATGGTCAAGGCCGAGCTCCCCAATGAGCCACATGACCTTCTGGACATTCTGAGAATTACGCCGGCCCCAGACTGTCAGCATCCGGATGAAATCCTATTCAGCTGCATCCGTGGCGCTGGGTGCCTTGGCAGCATCATTGTCGGCCTTGGCGGCACTGCCGTTCGACTTGCCGTTGCGGGACTTGGCCACCTTGGCGTAGCCCTTGCCCACCAGATCCTTGTCCAGATCGCGCGCCTGCGGCATGCCGACGACATTGTAGCCTGCATCCACATGGTGCACTTCCCCGGTGACGCTGCGTGACAGGTCTGACAGGAGATAAAGACCTGCACCGCCCACATCATCAAGCTCAATGGCCTGCTTCAGCGGGGCATGGGTGAGGTTCCAGTTGAACACGGTCTTGGCATCTGAAATGGCGGAGCCTGCCAGCGTACGCATGGGACCCGCTGAAATCGCGTTGACGCGAATGCCGTCACGGCCAAGGTCAACAGCCATGTAGCGCACGGAGGCTTCCAGCGCGGCCTTGGCAACGCCCATGACATTGTAGTTCGGCATGACGCGTTCAGCACCCGCATAGGTCAGCGTGACCATGGAGCCGCCTGCGCTCATCATCGGCGCCGCGCGCCGTGCGATATCCACGAAGGAGAAGCAGGAGATGTCCATCGTCTGATGGAAGTTTTTCCGCGTCGTATCGAGGTAACGGCCCTTGAGCTCGCTCTTGTCGGAATAGGCAATGGCATGGACCAGAAAGTCCAGCTGGCCCCATTCCTTTTCGAGCGTCGCAAAGACCTCATCGAGTGAGGCCTCGTCTGCCACATCTGCCGGCAGCACAAGGCTGGAGCCAACGCTTTCAGCAAGCGGCGTCACCCGGCGGCCGAACGCATCGCCCTGATAGGTAAAGGCAAGTTCCGCCCCCTGTGCGGCGCATGCCTTCGCAATGCCCCAGGCGATGGAATGATCATTGGCGACGCCCATGATGAGGCCGCGCTTGCCGTGCATAAGATTGCCAGTCACTGACATTAGTGGGTTTCCCCTATCCCCGAACACCGGCCCAACAAGGCCGTTAACCCCAGAGGGGCCGTTAACCGAAATGACCTGATGGTTCCCCGCACGCTAGCCATCGTAGCGTTTGAACACGAGAGAACCATTTGTGCCCCCAAAACCAAAGCTGTTTGAGAGGACACAGTTAAGCTCCGCATTATCAACCCGTTTTCTGACGATATTGGCATCCGCCACGTCCGGGTCGATTTCCTCAATATTGGCACTTTCACAGATGAACCCCTGGTCCATCATGATCAGTGAATAAATGGCCTCATGCACCCCGGCTGCGCCCTGCGCATGACCGGACAGTGATTTGGTGGCCGAGATCGGCGGCATGTCCGCGCCGAAGATTTCCTGGATGGCTCTGATTTCCGGCGGGTCGCCGACCGGTGTCGATGTCGCATGCGGGTTGATGTAGTCGACCTTCTCGTCGACGCCTTCGAGCGCAATGCGCATGCAGCGGGCCGCGCCTTCGCCGGACGGGGCCACCATGTCAGCACCGTCCGAGGTCGCGCCATAGCCTGCAAGTTCGGCATAAATCTTCGCGCCGCGGGCCTTGGCGACTTCAAGCTCTTCAAGCACCACAACGCCGCCGCCACCGGTGATGACGAACCCGTCCCGGTTCACGTCATAGGCGCGTGACGCAGTTGCCGGCGTGTCATTGTACTTGGACGACATGGCGCCCATCGCATCAAACAGCGATGACAGGGACCAGGCGAGTTCCTCGCCGCCGCCGGCGAACATGCGGTCCTGCTTGCCCCACTGGATCAGCTCCGCCGCATTGCCGATGCAGTGCGTGGACGTGGTGCAGGCGGACGCGATGGAGTAGCTCGGGCCTTTGATCTTGAACAGGGTCGAGAGATTGGCAGAGATCGTCGACGACATGGCCTTGGGCACACTCGTCGGACCGATCTTGCGCGGGCCTTTTTCACGGGTGATGTCCGCCGCCGCGACGATAGCGGATGTGGACGGACCGCCGGAGCCCAGAATGGCGCCTGTGCGTTCGTTGGAAATGTCGCTCTCTTCAAGGCCCGCATCGCGGATCGCCTGCTGCATGGAGAGATAGGCATAAGCGGCACCATCGCCCATGAAGCGGCGTGTCTTGCGGTCGAGAACTTCCTCAAGGTCGATCTTGAGAGTGCCGGCCACCTGACTGCGGAAGCCCATATCCGTGTATGTCTGCTCGGCAACAATCCCGGACTTGGCTTCGCGCAGCGACGCGGCCACCTCCTGGGTGTTGTTTCCGATCGACGACACGATGCCCATGCCCGTTACGACAACTCGCCTCATCAAAATACCTCTTCAGCCCAAATGTCGTATAGCGCCAACGCGCCGGAAGTTTCTGTGGTGCCGCACCTAGGCCGTGGACAGCCCGACGCGCAGATCCTTCGCCTCAAAGATGTCTTCACCGTCGGCGCGCACGATGCCGTCTGCAATGCCAAGTACCAGACGCCTGTTGACCACGCGCTTGAAGGTCACGTGATAGGTCACAAGCTTGGTTTCCGGCACGATCTTGCCGCGGAATTTTACCTCGCCCACACCCAGCGCAAAACCCGCGCCCTTGGCGCCGGTCCAGCCCAGATAGAACCCCACCATCTGCCACAAAGCATCGAGGCCCAGGCAGCCCGGCATCACCGGATTGCCTTCAAAGTGGCAGGGGAAGAACCAAAGATCAGGTTTGATATCGAGCTCGGCGATCATCTCGCCCTTGCCGTTCTCCCCACCGTCCGCGTTGATTTCGGTAACGCGATCAAACATCAGCATCGGCGGCAGCGGAAGCTGCGCATTGCCCGGCCCGAACAGGCGCGAATGACCGCATTCGATGAGGTCATCATAGGTGTAGCTGGACTTCTGGGGGCCTGAGGCGTGCTGAACTGTGGTCATGAGGTCGGTATCGGTCCTGGCGCGTTTATCGTTATTAGTTCGCGTTGGTAGCACACGCGAGAGATTAGCAAAAGCAAGCAAAATCAAGCAAAACTAAGGCTGAAAATCCTTGCATCGCATGCGCACATGGGGGCCTTTGGGGACGAATTCCTATCCCCGTCCCCTCAAAACACCGGAGAATGTCCAGATGATTACCGTTCACCACCTCAATAACTCACGCTCCCAGCGGGTTCTCTGGCTGCTGGAAGAGCTGGGCGTTGAGTATGAAATCAGATTTTACAAGCGCAACGAAATCAACCGCGCTCCGCCGGAGCTGAAAGAAGCCCACCCGCTCGGTAAATCGCCGATCATTGAGGATGGCGACCACCGCATCGCGGAATCAGGCGCTGCCGTGGATTACCTGATCCGCACCTATGGCGGCGGCAAGTTCATGGCGGCCCCCGGTACGCCGGACTTTGAGAAGTACAATGAGTGGATGCACTACGCGGAAGGCTCCGCCATGGTGCCGTTCCTGATGAAGCTTTTTACCTCAATGCTGGGCGAAGGCGGCGAGCCATTGCAGCCAGTCATCGACGCCGAAATCGCGCTGCATCTGGGCTACATGAACGACGAACTGGGCTCCAACCTGTTTTTCATGGGCGACGAGCTGACCGGCGCGGACATCATGCTCATCTTCATCTGCGAAGCAGCTGAAAGCCGCATCGGTCTTGATGGGTATGACAATCTGATTGCCTACACCAAACGCATCCATGATCGCCCGGCCTATCAGCGCGGCCTGGAAAAAGGCGGACCGTACGAACTCATCCGCACGCGGGAGGACGATTAAGGCTGATCGGACAAAGAGCGATGGCAGCACCTGAACTTCGCCGCACCGGCAGGGTGATCCTGATGGACCCGACCTATCGGGTGCTGCTGCTGCGCTTCTCTGTCACGCAGGCTGGGGAGCCCTTTGAATTCTGGGCGACCCCCGGTGGTCGCGCTGAGGACGATGAGAGTGATCTGGAAGCCGCGATCCGCGAACTGGATGAAGAGTTGCGTCTGTCGGTGCCGCTCGACGGGCCGGTGCATGTGCACGAAAGCACCTTTGAAGTGAACGGCAATGTGTGGCACGGGCGCGACGTGTTCTTCCATGGGCGATGCGCCGCGAACGACCCAGCCTTTACCGGCGGAACAGAGCCCGACGAGCGCCACGCGCTTCAGGAAATGCGCTGGTGGACTCTTGAGGAGCTCGAAAAAACGGCAGAAACGGTGTTTCCGCCGGATTTGGCCACGGTTTCGCGACAGCTCGTGTCTTGACAAGTCCTTGAGGCACACCACATTTTGGAAGTTGTTGTAATCATTCCAAACAAGAGCGGCATCTCATCGTGCCGCTCGAAGCGCCAGGGCCTTATCGCCATGACGAACCCAGACACAGAACTCCAGCCGGCTCCGGATGCACCCGCTGGAGATCGTCCCTATGCCCAGACGCTTCAGGCGCTGCGCGACAAGGGGCTGCGCCCGACGCGGCAGCGGCTCGCGCTTGGCCGGCTGCTGTTTGATGGTGGGGATCGTCATGTAACCGCCGAAGCGCTTCATGCGGAGGCCTCAAAGGGCGGCGTACGCGTGTCCCTGGCCACGGTCTACAACACCCTACATCAGTTCACGGATGCGGGCCTGCTGCGCCAGGTGGTGGTGGATGGCGGCTGTACCTACTTCGACACCAATCTGACGGACCACCATCACTTCTACCATGTGGACGAAGTACGCCTGCAGGACATCCCCGGCGACGGCATCACCGTTCAGGGTCTGCCGCAGGTTCCTGAGGGGTCGTCCCTGGAGCGGGTCGAAGTCATCGTGCGTGTCCATAGCGACACAAAAGACCGCTGATCCCGATAGGTCTTTGGCTTCAAACACTTGGCCCGATGTGGCGGGTTTAGCTGCGAATTGCTCGCAAAAATTCTTTCAAAAACAAGGCGTTTCCGCGCTTTTTAGACCCGTTCCAGCCTTGACAGGGTGAGGTCCACAACTACGTTCGCGGTGTATCGCGCGGGGGTGAAATAAGGATTTCTCATCGGTCCGCGCCGACGCATTTACGTGTCGAGTTTCGCATGAGGAGGACCCCCTAAATGTCACTCGCAGAATCCAAGACCCTCGAAAACCTCAAAGAAGCGTTTGCCGGTGAAAGCCAGGCCAACCGCCGCTATCTCTACTTCGCGCAGAAGGCGGACGTGGAAGGCTACAACGATGTCGCTGCTGTTTTCCGGTCCACGGCAGAAGGTGAAACCGGCCACGCGCATGGCCACCTGGAATTCATGGAAGAAGTTGGCGACCCGGCAACCGGTGAGCCGATCGGCGCAACGGACGCCAACCTGAAGGCCGCCATCGCTGGTGAAACCCACGAATACACCGACATGTATCCAGGCATGGCCCGCACGGCGCGCGAAGAAGGCTTCGACGAGATCGCTGACTGGTTCGAAACACTCGCCAAGGCTGAAAAGAGCCACGCGGGCCGTTTCCAGAAAGCCCTCGACGGTATGGACGCCTAATCCCGTCCGATAGACAACAAGGGCCGGGACCTGTTTCCCGGCCCTTACTTGTTCCCGCCCCCGCACACGTCCACGCATCCGATATCTACAGGCAGACGACATATGGCAGAAGGCAGCCTTGAGGCGCCCACCCGGCATCCTATCGATTGGAATAGCGACGCGTTTTACGACGAAGCCAAGCTTGATGAAGAGTTGCGCCGCGTCTTCGACATCTGCCACGGCTGCCGCCGCTGCTTCAACCTGTGCGACTCGTTCCCGCGCCTGTTTGATCTGATCGACGACAGCGAGACCGGCGAACTTGACAGCGTCACCTCGGACCAGTTCGGCCCCGTCGAAGAGGCCTGCACCCTGTGTGACATGTGCTTCATGACGAAGTGCCCCTATGTGCCGCCCCACGAATTCAATCTCGACTTCCCGCATTTGATGCTGCGCTACCGCAAGGTACGCACCAAGAGCGGTGACGCGGGAAACACGACCGCCAGACAGCTGGCCGAGATGGACCGTAACGGCAAGATGATCCGGCCCGTCGCCGGCCTCGCCAACTGGGGTTCCAAAAAAGACAACAAGCTGACGCGCCCGGTGATGGAAAAAGTCGCCGGCATTGATGCCAAGGCGGACCTGCCGGCTTTCGCAGGCAAGACGCTGATGATGCGTGCCAAGGCACATGAAAAATCCGGCGCCCTCGCACCGGCGGCGGACGGCAAGGCAACAGGCCGCAAGGCTGCACTGTTTGCCACCTGCAACGGCAACTACAACAACCCGCAGATGGGCGAAGCCGCCCTCAAGGTGTTGGCGCGCCAGGGCGTGACGGCAAAGCCGGTCTATCCCGGCTGCTGCGGCATGCCCTTCCTTGAACAGGCAGACCTTGAACGTGTGGCCGAGCAGGCCAGGAAGGTCTCCGCGGATCTGCGCCCGCTGGTGGACGAAGGCTGGGACATTGTCACGCTGATCGCGTCGTGTGGCCTGATGATGAAATTCGAGTGGCCGTTGATCCTGCCGGACGATGAGAACGTTGTTGCGTTGTCAAAGGCGGTGAAGGACATCGACGAATACATTGTTGATATCGCCAAGAAGGAAGGTATCGCCGACGGCATGAAACCGCTTGAGGGCGACGTTGCCGTGCATCTGGCCTGTCACGCCCGCGCCCAGAACATGGGCGCCAAGGCCGTTGAAATGCTGAAGCTCATACCCGATGCCAAAGTCACGCCGGTCGAGCGCTGCGCCGGCCATGGCGGTACATTCGGGGTGCTGAAAGACACCCATGATGTGGCGATGAAGGTTGGCAAAACGACCGCGCGCAATATCTCCAAGACCAGCGCGCAGCATGTGGTGAGCGAGTGCCCGCTGGCATTGAAGCACCTCATGCAGGAAATGGATGAACTGGGCCTCATTGACGAGAGCAAGCCCAAACCCTCTTCCGCGCACCCGATTGAGTTGATCGCCCAGGCGTATGGCCTTTAGCCCGTCACGCCGGGCCAGTGTGAGTTTAGGACGGAAATGACTGCAATGCCTCATCCCAGTGAGATCACCCGCGCCGACATCATGTCTGTTGAGGACTATTCGAAAGAGCGCGCCGAGCGCCGCAAGGCGATGATGCCCGTCAAGCGCGAGCGGCGCATCGAGGTGGGACCGCACGCCACGTTCTACTTCGAAAGCTACGAGACCATGTGGCACCAGATCCACGAAATGCTCTACATCGAAAAGGGCGGCGAGGAGCAGATCGAAGACGAACTGACCGCCTACAACCCGCTCATCCCCAAGGGCAAGGAGCTGGTGGCAACGGTGATGTTCGAGATCGATGATCCGATCCGCCGCAAAAACGTGCTCTACAAACTCGCCGGCATCGAAGAGACGGCTTTCATCGACATCGACGGAGACCGTGTTATGTCTGACCCCGAGCACGACATCGACCGCACGTCGGAAGACGGCAAGTCATCCTCCGTGCACTTCCTGCATTTTCCGTTTACGGATGATCAGATCACTGCGTTCAGCAAGTCTGATGCTAAGGTTATGGTCGGCTTCGCGCACGAGAACTATCAGCATCTCGCCGTTGTGTCTGATGCAATGGTGACACGTTTGGGCAGCGATTTCGCCTAACGGCGATTATCCCGCCTCGCGGGCATAGATACCGAACAAGGATGAGGCCTGCATGAACCCTTCGTGCGGGCCGACTCGCAGCGCGCACCATGTCTGGCTGCAATTGACCAGACTGCCAATGACGCCCGGCTCCACCAATGCCACTTCGTCGCTTGCCGTGTCTGGCGCAAAGTACAGCGGCACGAGGTCGCCGTCGCGCGGCACCTGTTTGTCGGGCCCAACGATCATCACAGTGCGCTCGCCGTCAATCAGGGTGTGGAACACCCAGCCCTGATCGCCGTCCACATCGCGTATGCGCCGCCAGTTCTCAAACTCGGCGGTCACCTCAACCGGCACATCCTTGCGCACAAAGACCCAGGCCACCTGATGATTGGTGGAGGGGCCGCCGCGCACATTAACCGGGCTCGACTTGATCGAAACGAAGCGCGGCATTGGCAGGCCCGTCACCGGGCCGATCTGCACGCCGCCGCTGAGCGTGGTGGCCGCAGACGGCTGCGCCATGCTGGCTGGCCCTGTGGCAGCACCCGTGAGAACAAGTGTGACAGCAAATCCAAGTGCCCGTGCGGGCGCGGCTATCTTGCCCAAGGTGCGGCAAAACTGAGAAATACGATCAGGCATCATGGGGGGCAAAATGGGGATTCTTGTTGTGTTGCCATTTGGCGTTGGGTGATCACTCTTAATGCAGCCCCCTTTCGGCGTGGTCAAGGACCGCGACCCAAGGGTTTTGCGTTGTGCCGCTTTGAAGCAGGGTGGTGGGAATGGTAGGAAGAGTATCTGATTTCTGGCGGAGCTGCATCGGCATAGACGCGATGCAGTGCGCTAGCCCTCAAATCCATAAGGTTGCGTCCCGTGCCGCATTCAAAACCCGTCGTCACTGTTACCCGCAAGCTGCCGGACATTGTGGAAACCCGCATGCGGGAGCTGTTCAATACGCGCCTCAACATTGAGGACAAAGCCATGTCCCGGGAGGCCCTCGAGCAGGCCGCGGCGCAAAGCGACGTGCTGGTCCCCACCGTGACAGACCGGATCGATGCGGACCTCATCAACACGGCCGGCGACAAGCTTAAGCTCATCGCGAATTTCGGGGCAGGGGTCGACAACATCGATGTGGATGCTGCCCACGCGAAGGGCATCACCGTCACCAATACGCCCAACGTGCTGACAGAAGACACAGCCGACCTCACGATGGCGCTTATCCTGGCGGTGCCGCGCCGCCTGACAGAGGGCGCGCAGATCATCACTGAAGACAATCAGTGGCAGGGCTGGGCCCCCACCTGGATGATGGGACATCGCATTCACGGCAAACGCCTGGGCATCATCGGCATGGGGCGCATCGGCCAGGCTGTCGCCCAGCGCGCCAAGGCATTTGGCCTGTCGATCCACTATCACAACCGCAACCCGGCTAACCCGGCCATCGAAGAAGAGCTCGAAGCGACCTACTGGGATTCGCTCGATCAGATGCTGGCCCGCATGGATATCGTGTCGGTCAATTGCCCGCACACGCCTGCGACCTATCACCTGCTCAACGCACGGCGTCTGAAGCTGATGAAGCCCGAGGCCTACATCGTCAACACAGCCCGCGGCGAAATCATCGACGAGGTTGCCCTGTCAAAGGCGATTGATGATGGAGAGATCGCAGGTGCCGGGCTCGATGTGTTTGAGAATGAACCGGCCGTCAATCCCAAGCTGCTGGGGCGGCCCAATGTGGTGCTGCTGCCGCATATGGGCTCCGCCACCATCGAAAGCCGCACGGAGATGGGCGAAAAGGTCGTGATCAATATCCGCAGCTTTGTCGATGGCAATGCGCCGCCTGATCGCGTGCTGCCTAGCGACGTGTAACGTGCGCCTCGCGCACTATCCGGTCAGGGGTCTGCAATTCCTTCGCTTTGCAGTCGCGTGCTTCACAGTTTCGGCACGGATCATCGGCATATTCGAGATCATTGAGCGTCAGAAACCGCTCAACAGTGCCCTCGTCCCCCACATAGGGGAGCACAAGTGTCCGCTGCACCAACATGTCATCCCCCGACCAGCTCGCGCGGGCCCCCATGCAATAGGGAGCGCGGTTCGACATGCTCCACTTCATCCGCTCCAGTGACGCCTGGGAGTCGTCGATCGAAAACGGTTCTTGCTGCGGCTTCGGCTGTGCCTCGTCCACCTGCCAGCCCGTCATCTCGACGCGTGTCGTCTCCAGGATGGCACTGCCCGCCAGGCGGATGACAAAGCGTGTACCGTGGTTCTCCACGCCGATGATGGTGATGTAAGGCAGGAACCTTGGTGCGATCTCAGCAGGCCGGATATGGGACTTGTGCGGCAGGTCCGCGCCTCCACGGGCCTCATCCCAGCGTTGGTAGAACGCGGTAAAGTCCGGAGTGGCAAGCTTGCCCCCTATCTCTATCGGACAAAACTGAGCTGCGCCGTTTTGCACGTGATGTTCCCAAATACATGCAGTTGCGAGGCCAAGACGCTCCCGCGTGACTACTATCTGGGGTAAGTGTAAAGATTGTATTTGCAACTAAAGATAGAGTAAACCGAGGCAGTTAGCGTTTTGAATCATGGCGCAATTTAACGCGTCTTATGCGTGTATCGAGGGCGTCGTAAAGGATCAAACTCCCGTTCAGTCTGGTGCCGGCGCAGGTGATTTCCTTAATCGCCTCCATCGCCATCATCGAGCCGATGACGCCCGTAAGCGCGCCGACGACACCGGCTTCCTCACAGGTTGGAACGCTCCCCGGGGGCGGCATCTCCGGCACCAGGTCGCGATAGTTTGGGGACAGCGACCCATCCGGCTGAGCTTCCCACCCACGAAACACTGCAAGCTGTCCATCGAACTGTCCAACAGCACCTGATACCAGCGGGACCCGCTCGGACAGGCAGGCATCGTTCACAATGAAGCGCGTTTCAAAGTTATCGCAGCCATCGAGCACAAGATCATATGCGCTGATGAGCTGCCCGGCGTTGTCGGCCGCTATGCGATCGGTATGCGAAACAACTTGTGTGTCCGGATTCAGCGCATTGATGGTGCGCGCCGCGCTGGACGTCTTGGGCTCACCCACCGCAGATGTCGTATGGGCGATCTGCCGCTGCAGGTTGGAGAGGGAGACCGTGTCGTCATCCACAAGACCAATTGTGCCGACACCAGCGGCCGCTAGATAGAGTGCTGCCGGCGAGCCAAGCCCGCCGGCACCGATAATCAGAACGCGTGCATTGAGCAACGCCTGCTGGCCCGGCCCGCCAATTTCCTTGAGCAGAATATGCCGCGCATAGCGCTCAAGCTGGTCGCCGGTCAGAGCCACATTGGTGTCCTAGATGCCGTCAAACAGAGCAGTTGAGAGATACCGTTCTGCAAAGCTTGGGATGATTGCCACGATGGTCTTGCCAGCCATGTCATCGCGCTCGGACACTTCCAGCGCAGCGGCAATGGCAGCGCCCGAGGAGATGCCACCCGCAATGCCTTCCTCACGCGCCGCCTGGCGTGACGTTTCAAAGGCTGTCTCGTTGCCGATGGTGATGACTTCGTCAATCAGCGATTTGTCGAGGTTGCCTGGCACAAAGCCTGCGCCGATGCCCTGGATCTTGTGTGGTCCAGGCTGACCGCCAGACAGGATCGGAGAATCCTCTGGCTCAATCGCGATCATCTTGAGGTCCGGTTTCTTTGCTTTGAGAACAGACCCAACGCCGGTAAACGTGCCCGCTGTCCCGATGCCGGAGATGACCACATCCACCTTGCCGTCCGTATCGTTCCAGATTTCCTCAGCCGTCGTGCGTCGGTGGATTTCCGGGTTGGCCGGGTTGTCAAACTGCTGCGGCATCACGGCGTTCGGTGTGGACTGGAGCAGCTCCTCAGCACGGGCCACAGCGCCCTTCATGCCTTTTGCAGCCTCGGTCAGTTCCAGCTCGGCGCCCAGAAGCGCCAGCATCTTGCGGCGCTCAAGGGACATGCTTTCCGGCATCACCAGAATGAGCTTGTAGCCCTTGGCCGCTGCCACAAAGGCCAGCGCGATACCCGTATTGCCGGAGGTCGGCTCGATCAGAACTGTGTTCTCATTGATCTTGCCCTGGGCCTCCAGCGCTTCAATCATTGCCACGCCGATGCGGTCCTTCACGCTCGACAGCGGATTGAAGAACTCGAGCTTCAGCAGGACGTCGGCCTTGCCGCCTTTGTTCATGCGCTTGAGGCGCACCAGCGGCGTGTCGCCAATGGTCTGGGTAATGCAGTCATAGATGCGGCCGCGGCCTGGCTTGTCGGTCATGGCGTATGCCTCCTGTAATGCGCGCTGTTCGGGGGAAGCGCGTCAAATCTAAATCGTGAAATCCATACCTGCTTGAGATGCAGGTTTAATGTCTTTGGTTTCCGCCTCGCGGCACAGATCGTCAATGGTGATGGCGTTGAGTTTGTCCATCATCTCGGCCTGAAAAGAATCCCACATCGGGCGCACAACCTGCTCGCCCAGGGGTGACCCGCCATTGCCGGTCTCAATTTCTGCTGACGTTGGCGCTTCGCCCGTTCCATTCAGGTTGCTGCGTGACTCGCGCGCAGCTGCCTTGGCTTCGTCCCGTGCATCATCGGCTGCTTCCATGGCGCCAACGACACGCACGATCTCGCCGACTGTGATACGCCGCCGCTCCCGGGCCAACCGGTAGCCGCCGCGCGGACCGCGCACGCCTTTGAGCACGCCTTCGCGCACCAGCTGCTGCATCACCTGCTCCAGATAGCGCTGGGGAATGCCCTGCCGCTTGGTAATCTCTTTCGACTGCACCGGGTCAGGCCGCGCGTTGTAAGCAACGTCCACGACGGCTTCCAGCGCCAGCAATGTCTTTTTCGATAGCCGCAACATGCCGTTACCCGGCCTTTCTTGTTGTGTCCGTTCCTGTGGAGCCGAACCCGCCGGCACCGCGTTCTGTTTCGTCCAGTGACTCAACTGCCGCAAACACGCCGCGGGTAACCGGCGCAAAAAGCATCTGCGCAATGCGCATTCCGCGATCAATCACCACCGGCTCATCGCCGTGATTGATGAGGATAACTTTCACCTCGCCGCGATAATCCGCATCCACCGTACCCGGACTATTGAGGACCGTGACGCCCTGCTTGGCGGCAAGGCCCGCGCGCGGGCGCACCTGGGCTTCAAAACCGCTTGGGAGCGCAATGGCGAGACCCGTGGGCACCATGGCGCGGGCACCCGGTGCCAGCGTCACCTCTTCGCCTTCTGCAAGCGCGGCGCGCAAATCCATACCGGCTGCCTGCTCGGATTCGTAAGCCGGCAGATCAAGACCACGTCCATGCGGCAGCTGCATGACTTTGACGTCGATAGAACTCAAGACGCTTCCCCCTAAGAAGTCAGTGCCTGCGCCACGCGCGCGGCAAGTTTCGTTGCGACCTGTGCCTTGGGCATCGGGTCCCAGTGCTCCGCGGCACCTTCGGTGATGATGTGAACCGTGTTGTCGTCGCCGCCCATGATGCCGGTCCCCGGCGACACGTCATTGGCAACAATCCAGTCGCAACCCTTGCGGGCGCGTTTGGCGGTGGCTTGTTCGATGACGTCATCCGTCTCCGCCGCAAAGCCGATAACCAGCTGCGGACGTTGTGCGCCTGCAGCAGAAAGCGTCGCCAGAATGTCCGGGTTCTCGACAAGCGACAAAGGCGGCACCTGACCGGAGCCGTCCTTCTTGAGCTTGGAGTTGGTGGATGTGTCGGCGCGCCAATCCGCCACAGCAGCTGCACACACGGCCACGTCCGCCGGCAGGGCGGCTTCCGTTGCCGCCAGCATTTCCCGCGCTGTTTCAACGCGCGTAACCTGCACCCCGAACGGGTCGGCGAGCGCCGTGGGGCCGGAGACGAGATGGGTTTCCGCACCCAGACGCGCCAGCGCTTCGGCAATGGCATAGCCTTGTTTGCCTGAAGAGCGGTTGGCGATATAGCGCACCGGATCAATCGGCTCATGGGTTGGGCCTGCCGTCACAATCGCCTTGCGCCCGGCGAGCAGCTGCGCGCCGCCGAGCTTTGCTTCAATGGCGTCCACAATGTCTTCCGGCTCCACCAGCCGTCCCGGCCCGAACTCGCCACAGGCCATGGAGCCTTCTGTTGGCCCGACAACACTCACACCGTCCGCGATCAGCTGTGTCAGATTCCGCTGGGTCGCTGCGTGCTCCCACATGCGCACATTCATCGCCGGCACAATCATTACCGGCTTGTCCGTCGCCAGAAGGGCTGTGGACGCCATGTCGTCCGCCCGGCCATGGGCAATCTTCGCCATCAGGTCTGCGGTCGCCGGGCACACCACCAGCAGGTCCGCGTCACGCGACAGCTGAATATGGCCCATGTCTGCTTCGGCAGTCAGGTCGAAAAGATCCGTATAGACCTTGTCGTGGGTCAGCCCGCCGACAGACAGGGGCGTCACAAATTCCTGGCCCGCCTTGGTCAGGATCGCCCGCACCTCGCCCCCCCGGCGGCGGATCAACCGCGCCAGCTCAAGCGACTTATAGGCAGCAATGCCGCCGCCGATAATCAGAAGTATGCGTTTGCCGTCGAGCACGTGATCCACGCCTTCCACATCAAAAAAGCCGCAGAAATCCAATAATTCCCGCCAGCGTTGCGGTGAATATAGGTATTTACGGCTGCAATGTGTAGATAGCGCGGAAAAATCAGTATGTGACCCAAACACGCATGTGTCATCGCGCCTCCTGCCACGCATGTCATCCCGGCCCTGCGCCGGGATCGCTCAAAATGGAACGCAACGCGTCGCGGCTCGAGCCTGGATCAATTCCGGGATGACATGCAGTGAGAGAAGGGCATCAACGGTTTATCTCATCCCACAAATCGTTCCATTGAGGATTAGTGGCCTCAATCAAGTCGTCTTTCTATGCACGGCGCCATCGCTTGAGCCGCTTCTCAAGGGAGATGGCCTGCTCGATCTCATCGTGCGGCTCGAAATACACCAACTGAGTGATGCTGTATCGAGACGTGTATCCCCGCACTTCTCCTTCGCGGTGCTGCCACACCCGCTTTTGCAGGTTGTTGGTCATACCTGCGTAGATCGCCCCACGTGGTCGATTTGAGAGGATGTACACCCAATAGGTCAAAAGCCATTTCCCTACTTTGCCGAGCGCTTCATCCCGGTCCTGCGCTGGGATCGCCTTATACGGGATGCACCGCCATGCCGCCTGATCCCGGATCAAGTCCGGGATGACATTGTGAGTATGATTTGGATCTACGTCGTGAGAAGTGCCTAAAAAACCACCGCAACGGCAATCACTGCCAGTGCGGCAGCACCGACCCACAGCGCAATCCGGTTCGGGCGCTCCTGTTTGGCTTGGGCCTCAGCAATGGCACGAGCCGTGTCCGGGTGCAGCTTCAGCCCCTCGGCGGCGCCTGTGCCGTCCGGCCCGGCGATGCTGCGGGCCGCCCGTTCGGCGGTCTCCAGCAGGTCCGGCAGGTCGCTCATCAGGCGGCCCATGCGTTCCGCCCCTTTGACGGCATCCTGCAACCGGCCTTCAGGACCGACCTTGCTTTCTAGCCATTGCCGCAGAACCGGCTCAGACGTGACCCACATGTTGAAATTGGGATCAAGGTCGCGTGCAACGCCCTCGACGACGACCATGGTCTTCTGCAGCTTGATGAGTTCCGGCCGCGTTTCCATGTCGAACTGGTCTGTCACTTCAAACAGCTGGCCAAGCAGCCTTGCCATAGAGATTTCATGGGCCTCACGGTCAAACAGCGGCTCGCCGATGGCGCGCAGCGCCTGCGCAAAGGCATCAACCGACTTGCTCTCCGGCACGTAGCCCGCTTCGAAGTGCACTTCGGCAACGCGGCGATAGTCCCGCATCACAAAGCCGAACAGGATCTCCGCCAGGAACCGGCTCTCCTTGGCATTGAGACGCCCCATGATGCCGTAGTCGACCGCCACCAGCGTTCCGCTCGGCGTGCCGTCAGCCTCCACAAACAGATTGCCCGGATGCATGTCCGCGTGGAAATAACCCTCGCGCACCGCATGGGTCAAAAAGCTGTTGATGACGTTGGCGGCAACTTCCTTGAGGTCGAGACCTGCCGCCTTCAACGCTTCGATGTCGGCAATCGGAATGCCGTCAATCCACTCAAGGGTCATCACCCGTTTGGAGGTGCGTTCCCAGTCAATGGAGGGGGTGCGGAACCCGGCATCCCCCTTGGTCCGCTCCTCCATTTCAGACATGGCCGCTGCCTCTAGGCGCAGATCCATTTCCAGCGCGACGGAATCGGCTAGGGTCTGCACCACGTCAACAGGTCTAAGCCGCCGGGCTGATGGCACCATCCGATCGATTAGCCGTGCCGCCCAGAAGAAGGTCTCAAGATCCGCCTTGAAACGCCGCTCGACATCCGGCCGCAGGACCTTGACGGCGACGCTTTTGGCAGTTCCATCCGTATCCGGAGAAGTTGCCTTGTGAACCTGCGCGATGGAGGCTGCAGCAACCGCATCACCCATGCTGCCGAACAGCGCATCTGCAGGCTGGTCGAACTCTTCGGCAATGATGGCTTTCGAAATGGCCGTCTCGAACGGCGGCAGCCGGTCCTGCAGTTTGGACAGGTCGCGGGCAAGGGCAGGGTCGATGACGTCCGGCCGCGTCGCCAGAAACTGGCCGAGCTTGATGTAGCTGGGCCCAAGTTCCGTAAGGGCTGCGGCAAGCCGGTCTCCTTCGGAGCCTTGGACTTTGCTGCTGCTGCCAAATTTCTGGCGCAGCTGCGCAATGCTGCGGGCAGCCCGGACCGGCGCCGGTGGCTCGCCGGCATCAATCGCAAACAGCGCGTCATAGCGCGACAACACCCAGGCTGCGCGGACCAGCCGTCCAAGATTGCGCATGTGGCGGATCATCTGCGGAACCGCCCTAGATCTTGTAACCGGAGTGAATGGCCGCAATGCCACCGGTGAGATTGCGGTGCATCACGCGGGAGAAACCCGCCTTGCGGATGCGCTCTTCAAATGGCTTTTGCTGGGGAAACTTGCGGATGCTTTCCACCAGATACTGGTACGAGTCCTTGTCGCCAGTGACGATCTGCCCGATGCGCGGGATCGCTTCAAACGACCAGGTCTCGTAGAACTCATCCAGCAGTGGCACCACCACATGGCTGAACTCGAGGCACATGAACCGCCCACCCGGTTTCAGCACGCGGAAGGCTTCGCTCAGGGCCGCGTCAAGATCCGGCACGTTGCGAATGCCAAAGGCGATCGTGTAGGCGTCAAAGCGGCCCGCTTCCAGCGGCAGCTTTTCAGCATTCATGCAGGAGAACGAAAGCCGGTCGCCCATCGGGTCTGTTTGTGCCCGCACCTTGCCTTCGCCCAGCATCGCATCATTGATGTCCGCGACCAGAACGCGGGCATGGCCGTTTGAGCGGCGGGCAATCCGCAACGCGATGTCGCCGGTGCCACCTGCCATATCCAGCGTCTCGTAAGGTGCGCCGGATTTACGCGGCGCCAGCCAGGACACCATGCCGTCTTTCCACAGGCGGTGCACGCCGACCGACATCAGGTCGTTCATCAGGTCATAGCGGCCCGCCACATTGCGGAACACGCCGTTGACCAAGCCCTGCTTTTCAGTCGGGTCCACATCGCGAAACCCGAAATGGGTCGCATTGCTTGGCGCGGACGACGTCGTCTCGCCGGCATCATTCTTGGTAGGTGCATCACTCATGGGCGCGGACCATAGCGCATACGCATTGCTTTGCGCTATGAGACCGCCCCACACTGGTAAAAATGTCGCTCCCGGAACGGTACCTCCCAAACCATGCCTGAATTGCCCGAAGTTGAGACCGTCCGCCGGGGCCTTGCCCCCGCCATGGAAGGGCAGCGTTTTGAGCATGTAGAGGCCAAGCGTCCTGATCTGCGGTTTCCACTCCCCAATGATTTTTCAGGCCGTCTGACCGGCGCCCGCCTTGAGGCGCTCAACCGGCGCGGCAAATATCTCGTTGGCCGGCGCGATGACGGCGCGCTCCTCATCATGCATCTGGGCATGTCCGGCCGCTTCGTGGTGGAGATGCCAAGGGAAGATGGCCGCGGCCACAAAAACAGCCCGGGCGCCTTCCACCTGGACACCGGGGCAAACGCCCACGCAATGCATGAGCACATCGTCTTTCGCATGGAAGGGGGCGGCGTGGTGCGCTACTCGGACCCGCGCCGCGTTGGCTTCATGACCATCGAGGAAACGGGCAACGAGGCGGAGAACAGTTTTCTGCAGCAGCTGGGGCCGGAGCCATTGGACAAAGGCTTCAACTCAAAAGTGCTGGCTGCTGGCCTTGCCGGGAGAAAGTCACCCATCAAGTCGGCGTTGCTGGATCAGGCAGTGGTTGCCGGGCTCGGCAACATATATGTGTGCGAAGCGCTCTTTCGCTCCGGCATTTCGCCCAAACGGATTGCCGCGTCGTTGGTAATGCAGTCCGGTGAGCCGACGGACCGGCTGAAGAGGTTGGCCACCACCATCAAGCAGGTCCTGCGTGAGGCGATCGAGGCCGGCGGCAGTTCTCTGCGCGACCATGCGCAGGCGGACGGCACCCTTGGCTATTTTCAACACACGTTCAAAGTCTATGACCGCGAAGGCAGCCCCTGCGTCACACCCGGCTGTGACAAGGACATTCGGCGCATCGTGCAATCAGGACGCTCGACATTCTACTGCGGGCAATGTCAAAGATAGGCGCGACAAACAAACCGCCTGAAGCAGGCCGGACGACACCGAGGAAATGTCCCCATGACCTACGAGACCATCAAGACTGAAAAGCGCGGCGCCGTTGCGTTGATCACCCTCGACCGTCCTGACGCGCTAAACGCCTTGAATGCGCAGCTTGTGGATGAGCTGATTGATGCCGTGCAGGGGTTTGACGCGGACGATGCCGTGGGGTGCATGGTTCTAACTGGCTCCGAGAAAGCCTTTGCCGCAGGCGCCGACATCAAGGAGATGCAGCCCAAGACCTATATGGAGGTCTATAAGGAAGACCTGTTTGAAAAGGCCAACCGCATTGCCGAAGCGCGCAAGCCGATCGTGGCGGCCGTGTCGGGCTACGCGCTGGGCGGTGGCTGCGAGCTGGCGATGATCTGTGACTTCATTCTGGCATCCGACACCGCCTAGTGCGGCCAGCCGGAAATTTCTCTCGGCGTTATGCCGGGCATTGGTGGTTCCCAGCGCCTGACGCGATTTGTGGGCAAGTCCAAATCCATGGAGATGTGCCTCACAGGCCGCATGATGGAAGCTGAAGAAGCCGAAAGGTCTGGCCTCGTGAGTCGTGTTCTCCCGGCAGCAGACCTTGTGGAAGAAGCCGTAAAGACGGCGGACAAGATTGCCGGCATGTCCCGACCGGTGACCGCGCTTACCAAGGAAGCGGTGAACCGGTCCTACGAAACAACCCTGGCTGAAGGCGTCCGCTTCGAGCGCCGCCTGTTCCACTCGCTCTTCGCGTTGGAAGACCAGAAGGAGGGCATGGCTGCCTTCATCGACAAGCGCAAGCCCTCCTTCAAGCATAAGTAAGTAACTGACATCACACCTGATCCCAGGCGCGCATGTTTTCTTCAAGGTGCGGGATGGATGTGGTGCCCGGAATGACCACGATATTGGGCGACCGCTTCAGCAGCCATGCCAGGGCATCAACCGGCACCAGTTTGGCACCCTGCTGCATTGGATTGGCCCCTAGCGGGCCATAGGGAATTAACGCGATCCCAAGGTCCCGCGTGTAGTCAACAAGATCGCCACCACCGGTTTCCGCCATATTGAATCGGTTTTGCACGCTGGCGATGGGGGCGCCCGACCGTGCGCGGTCCAGCTCTTCCCGGCTCACATTCGACAGCCCGATATGCCTGACGCGTCCATCGGCCTGCGCTTCGGCAATCGCACTGACGGATGCTTCGATAGGTGTTACCGAATCTATCCGGTGCAACTGAAACAGGTCGATCTGGTCGGTGCGCAGATTGACGAGTGCCCGGTCGATCTGCCGCAACAGCGTGTCTCGTGATCCGTCCACAACGATGCGGCCCGGTTCAGGTTTGTCGACGCCGCCCTTGGTGGCAAGCACCGCGTCACGGTCCTCAAGTCCCTCGCCGACAATCTGATCGGCGGTCTGCGGCCCATAGGCCCAGGCGCTGTCAAAGAAAGTAACGCCAAGATCAGCTGCCCGCTGCAGCAGACCGCTGCCTTGGGCCCAGTCGGCATACGGCCCGAAATTGCCAGGCTGCCCGGTCAGCCGCATGGCACCAAAGCCAAGCCGGTTCACCGGCGTATCGCCTCCAAGCATGAAAGTCCGCGGTGTTGTGTCCGTATGTGTGGTCATTGTCGTGTCTCCTGCTGCACCCGGCGTGATTGCCGCTGTTTGTGGAAACAAGATGTGCCGGTGTCGGTAATTGCGGTAGACGGTTTAAAAGTAAGTTTGTTATACGCAAAGCGTATGAGCAAGAGCATCGATCGCCTGACGCTGCTTGAAACCTTCGCGCGCATAGCGGAGAGGGGGTCCATCAGTGCAGCCGCCCGGGATCTGGGCATGTCGCAGGCGTCCGCCAGCCGCCAGCTCAAGGAACTTGAAACCCGTTTGGGTGCCCATCTGGTGCGCCGGACCACCCACAGCCTTTTGCTGACCCAGGCGGGACAGGCATGCCTTGCCGATGCTCGCGGTCTGCTGCAGTCGTGGGAGGCCATGCAGGAGCGGCACATGGGAGACCCGTCAGTATTGACGGGAAAACTGAAAGTGGTCGCTCCCGTTGGGCTCGGCCAGCGTCACCTTAGTGGCGCGCTTGTAAAATTTCATGATGCTCATCCAGGTGTCGACGTGACCTGGCACCTTCAGGATGACACGTTGAATTTCATCGAAAGCGGATGTGATCTGTGGATGAAGATTGGCCCGGTTCCTGATGATCGCCTGATTGCTCGTGGCCTTGGAAAAGTCGAACGCCTTGTGGTTGCCGCCCCTCACCTTGTTGCAGGTGAGCCGACACCCAAAGCGGTGGCGACAGGCCCCTGGATCGCGCTGTCGCCCTTCGAGGCCAACCATATTCCCCTCGCCAACACCCGCGGCCGACAGACAACGATCGACACGCACCCGACATTGACCACAAACAATCTCTTCGCCGCTTACGAGGCCGCAAAGAAGGGCGTGGGGTTCGCCGTTATGCCAAGATGGTTTGTGGAGGAAGACCTGAATACCGGTCCCCTCATCGACATTCTGCCTGCTTGGCGCGCGGCGCCGCTCACTCTCTACGCAGCTTATCTGCCCCACGATCGGCAAAGCCTCAGGTTGCAGGCTATGATTGATCATATGGAGACTGCAGTAGCGAAAACCGCTGGAATTCTGCCGATTTAGGCGTCATATAGGCGTCGCAGTACTCGGCAGAACGCGATAGCTCTGACCCCCGCTATCTCGCGTCGCCAGCCTGCTTGACCGGGCGGTGGGGCGCAGGTATAACGCCGCCTCTTAAATTCCTTACGTTCAAGCGCTGTTTGGGCTTGCCTCCGACATTCGGTCGGGTGGGGCACATACGAGCCGCTGACAAGAAATGGTTTGAAGCCCGATGGCTAACACACGTTCCGCAAAGAAGATGGTCCGCAAGATCGAGCGCCGCACAGAAGTAAACCGTGCCCGCACCAGCCGCATGCGCACATTCATCCGCAAGGTTGAAGAAGCAATTGCAAGCGGTGACCAGACAGCCTCCAAGGACGCTCTCAAGGCAGCGCAGTCAGAAATCATGCGCGCCGCATCGAATGGCATCCTTCATAAGAACACCGCATCGCGGAAGGTGTCCCGCCTTTCAAGCCGCATCAAGGCGCTTGGCCAGGCCTAACTGCCGCAGGCAGACCCGACCGATTTTCAAAAGGGCGCCTCCCACACCGGGAGGCGTCCTTTTTGATTGCCCATCTGGAAGCCACAGAGGGCGTGTCGGCACTTTCGGATGAGGAACGGTTTTATTTGCCCTTGACTTAAACGCTTTGTCGGAGTCCGCAGGCTCTGAGCTGCCAATTGCAGGGCTTAAGGCAGGCGCTCTGTGTGCGCATTTCGCAACGTTGGTTAATTTTTCCCGCCGGTGGACGAATCACCCTTGCGCGGCGACTAATGCCTTTCATACACTAGCTTTCCTGCAGTTGAGCAAGCCTCTTCACCGAAGTGGCAGCTCAAGGCATGGAGCCTGATCGGATAACGTTTCGACGAAAGTTTTACGACGTTCACCAAATGGTCCGGTTGAAGTTCCAACCACGCAGGCGTTAGTATTTGTTTCTTGGACGACGGCGGTAATTACTTGATTTATAAACATACATCTCTAACTAGTCAGTCTAGTTGTGAGTGGTTGGCGAAGATTATCCGACAATTTAAGTCAAGTTCACAGTTTTCGTTTTATAGTATTGTGGCGAGTAGGTAGTACTCAACACTTCTCAACATTTGGGTCGACGCTGATTGGGCGGTACGAAGCGCATGCTTTGCCGCACGGGAGAGACGTTTGTTTGTGTTTCTCTTCCGAAAGTCGGGCCTGGGTTGGCCTGGTTTGGTCGACAGGCTGAAAGCGGCGATGAAGCTTGGGGGCGTGCACTAAATGAGCGGTGGTTATGCGGGCGACATTGATGTGTCTGAAGCCTGGCGGCTGCTTAATGAGGACGCGCGCAGCGTCTTGATCGATGTGCGCACGCAGGCGGAGTGGACGTTCGTCGGCCTCCCGGAGATTGCGGCAACAGGCCGGCCACTTCTGACAGAGGAGTGGCAGGCGTTTCCTGGGGGTGTCCAGAACGGATCGTTTGCCCATGAAGTAGCCGGCAAATTGCGTGCAGCCGGTATCGCAGATGACGCGCCCATTCTGTGCTTGTGCCGATCTGGCCAGCGCAGTGCATCAGCGGCAGCAGCGCTGACGCAAAAAGGGTTCTCAAGCTGCTTCAATGTGGCCGGCGGATTTGAAGGCGGCCTGGATGCACATGGTCACCGCGGAACGACAAGTGGCTGGAAGGTGGCAGGCCTCCCCTGGCGGCAGGGATAGGCGCGAGGGGCTGCTGTGCCGGATTGCTGGCAAGGCCCTTGTCCAAACAGACTTCTGCTCCGGCTATGAAAGCTGGACGCAGCACAAAACGAACTTGAATACGAATTTGCCCCTCATGCGGCAGGCAGGGGCCAAGGGGACGACATGATGAAAAACAAATCCGGCGTTCAGGCCGGTCAGGAGACCGCGGGCGGAATGGCACGTGAAGAGGTGCCAAGCCAGCCTTCCCTCGAGGGGATGGAGGTCGGTGGCGGTGAGATCGGTGTTGCTGGGCAGTGGTCCAAAATCCAGCAGAAGTTGCGCAATGGAATGGGCGAGGCGCGCTTCAAAAGTTGGTTTGGGAAGGTCCTTCTGATTGGCGTTGGCGACGGTGCGGTCAGCTACTCCGTGCCAACGTCCTTCGCGCGTGACTACATACAGCGTGAGTTTGGCGACCAGCTTCTGGGTCTGTGGCGTGCAGAAGACGCGTCCATTCGGAAGATTACCCTGATTGCGGAAGGCTCGGCCACTGCGGCAGAAGCCGCACGGGCAATTGCCGCTGAGAGCGTCGCGGCCACGCCTGCGCCCGCCACACCCGCGAAGCCCGTGCCGGAAGCAGCGCCACCGCGGGCGGCCAGCAATCCATTTCAGACAGGTGGGACCGGTGGCAAGACACCGCCCACATCCGGCTCCGGTGAGGATGCGCCTCTTGGGGCGCCGCTATTGCCGCATCTGACTTTCGACAATTTCATTGTCGGCAAGTCAAACCAGTTGGCCTATGCCGCCGCCCGCCGTGTCGCGGAAGCTGAAGGCGCGGTCCCGGTTAATCCGCTTTACCTTTATGGCCCCGTCGGTCTTGGCAAAACGCATCAGATGCATGCCATCGGCACAGAGATCCGCCGCCGCGATCCAAGCAAGCGGGTTGTCTATCTGTCAGCTGAGCGCTTCATGTATCACTTCGTGAATGCGCTGCGCCACAAGGACACCGTGGCCTTCAAGCACGCCTACCGGTCCGTCGATGTGTTGATGGTGGACGACGTGCAATTCATCGGCGGCAAGGATTCAACGCAGGAAGAGTTCTTCCACACGTTCAACGCGCTGGTGGATCACAACCGTCAGATCATCATCTCTGCCGACCGCTCCCCGTCCGACCTTGAAGGCATTGAAGAGCGCATTCGCTCGCGCCTGGGTCATGGCCTCGCCTGTGACATCCTGCCGACAGATTATGAATTGCGCCTTGGCATCCTGCAGGCCAAGGCCGAGGCCATGCTGCCGAACCACCCCGGTGTGCAGCTCAGCGATGACGTGATCGACTTCCTGGCAAGCTCTATCTCATCGTCGATCCGCGAACTCGAAGGCGCTCTCACAACACTCATTGCGCATGCGGAACTGATCGGCCAGACGCTCACCATTGAACACGCTCAGGACATTCTGCGTCATCTCGT
>JBHJJF010000056.1:0-5391 GCA_050042885.1 Candidatus Phaeomarinibacter sp.
ACGCAGGAACAAGCCCCCCGCCGATGTATCAAATCCGGGCAGATAAGAGGGTCTATGCCAAGCCTAGACGAGTTCGCCAGAGAGAAACTCGCTGATCTGGAAACCAGAGGACAGCGACGCGAATTAAATGACACCGCCCGCGGTGCCGCTGGGAAAGCGCGCAGGAACAAGCGCGATGTCGTCTCCTTTTGCTGCAACGACTACCTCAATCTGTCGCAGCACCCGGCAGTCAAGCAGGCAGCCATTGAGGCGACACAAGCCTTCGGTGTCGGGGCTGGCGCGTCACGGCTGGTGACAGGTAATCACCCTTTGTTTGCCCAACTGGAAGGCCGGTTGGCCCGCTTCAAGGGAACCCAGGCAGCGCTTGTATTCGGCGCGGGCTATCTGGCCAACACCGGTATCATCCCAAGTCTGGCGCGTTCGGGCGATGTCATTTTCGCAGATGAACTGAGCCATGCCTGCCTCATGTCGGGCGCGCGGATGTCCGGTGCTCAAGTTCATGTGTTCCGCCACAATGACATGACGCACCTGGAAACGCTGTTGAGCGAACATCGCCCTTCAGCGCGCAATGCATTGCTGGTGACTGATGGTGTGTTCTCCATGGATGGCGATCTGGCACCGCTGCCCGAGTTGGTTGCGCTTGCAAACGCCCATGACACATGGCTGATGACCGACGATGCGCACGGGCTTGGTGTTGTCGGTGAGGGCCGCGGATCTGCTCATGCCTTCGGGGAGGTTCAGCTGGATGTGCCGCTACAGATGGGCACACTGTCCAAAGCGGTCGGTGGCTTTGGCGGCTATCTGTGCGCCAGTCAGCCTGTGATCGATCTTCTCAAGAGTCGCGCCCGGACCCTGGTCTATTCAACCGGACTTCCACCGGCGAGCGTCGCCGCTGCGATTGCAGCACTCGAGATCATCGAACACGATCAAGCACGGATCGCGAAGCCAGTCGACAACGCAGCCCGGTTCTGCCGAGAAGCAGGCCTACCGGCGCCCCAAAGCCCGATCGTACCGGTCATCATCGGCGATGAGCACGAAGCGCTTGCAGCATCCAGAATGCTGTTCGACGAAGGCTTTCTGGTCACGGCGATACGGCCACCAACCGTTCCTGCCGGCACGGCCCGGCTGCGGCTCACATTCATGGCCGAGCACGAACCGAGAGACATTTCACGACTGGCGGCATTAGTCCGCGAACGGCTCATTGGACGCCCGGCAGCATGAATACGCGAACCTTTTTTGTCACTTCATCCGGCACAGAAATCGGCAAGACCTATGTCACCACGGGTCTGATCCGCGCGTTGCGCGAGGCAGATAAGCCTGTCGATGCCTTGAAACCTCTCATTACGGATTTCACCGCTGCGACCCGCGATGGCAGTGACACCGTTCTCATTCTGGATGCACTGGGACAGGACGTGACAGATCAGTCCGTCGACTGTGTGTCCCCCTGGCAATACAAGGCGGCACTGGCGCCAGACATGGCGGCTGCAAGGGAAGGACTGACGGTTCCCTATGGAGACGTCATCGCCTATTGCAAGAAAGTCCGTGCCGCTCTGGATGAAGAAACAACGCTCATCGTTGAGGGGGCAGGGGGCGTGCTCGTGCCTGTGGATGACACCCACACCATGCGCGACTTGATGACGGATGTGGCTGCCACACCCATTCTAGTTGTCGGAAGCTACCTGGGCACCATCAGCCATACACTCACAGCTCTGGAGGCTCTGACCCAAAAGGGGCTGCCGCCCATCGCAATCGTTGTAAGCGAAACCGAGGATGCAGGTATCCCGCTTGAGGAAACCTGCACGGCCATCCAACGCTTTACCGGCGACATTCCCTTGATTGCCGTCCCCCGCGGAGATCAGGTGGCGTTTGGGGAACTGGCCCGGCTGGTGACGGCCTGAAAGACCATGCTTCATCGCATTATGAACAAAGAAAAAGGCGGGCCCGCATGGCGGGGCCGCCTCTTCTTTACTTATCTCACCGGCACTATGAACTAATGGTGCGGGTGTGCCTTGTAGAACGCCATGCGACGGGCGAAGGATCGCTCATCTTCGGCGTTGTGGCCCGCATATGGATGGCGGGACTTGTGTTGCTCCTTCCGGGAGGTGACCCCGAAAGAGAGCCAGTACATCATATTCTTCAGCATGGGTGGCTCTCCTATCTTGCAACGGTTTCAAAACATCGCCGGTCATCGACGGTGTCATAAAACCGTAATATGTATCCTATATACGCACACTGTGCGCAGAGGTCAAGAAAAAAGCGCACATCGTGCGTAAACGAAGTGTTAGGGACCCATGGCATCGGGTGGCTCAGGTATGGATGAGAAAGAATTCAAGCGCTGGAGAAAGTCTTTAGGCATGTCTCAAAAAGATGCTGCAAAAGCACTTGGCCTGAAACCGCGCATCATCCAGTACTATGAGAAAGGAGAGAGGGATGGTGAGAAAGTAAAGGTCCCGCTTTCTATTCGCCTTGCTTGCTATGCGCTGACGCAGGGCATTACAGACTACGATGGACCAAAAGAAAAATAAGAAGTTAACGCAAGTTAACCAAGACTAGATGTGTCACAATTGGGGTCTGACACAGTCCAAAAGAGGCCCTAGCTGACCAATTCTTTTGCGGACAACCGCGGCCTGACGGGTGACATGGCCTGTTGACGCTGTCGCGTGAAGCTCTATCGGGTTGGGCAGAACAACCGCCAGCCGTGCTGCCTCGCGAGAGGTGACATCCTTGGCGGACACACCAAAATGATGCCGGGCGGCTGCCTCTATGCCAAAGACACCCGGACCCCATTCGGCAATATTCAAATAGACCTCGAAAATCCGCTCTTTCGGCCACAGGGCATCAATGAGTGTCGCGATGTAAAGCTCCAACGCCTTGCGGATGTAGTTGCGCCCGGGCCAAAGCATCAGGTTGCGCGCCGTCTGCATGGTAATGGTGCTGGCGCCGCCCTGGCCCCCGCCATCGATCTCCGCATCAAGCGCCTGGCGCAACGCCGTCCAGTCCACGCCGTTGTGGGTACAGAATGTATTGTCCTCGGAGGCAATAACTGCGTAGCGAACGGATGGAGCAATGCGTTCAAGCGGCACCCACTCCCGTGTCAGGCTTTGTCCTTCCACAAGTCTCAACACCATGACGCTCGTCAGCGGTGGCGGCACGACCCGGTAAAGCAGGATCAGCCCAACGGGCAGGACAACAAAGACGACAACCAATGCGACGACTGCCCACTCAAGAGCGAGCAGCTCTCGGCGCACGAGGCGTGCAGCGAAGCTCTCTCGCTCGTTTGTGCTTTTTCGGTTCTGGGTGTCTCGGCGCAGCACGCGGTTGGCTCCCTGTGGTCAATCACGGCATGAGCCATTCGGCCGCCGTGATCACACGTCGCGCAAGTCTAATCCGCAACTGCAAACAAAGTGATAGCCGGCCTGCACCACTAAGGGGCAAAAAACCGGGACCCGCATGAAAGACGGATCCCGGTTATTCGCGTCAGATGTCCCGATTGGAGCCGTGGATCGACCTAGGCAGCGTTCATCTGAGTAAGGAAGCCATCAATCTCGCTGCGCAACTGAGCAGCGTGCTGGGAAAGCTCACCGGCTGCAGTCAGCACCTCACCTGCGGATGCCCCTGTCTCACTGACAGATGAAGACACGCCGGATATGTTTGCAGACACTTCCTGAGTACCTGTCGACGCTTCCTGTACGTTGCGGGCAATCTCCTGTGTGGCACTGCCCTGCTGTTCAACAGCTGACGCAATGGCCGCAGAGATGGTTGAGATCTCGTCAATGGTTGACTGGATCGATCCAATGGCATCCACAGCGCTTGAGGTCACGTTCTGAATGGCGGAGATCTGCGTGCCGATGTCTTCGGTCGCCTTTGCCGTTTGTGTGGCAAGCGCCTTCACTTCAGATGCCACGACCGCATAGCCCTTGCCGGCTTCACCGGCGCGCGCCGCTTCAATAGTGGCATTGAGAGCCAGCAGGTTGGTCTGGCTGGCAATGTCCGTAATCAGGCTCACCACATCGTCGATGCGCCCGGCCGCTTCAGCCAGGCTCTGCACCGTTTCGTTGGTGCGGGTCGCTTCATCCACGGCCCGAACCGCGATTTCTGATGACTGTGCGACCTGACGGCCGATCTCCTGAACCGAACTGGCAAGTTCTTCTGCAGCACCAGCGACGGTCTGCACATTGGTGGAAGCTTCTTCCGATGCAGCAGCAACGGCGGACGCCCGGCTGCTGGCTTCTTCAGCTGACCCGCTCATGCCGCGGGCAGTTGCGTCGAGTTCTGTTGAAGCGGATGCCACGACATCGACGACCTCTTTGACCTTTTCGGCCATCGCGATCTGCGAGGTCACGACACTCCAGCTCAGCATGGGGCCGGCATAGCTGCCATCGGCATTGGTGATAGCGGACACGTTGAGTTCCTGCTTTTCCGGGCCCTATTGAATGAGTGCCTTGTGCGGCTGGTTTGCCGGGGCAGAAAGCATGGTGCGGTGATGCACCGGGTTCTTGTGGAAGACGTCAATCGTTGCGCCGGCAATCTCGTCAACTTTGATAGGCAGCAGGTGCTCAATCGAGCGCAATGTGTCCAGGCTGGTCTTGTTGACGTAGTTGATCTTGAAGTCCTCAGGATCACACATCATGACGTTGATTGGCATTTCGTCGACCATTTGAGACAGCTGTGCTGATTTGCTCATGCTATCCGCAATGGTTGCGATGGCTTGCCATTGTGCGCCAGCGGCGCCGTCCCGGGCGCCCTCCGGCACAGAAATCTCTTCACCAGCGGCCAGGGCCAGGATGGCGGATTCAGTCGAATTCTGGTCTTTCGCACCGCTTTTCTTTTTCGATGCGGTCTCTTTCACTGCGGCGGTAATGCCGCGATCAAACATACCCATGATTTTCCCCTCTCATGTCCACCTGCAGTGAGCCGGTGTAGGGGGATTAGAGATCGATACAGTAAAATAAACGTAAAAGTTGCAGTACTCGATTAACACTCGTTTTTGTAATATCGATCTGCTGTCCGGTTTTGCACAACCAAAACGAGAATTGTTCTTAGCGCTTGAGCGATCCCAGAATGCCGCGGATCAGCTCCCGGCCAAGTGTCCGACCGACCTGGCGCATCATGGACTTAACAAAGGCCTCGGTCGCGCCCTGACGGCGCGATGCCCTTGGACGGGCGCGGGCTTCCGCTTTCTCGCGCTCCTTGCGCTCTTTTTCAGCAGTTGCCGCTTTTTCTGCTTTGGCGCGTTCAGCCTCAAGCTCAGCACGCCGCTTCTGCAGGATCTCATATGCAGCCTCTCGGTCGACTGATGCATCATAGGAGGATCCGCTCGGACTTGCCGCCATGGTAGCCGTGCGATCCTCCGGTGTGGCAGGTCCCAATCGCGACTTGGGCGGGCGGATC
>JBHJJF010000057.1:0-12092 GCA_050042885.1 Candidatus Phaeomarinibacter sp.
GGTCGAAGTGGCCTTGGCTTTCGAATTCTTGCACTATTCTGCGGTTTTGAACTTCATGGTTATGATTTCCATCAGGGTTCTGCCGGTTGATGCCAAGCACTCCACGATCGCAATCTACAGCCGCTCCAAAACAGGCTACTACGATTTCGGGGTCAACAAGGCCCGGGTTGAAGACTGGCTCGAGGAGCTTGAAGGCGAAATCATTCGCTAATTGGCATTTGAAGAAGCGCCAGATATGTCCCGGTATCCGTGATTTTGGCGCGGTACCTTCACATTTGCGCAATCGGCACCATATTCCTGATACACTGTCGGGAAGTCTTCCACGATGGTTTTTCCGTATTGCACATTGAGTTCATGAACGCGACGTCACACTTACTGCATCCCTTTACCCTGACGCCTGAGGAACCTGGTGCTCCGGATGAGCCGCCCGGTCGCGGGGGATCAGATACGGGCGTCATCACCAAGACGCAGCCGAAGACGAAGAAGCCCTCGCTCTACAAGGTGCTTCTACTCAATGACGACTACACGCCCATGGAGTTCGTCATTCACGTACTTGAACGCGTTTTCCATATGGGAAGCGAAGACGCCACACGGGTGATGCTGCATGTGCATCAAAACGGCGTCGGCGTGTGTGGCATCTTCACTTACGAGGTCGCTGAGACCAAAGTCACCCAGGTGATGGATCTCGCAGGCCAACACCAGCATCCCCTGCAATGCACCATGGAGAAAGAGTAAATCGTCTCCTCATTGCAGAATGGCCAAACCGACGTCAGACTGACTAAGCGGGGCATGAGTCCGGCCCTCGCGTCATTGAGGAGTTGAGTGCCTTGCCATCCTTTTCTCGCAGCCTTGAAGAAGGTCTTCACCGCGCTTTGGCATTGGCCAATGAGCGGGGTCATGAATATGCAACGCTTGAGCATCTGCTTCTGGCGCTGATTGATGATTCGGACGCGGCCGCTGTCATGCGTGCCTGCTCCGTTGATCTCGACAAGCTGCGGACAGACCTTGCCGCCTATATCGACAATGAGTTGGCGAACCTCATTATTACCAGCGGCGAAGACTCTAAACCCACTGCCGGGGTCCAGCGTGTGATCCAACGCGCCGTCATTCATGTGCAGTCGTCAGGCCGAGAAGAGGTAACGGGCGCGAATGTGCTCGTTGCGATTTTCGCCGAACGTGAAAGCCACGCGGCGTATTTCCTGCAGGAGCAGGACATGACGCGCTACGACGCGGTGAACTACATCAGCCACGGCATCGCCAAGCGTGCCGACATGAGCGAAAGCCGCTCGCCACGCGGCGCAAACGAGGAAGAAGAGGGTGCGGACCGTTCCGCGAAGGATGGTACGGAGGCCCTCGAGACCTATTGCGTCGACCTCAACAAGAAGGCCATGGACGGCAAGATCGATCCGCTCATAGGGCGTGATGCAGAGATCGACCGGACCATCCAGATTCTTTGCCGTCGCTCTAAGAACAATCCACTGTTTGTGGGTGATCCGGGCGTCGGCAAGACAGCGATTGCGGAAGGCCTTGCTCGGAAGATTGTGAATGGTGAGGTGCCGGAAGTCCTAAAGGACGCCACCATATTCTCGCTTGATATGGGTGCGCTGCTGGCGGGGACCCGTTATCGCGGTGACTTCGAGGAACGCCTCAAAGCGGTTGTGAAGGAACTCGAAGAGTTTCCGGGCGCGGTCATGTTCATTGACGAGATACACACAGTTATTGGTGCGGGTGCCACATCTGGTGGTGCTATGGATGCATCGAACCTACTGAAGCCGGCCTTACAGAATGGCGAGCTGCGGTGCATAGGGTCCACCACTTACAAGGAATATCGCCAGCACTTCGAGAAGGACCGCGCCCTAGTGCGACGGTTCCAGAAGATCGATGTGACCGAACCGTCCATTCCGGATGCTGTGAAAATCCTCAAGGGTCTCAAACCGTATTTCGAGGACTATCACAAGATCCGCTACACGAATGACGCCATCAAGACTGCCGTTGAGCTGTCCGCACGATACATGCATGACCGGAAGCTTCCGGATAAAGCAATTGATGTCATCGATGAGGTTGGCGCGTCGCAGATGCTGCTGCCTGAAAGCAGCCGCAAGAAGACGGTTGGCGTGAAGGAAGTGGAAGCGGTGCTTTCCACTATGGCCCGCCTCCCGCCTAAATCTGTCACCAAGACAGACACAGAGAAGCTCGAGAATCTCGACAAGGATCTCCAGCGTGTGGTGTTTGGCCAGGATGAAGCCATCACGGCGCTCTCTGCAGCCATCAAGCTGGCACGTGCCGGTCTTCGTGAGCCTGAAAAGCCTATCGGCTCGTACCTCTTCTCCGGCCCGACCGGTGTTGGCAAGACGGAAGTTGCGCGTCAACTGGCCTCTATCATGGGCGTGGAGCTACTGCGCTTTGACATGTCCGAGATCATGGAGCGCCACACCGTCTCCCGCCTGATTGGGGCACCTCCGGGCTATGTTGGCGTTGATCAGGGTGGTTTGTTGACAGACGGCGTGGATCAGCATCCGCACTGTGTGTTACTGCTCGATGAAATCGAAAAGGCCCACCCGGACCTGTTCAACATCCTGTTGCAGGTGATGGACCATGGCCAGCTAACGGACCACAACGGCAAGAAGATCGACTTCCGCAATGTGATCCTGATCATGACGACGAACGCTGGCGCCTCCGACATGCAGAAGCCGCCGATCGGCTTTGGCCGCACCAAGCGGGAAGGTGAGGATGAAGAAGCGATCAAGAAGCTCTTCACGCCGGAATTCCGCAACCGTCTGGATGCGGTTATTCCGTTTGCCGGCCTGTCGGAAGAAATCATTGCTCGCGTGGTCGAGAAGTTCGTACTTCAGCTTGAAGTGCAACTGGCTGACCGCAACGTGACCATCGAGCTGTCCTGTGCTGCCAACAAGTGGCTTGGAGAACGCGGCTTTGATGAAGCTTTCGGGGCCCGTCCGCTTGGCCGGATTATCCAGGAGCACGTCAAGAAACCGCTGGCTGAGGAGTTGCTGTTCGGCAAACTCAAACGTGGTGGTGTCGTGCATGTGGATGTGAAGGATGATGCGTTGTCCTTTGCGGTTGAAGCCGCAGCGCCGCCGCCCAGCAAGAAAAAGGGCGGCAAGAAGGCTCCTGCAAAGGCCGCCAAGTAGGCACTCGATACGAACATTCGGAAAGGGCGTCTCCTGAGGAAGCGCCCCTTTTTGTTTCTTACCATTGCGGTTGTTTGCGGCCATCGAGCTCCATCTGGCGATAGAACTCCGTCAGGGACTTATCCGGCTCGTGTGCGAATTTTCCCGTGGTTTTCATGGAGCTGATGCGGTCCAGCCGGAACATGCGAAAGTCTGTCCGCAACTCGCACCAGCCAACGATTGTCCACACGCGGCCCCAGTACCAAAGTCCCAGAGGGCGAATGGTTCGCTTGGTTGTGTCGCCTGCCGCATCTTCATAGTCGATGACCAGCTTTGTGCGGGCCTCCACGGCCCGCTCCAGGTCGTCCAGTCTCCGCCGGTAGTCTTCATTGATTTGAGGTGGGGCAAAAGCGTGAATCTGCACCTGTCGGCTATGGTCTCGCGCCGACGGGGGAAGTACGGATTCGATCTTGACCAGGGCCTCCTGAGCCGCCCGCGCCATCTCGGTGCCACCCCAGGCACGGATGAGCCTGGCACCTGCCACCAGGGCCACGATTTCGTCCTTTGAGAACATCATGGGCGGAAGGTCAAACCCTTCGCGCATGAGATATCCGATGCCTGCTTCCCCATCGATGGGAACGCCTGCGCCAATAAGGTCAGCTATGTCGCGGTAGATCGTACGCTCGGAAACTTCGAGACGTTCGGACAACTGTCGCGCGGTGGTGAGCCGACCACCCCTTAGATGCTGAACGATCTGGAAAAGGCGATCGGCTCTGCGCATGGGTGTGTCCGCCTGGCGTTATCCGATGGTCTCAAACAGACCGATGGAGTTTCCGTCGGGATCGGTTGCGTATGCAAACCGGCCCGCCGGAATGGTGATTGGGTCGCTGAGAACTTTGCCACCAGCCTTGCCAGTACGCGCCATAGCCTCTTCGAGCTTGCCGGGAACCGCAAAATGCGCGGTTGGGCCTTCGCCTGACTTGGCCGGTGTGCCCGGGTAGATGTGACCGGCAACGCCAGTGCCGTCTGCGGTGGGGAACATGGCCATGGGGTTGGGGCCGCTGTCGTCACGCTTGAGCTCGAGGTCAAAAACGTCGTTGTAGAAAGTGATAGAGCGATCAATATCGGTTGTCGGAATCTCGGCCCATACGGTGAAGTGTTGAGGTGCGTGTCCCATGTGTCTCTCCATTTGTGAGTGAAGGGGCACTGTGCCAGACCCCTCCTGACAGCATTGTGTCAGGAGGATCTTGCCGCTCGGTTTTCTTCAACTGCAAACTCCACAGCCTGCCCATGGCTCACCTCAAGTGTGTGCCCATCCGGGTCCCTGATGAAGGCCCAGTAGCCGACCGGCGGGCCCGTGTCCGTTGGCCCTTCGACATGTCGGTCCTCAGCCTCCGCCATGGCGACGAGCTCATCCACCCGCTCGCGGCTATCAACACCTACGCCGAGATGTCCAAATGGACCCAGAGGTGCCTCAGCCTCTTTTGACTCAAGGAAGCCCACGGCAAAGGCGCGTCTGAGGTCCGAGAGCCAAAACACCCTGACACCTGAGTCATATCGGTCATGGATCGACGTCATGCCGCCATAACGTGTGTAGAAGTCTATCGTCTTGTCTGCATCGGTGCAGACAAGGGCATTGTGTGTGAGACCGAGATCTAGTCCGGGCTCAGCCATCTACTCACCCTGTGTGAGCCGGAACACCTGGGCGAGATGTTCAGATGAGAAGTAAATGCTGCCGTCCGGCGCGACTGCAATGCCCGTGGGCATAAAGACTTCTGGCCCCTCTGCCGGGATAATGCCGAAGGGGAGGCCTTCTGCGATGACCTGTTTGTTGCCTGTCGCTGGATTAGCAATGGAAATGCGGCCGGCCTTCGCTTCAGCTACCACGATGCGTCCATCGTCCAGGAGGTCGAACCCTTCCGGGTTTTCTAGCCCCTCCACGACGGTTTCGATGCCGCCTGAATCGGTCAGACGGATAATGCGGCCTGCACCGGTTTCCGATACATAGATGGTGCCGTCGGGCCCCTGTAGCATCATAGCGGGCCCGTCGAGGCCTTCGAACACGTCGATACGCTCATCCCAGTTTTCCGGGCCAGCACGAACAATGGCACCGCGCGCATATTCGGTGACAAGCACGGCACCGTCCTCAAGGGGAAGTGCCTCGGTCGGTGTGGTGAATCCGTGATGAAGTCCCAGCGACTTGCCGGTCATGTCAAAGAGCTGAACGGCACCCGCAGTGAGGCCGGCTGCGCCAATGCGGCCATGGTTCGCTGCTTCGCTGAGTGGGTAGTCCATCTCCTGTGCGAAAACGCGGGCGATCTCCTCCACAGCGCCGGTCTCAATATCAATTGCGCGGAAAGCAAAAACGTCTGCGACGTAAACCTTCTTGCCGTTTTGGCTCAGCGCAATGTCCGCTGCAACTGCGAGAGGACCAGAGGTGAGGGCAGTGCTTTCACCTGTCTCAACGTTCACCTCGATGATGGCGTTGTCCGCCATGTTGGAGATGTAGAGCGTGTCGTCCGGTGCGAAAGCCAAATTGTCGATGGCCGGTTTTACCTGTGCAACGATCGTCTTCATGCCCGAGGCAACGTCTACGCGAATGACTTCGCCGGCTTGCGTGTCTACGGCATACAGCTCGTTCTTCGAGTTGAAATTGACCGCTGCCGGTGTCTGAAACCCGTCCGCTTTCACATCAAGTGTTCCGGCATCGATGTTGACACGAGCAATTTGTTTCTTGAACCAGATCGGACCGTAGAGATGGCCGTCCGGACCAAAGTCAAAGCCGTTCAATCCGCCCATGTCTTTCATGATGAGGCGTGGCTCATCCTTACCCTTTGGATCGAGTTCCCAAAGAGCATCGCCGGCAAAAACCTGTGTCATGAACAGGCGGCCTTCAGCATTCCAGGCCAGTGAGTTGGTGCCGGGCAGGCCTTCCGCCAGCGTCAGCAGCTCGCCATCGGGGGTGCGGGCAAACACCTTGCCTTGCAGGAACGCTGTCCATGCTATGGTGCCGTCCGGGCCTTGCTCCACATCGTCTGCCATACCATTGGGGGCGGGTTCGGCGATTGTGACATCACCAGTGTTGCGATCAATTTCGTAGAGTGTTGCGCCGACCACGGAACCAGCTAGGAGGCGGCCCTCAGGCGTAACCGTTAAGCCGTGGATGCCATGAAAGGGGGAGGGGCCAGTGACCGGTTCCAGTGTCCAGCCGCCGGCGGTTTTCGGTTCTGTAGCGGCCGGACCGGTGATTAGTGCCGTGCCGAGTAGCAATAGTGCGGCATGAACCATGCGCATTGTCTTGTCCCCCTGGGTATCGTCCTTTTTGTTTGTGCCAGCTTACCCCAGATTGTTGGTAATGCGACTGGCATGATCGGCCAGAATGTCCGCCTCCTGCATGGTCCGGGCATGGAGGTTCATCTCGACCCCTTCCCAGCGCGGAATGACATGGAAGTGGATGTGAAACACTGTCTGTCCGGCAGGGGCGCCTGAAAACTGAGCGCAAATGACGCCGTGCGGGTCAAAGGTGGAGCGTACGGCATGGGCCACTTTACGTGTGGTGCGGAGCATTGCCTCGGCTGCGGCTTCACTCAGATCGAACATATTGACCGCCGGTTCTCGCGGGATGACCAGGGTGTGCCCTTCGGCCATGGGCATGATGTCCATGAATGCGAAGGTATGCGCGTCCTCGTAAACCTCATGGGCAGGCGCCTCCCCACGTAGAATCTTCGCAAAGATGTTGTTTTCATCATATGGCGTTGTGAGGCTCATAAGTGTTTCCTTAGTCCTGACGGCTGGGCTGGTCTGTTTTCTTGAAGGGCGCATGGTCCAGAAGCAAGTCTGCGTCAGCTGCGACGTGCCGGCGCTCGCTGGCGAGATAATTATCGACGGCTTCCCGGAAGCTGGTATTGGGAATGTAGTGGGCGGAATAGGTCAGCTTGGGCACATAGCCGCGCGCTAGCTTGTGGGCGCCCTGCGCTCCAGCCTCCACCCGCTTGAGACCGCGTGACAGAGCAAACTGGATGGCCTGATAGTAGCAAACCTCAAAATGCAGAAAGTCATGATGCTCAGTACACCCCCAGTAGCGACCGAACAGGGTCTCGGAACCGATCATGTTCATGGCGCCTGCGATATAGCGACCATGCCGCTTGGCGAGGATGAGCAGAATGTCGTCTGGCACGACTTCCCCAAGCATGGAGAAACACGTGCGTGTCAAATAAGGCGTGCCCCATTTTCGGCTGCCTGTATCCATGTAGAAGGTGAAGAAAGCATCCCAATGGTCCTCGGTGATATCTGAGCCAGTGACCCATTCGATCTCAATGTCCTTCTCAACGGCCCGTGCACGTTCTTTCTTCAGGTTCTTGCGTTTGCGTGAGGCGAGTGCGGCGAGAAAACCATCAAAGTCACCATATCCATCATCTTCCCAGTGAAACTGCTGATCCGTGCGTTGAAGAAAGCCGATGTCACCCAGGTGGGTCCATTGCTTTTCCGGCAGGAAGGTCATGTGACACGACGACAGATCAAGCTGGTTTGTGATCTCGACCAGTGCGGCTGCAATTTGGTCTTCGGTCTGCTGCGCTTCTGGACCGGGACGGGCAAGCAGGCGGCGACCGGTTGCAGGCGTGAACGGGACAGACACCTGAAGCTTGGGATAATACTGGCCACCGGCGCGCTCCCACGCATCAGCCCAACCATAGTCGAACACGAATTCGCCCTGTGAGTGTCCCTTGAGATAGGCGGGTGCACATCCGGTAACGTGTCCGCGGCCGTCCTCGACAAGGACGTGGTACGGCTTCCAGCCGGTGTCTTTCGTAGCTGAGCCAGAGTCCTCCAACGCCTTCAGGAACGCATGAGAGAGGAATGGGTTGTATGCAATGTCACCACCAGGGTTCGCGCAGGCGTCCCATTGAGCAGCGTCAATACTGCTCATGCTTTCTGCGGTTCGTGCGATGATTTTTTCGGCGTCGCCCATGTGCGTGTCAGCCTATCCGTCTACTGGTCAGGATGGAAGTTAGGGCGGGTTTCACGGCTGGAAAGTCTCAAAGATAATCTGGTCCGCCTGTTGGGCGGCCGTTTCTCGATGGGCGTCACTGCGCACCGTCCAGGTGAGAACAGGAAGCCCCAGCCTACGGCGCAGTTCAACCGACCATTGCGGAAGGGCATTGATGTCAAACCCGATGAAATGCGGGCGGCTTGTGACATTGTAGAGCATGTGCCTCAAAGCGAAGCGTTGGTTGGCTGGTATCCCCAGCGCGGGGCCGTCCCGGTAGCCGTATGACAGCTGCCCTCGTGTGACATCGGGTGCGTTCTCGGCAAACCAACCCATACTTCGCGGATTGAACGACATGACAGCCGCCGGACCTTTGTAGGACTTCAGAACGTCCGCTGTGCGCTCTTCGAGTGGTCCTTCGTGACCGGTCTTGATCTTGAGCTCAATAACCGGGACGACGTGCTCGCTGACTTGGTCGAGAAACTCACCAAGCGTTTGCATACGGTCTGTTGAAGACTTGAAAGATACCTTTTTTAGGTCTGCGGCACTGCGTCTGAAAACCCTACCGGTCTCCTCGGTGAGCCGATCTAGAGTTGCATCATGAAAAACCATGGCTTCGCCATCTGCCGACAGTTGCAGGTCGCACTCGATGGCATATCCGTTATCGATCGCGGCCTGGAACGCTTGCGGCAGGTTTTCGACGATGCCGTCTGTAAGGCCATGAAGACCACGATGAGCGACGGGTGTGGCCGTGAGCCAGGATAGGTCACGCGGCATCTCAGGCGATCTCGAACACAGCGTCGATCTCGACGGCAACACCGAATGGCAGGTTGCTTGCACCCAGTGCAAAACGGGCATGCTTGCCGGCATCTCCAAACACATCGACCATCAAGTCCGAGCAGCCGTTGATGACAGCAGGGTGTTGATCAAAGTCTGCTGTGCCATTGACAAAACCTCCCAGCTTTACACACCGGGTCACCCGGTCGAGATCGCCGTCGCACGCTTGCCGGAGGGCCGCAAGAATGTTGACGCCGCACAGGCGAGCTGCTTTCACTGCATCGTCCTGGCTTACCTCGTCGCCTACTTTGCCGCGATAGGGCAGACCGGTTTCATCAACCGGGACCTGACCTGAAATGAACACCAGGTTTCCTGTAACGACATAGGGCACATAGTTGGCCGCGGGCGCTGCCGGATCAGGCAGGCTTATACCAAGCTTGTTTAGTCTTGCCTCAACGGTGCCGGGCATTTGTGGTGCCTCCTGATCGTGTGTACTGATTGGGACGTGCGCCGCCAGAGAGTCTTGTTGGGCGCCACGCCTGCTTTTGTTTTCTTTTCGCATGCTCAGCCCGGTAGCGGAAGTGTGCGTGACCAGCCGCAATCGAGGTTGCATGACTGATCCGTTCGTCCATTCGCCGGTTGCCCATGGGATGTTCATGCCAGCGGAGTGGGAGCCTCATGCGCGGTGCTGGATGCAGTGGCCGCGGCGCGGTGACCTGTGGGGCCCCTACATGCCACAGGCATATGTCGCATACGCGCAGGTGGCCAGGGCAATTGCTCAGTATGAGCCGGTGACGATGATCGCGCATCCCGACGATGCAGCTGAAGCAAAGTTTGCTTGTGGAACAGGCGTCGAAGTAGTGGCGCTGGAGATTGATGACAGTTGGGCCCGCGACACCGGCCCGACATTTGTCAAAGACCCATCGCTTGGTGTGGCCGGCGTGCATTGGCAGTTCAACGGGTGGGGCGCAAAGTATGCGCACGTCGAACATGATGCGCGAGTCGGAGGTGAGGTGCTTTCACGCCTTGGTATGACCGTTTTTGACGCCCCGCTCGTGATGGAAGGTGGCAGTTTCAGTGTGGATGGTTACGGCACGCTACTGACAACAGAACAGTGTCTGCTTAATAGCAACAGGAACCCGGAGCTGCAGCCTCGAGAGGTTGCGGAGATGATTGCCATGTATCTTGGCGTACGTCGGGTGCTTTGGCTTGGGGACGGTTTGGCAGGGGATGAAACAGACGGTCACATAGACATGATTGCGTGTTTTGCCGGACGCGGAAGAGTGCTGCTGAACATGCCTTCTCAGGGTGAAGCGAATTATGCTTCCATGCAGGACAACCTGCACCGGCTCAGAGAAATGAAAGATGCCGGGGGACGTGACCTTGAGGTCATTGAAGTGCCTCAGCCCCAGCAACGGCAGCATGACGATGGCCGCACAATGCCGCTTTCATACATAAATTTTTACATCGCGAATGATGCCGTGATTGTCCCGGCATTTGACGATGCGGCTGATGACGAGGCTGCCCGCATCATCGCGGATGCATTCCCCGGAAGAGAGTGTGTCCAGGTGCCCTCACTGGATATCGCGCGCGGTGGTGGGGTGATCCACTGCATCACACAGCAACAACCCGAGGGTGCCGCGGTCCAGTTTTGAACGCGATTGTTCGGCCGCTATTCCGCCGCAGCAAATGGCCGTAGATGTGTTGGCTCAGGCGACCGCCGCCGCTTGTCGTGGTACATCGCTACGTCGGCCATGTGCATAACCTGCTCCGGCGAAGCGTTGTTGTCGTATGGCGCAATACCAAAACTCGCTTTGACCGGGATGTGGTTGTGATTGATGTTTGCAGTGGCCTGGTTCAATGCCGCTTTGAGCTTGATGGCGCGATGGCGGGCCGGGGCCAAGTCGCCGTTGACCATCAAAATTGCAAATTCATCTCCACCCATGCGCGCCAAATAGTCCGTATTGCGCACGCGTGCTGATAGGAAGTCAGCCACATTCTTGAGCATGGCGTCGCCAGCGGCATGTCCCAAAGTGTCGTTGATGGGTTTGAACCCATCAAGATCAATCGCAATCAGAAGGCCTGCTTCCTCGTGCCGCTTGGCGTTTCCGAGCGCACGGGCCAGCGCATCCAAAAAGCCACGACGGTTCAACAGGCCGGTAAGTTCATCGGTCATCGACAGTGTTTCGAGCTGTTCAATGCGCGACTTCTGTTCTGAAATTGTCCTTTGAGCTTCTGCTGCGTATGTAAGTGCGCGCTCAATCAGTTCCCTCGTTTCCCGGGGCATCTGGATGGCGGGTTTTCCGATCCGTGTGAAATCGGTGTGCGGGTCTTTTTCTTCATTCAGACCCGGAATAGGGACTACGCCCTGCTCTGGTGTGACCGCATGATACATTGCTCGTGTACTCCTGTTCACTGCACAGCCTTAAATGCGATTGCCGACGTGCATCTTTGATGGCTGAACAAGAAGGAGCAAGGGGCATGCCTTCTGTTGTTAATCAAATTTGTCGCAGTTTTCCGCGTGTTTTGAGGTGTCCCATTCACCACTAGGTGTGGCAAGAGCTGCAGTCCAAGTGGGTAAGTCGGCACTTTCTGCCGGGTTAGGACATTCACGCGCGACGCGCTAGGTTACTGGTATGTTGAAAAGACACCTAAGCGCGGCTGTTGCCGCAACAGTCACCGCAGTATTTTTTTTCCTTCCCGCAGCAAATGCAGCGGCCAGCAGCCTTGCGCCACATCGCGCGGTCTACTCCATGAAGATGCTTGGCAGTGCGGAAGGGTCTGACATCTCGTCTGTAAGCGGGCGCCTGGTGATTGAGTGGCAAGGTTCTTCCTGCGACGGGTTTGTTACCAGCCAGCGCATTGTAAACCGGATGGGAAGCAAACAGGGCTCCAGTTTTGTCAGCGACTTTAGGGTCAACTCCTGGGAGTCCGGTGATGGCAACGACTTCAATTTCTCCATGAGTCATTTTATGAATGGGACATCTATTGAGGAAATTGAAGGCACGGCTCAACGAGAGAATAGCGGCGGCGTTGCGACGCTCTCAAAGCCCGAAAAGGGGGCGATCAAGCTACCGGCGTCGATTGTATTTCCGACAGAGCAGGTGAAGGCTCTGATGGCGTCCGCTATGGCGGGTCGCAAAGTGCATAGTGCGCCTGTGTTTGATGGGTCGGACACAGAACATTATTTTGAGACGACG
>JBHJJF010000058.1:0-9164 GCA_050042885.1 Candidatus Phaeomarinibacter sp.
GTCGTGGACGAGCCACTAACGATCCGCTCAGGAATCAATCAAGTGCTGGTCATGGCTGATGAGGATGACCGCGCCGGAATACTCATTGATGGCATTCACCAGCTGATCCCTGCCTTCCATGTCCAGATGATTGGTCGGCTCGTCGAGCACCAGCATGTGCGGCTTGTCAAAGGTCGCAATCGCCAGCAACAGACGTGCTTTATCACCACCTGATAGATCCGCCACTTTCACGTCCGCGCGCTGCCCGGAGAAGCCAATAGCGCCCACGCGGGCGCGCACCTGTGCGTCAGTGACTTCGCCGAACTTCTCCATGCGCTGACGCATGTTTTGATACGGCGTCAGGCCGTCCGCCAGTTCGTCCACCTGATGTTGCGCGAAGTAGCCAATGCGCAGGCGTGGTGATCGCCGCAAGGTTCCGTTTGCCTGCTTGAGACGCGCGGTCACAAGTTTGGCGAAAGTAGATTTGCCATTGCCATTAGCGCCCAGCAGGGCGATCCGGTCGTCCTGATCAATCCGCAATGTCATCTGATCAAGGACGGGGGGATTGTCCCCATAGCCAACTGCAGCATCTTCCATTGTGATTATGGGCGGTGGAAGCAGGTCCTCGGGACCCTGAAGGCTGATACGGGCGGAGTGCTCGTCTGCCAGCACCGTTGGCAGATCCAGCTTCGACAGGGCCTTGAGTCGACTTTGGGCCTGCCGCGCCTTGGACGCTTTCGCCCGGAACCGCTCCACAAACGCAGTCATGTGCTTGCGCTTGTCATCCAGCTTCTTGCGTAGCGCCAGATCATGCGCTGCCTGCTCGGACTTCAAGCGCTGGAACCGTTCGAAATTGCCAGGATAGTAGGAGAGCCGCCGGTGCTCCAGATGCAGGATGCCGCTGGCCACCTGATCCAGTAGATCGCGGTCATGGCTCACGATCAGCAGTGTGCGTGGGTACTTGCGCAGGAAGTCGACCAGCCAGATGGTGCCTTCCAGATCGAGATAGTTGGTCGGCTCATCGAGCAGCAGCAGATCCGGCGTCGTGAACAGCAGGGCTGCCAGCGCGACGCGCATACGCCAGCCACCGGAAAAGTCCCGTGTAGGGCGGGCCTGGTCAGCTTCATTGAAGCCAAGCCCTGCCAAAATTGCGGCCGCACGGGCAGGGGCGCTGTGAGAATCGATGTCTGCCAACCGCGTATGAACCTCGGCGATGCGGTTTGGCTCAGTCGCAGTCTCCGCTTCAGCAAGAAGGTCCAGCCGCTCTTTGTCTGCTTCCAGAACCGTTTCGAGGAGGCTCTTGTCAGTAGCCGGTGCCTCCTGCTCCACGCCACCAATACGCCAGTTCTTGGGCACCGATATGGAGCCCGCGTCCGGCGGCAAGTCACCATTGATCAGCCCAAATAGTGTCGACTTGCCGGCCCCGTTGCGACCGACTACGCCCACATGCTTGCCTTCCGGGACGCCGGCTGTGGCGTTTTCCATCAAAACCCGCTCACCGATGCGGTAGGTCAGATCGTTGATTTGCAGCATAACAGTGAGACTTGCCCCAGTGGGGCCCTTGCTGTGTGGCGTTTGGGTGCTTGCAGGAGGGTGACAGCTGCGGCTATAACCCGCGCGAATTTGCGGCACTAGATGCAGCAGACCCTGAGATTATATTTCCCAGAAAGACGGTACTTCTAAGCGTCCTTCGGCAGATGTCCACAGCCCCTTTTGCATTGAAGCAATGCGGCAATGTGGATTTTCGCCCATGACGGCCAGAACGTTACCGGATTGGCCAACCTGAAAGGTACCTATCCATGGCTCTTGAGCGCACTTTCTCAATCATCAAGCCGGACGCAACCAAACGGAACATCACCGGCAAGGTCGTTGATCGTCTTGAATCTGCTGGCCTGCGGGTCGTGGCTTCCAAGCGCATCCACATGACCAAGGAGCAGGCGGAAGGCTTCTACGCGGTCCACAAGGAGCGTCCCTTTTTCAACGACCTCGTCACTTTCATGGCATCGGGTCCCGTGGTGGTTCAGGTGCTGGAAGGCGAAAATGCCATTGCCAAGAACCGTGAAGTGATGGGTGCGACCAACCCGGCTGACGCAGCCCCGGGCACTATCCGTGCTGACTTTGCTGAGAGCATCGATGCCAACTCAGTGCACGGCTCCGACGCGCCGGAAACCGCTGCAGAAGAAATCAAGTACTTCTTCTCAGACGACGAACTTGTTGGCTAATTGCTAAGCAGCAGACGCCTCAGGGCGCTGGCGAAAAGAGGGGCGGGCACTCAGTGTCCGCCCCTTTTGCGTCTGAGCTGCGCACAACCTTGCCATCTACGAGTTTGACCTCGCCGGAGGCTATCCTTCTGACAGCTGCGGGATAGAGCACATGCTCGGCTTTAAGAATACGCGCTGACAATGTATCCGCCGTATCGTTCGGCAAGACAGGCACGGCCGCCTGGCTGATGATCGGGCCGCTATCAAGCGCCGGGATGATGTAGTGGACGGTGCAGCCGGAGATGGTGGCGCCGGCATCAATGGCCTGCTGCTGAACGCGGATGCCCTTGAATGAGGGGAGAAGCGATGGATGGATGTTCACCATGCGGCCTTGCCAGCGAGCGGCAAATTCGTCCGTCAGAATGCGCATGAAGCCTGCATGACAGACAAGGTCCACATCGGCATCGTTAAGGGACTGCTCCAGCGCTGCATCAAACGCCGCACGGCTTTCAAAGCTCTTGTGGTCGATGGCTTGCGTCTCGATGCCGGCTTTTGCGGCCGTCTCACGCCCGGACGTACCCGGCCTGTTGGAGATGACTTTGACAACTTCTGCCGGATAGTCCGGCGCGGCGGCCGCCTCAATCAGCCGTTCCATGTTGCTGCCGCGGCCTGAAATCAGGATAGCTATTTTCATGCTGAAGCGATCACCCCGATCTGGCGTGTCGGCACGCCCAAATCGTTCAGGCTGGCGGTTACCGCATCTGCATCGTCGCCGTGTGAAACAACGGCGATCATGCCAATGCCGCAGTTGAACGTCCGCCGCATCTCGGCGTCGTCCATGCCGCCAAGCTTCTGAAGCCATCCAAAAACCGGCGGCAACTCCCAGGCGCTGTAATCAATCTGTGCTGTCAGAGTGTCAGGCAAGACACGCGGAATATTCTCGCTGACCCCCCCGCCGGTGATGTGGGCCAGCGCCTTGATCTGGCCAGCCTTGATGCTCGGCAAAAGCGGCGTCACATAGAGCCGGGTCGGTGTCAGCAGCGCTTCTCCGAGTGTCTTGGCATCCGACTCGAACGGGGCAGAGTCATCAAGCTTTGCACCTGCGTCCGCAATCAGGCGGCGGACGAGCGAGAAGCCGTTGGAATGAAGGCCGCTGGAACTCATGCCCAGAATGACATCGCCCGGGGCTATGTCATTGTGCGGAAGGAGGGATCCGCGTTCCGCAGCACCAACCGAAAAACCAGCGAGATCGAAATCGTCTCCCTGATACATGCCAGGCATTTCAGCCGTTTCGCCACCGATCAGGGCGCACCCAGATTGCTTGCACCCCTCAGCTATACCCGACACCACCTGTGCCGCCGCCTCCACGTCCAGATGCCCGGTCGCAAAGTAGTCGAGGAAGAAAAGGGGTTCCGCACCCTGCACGATGAGATCATTGACGCACATGGCGACAAGATCGATGCCCACCGTATCGAGAATGCCAGTGTCGATAGCCAGGCGCAGCTTGGTGCCCACACCATCGTTCGCAGCCACGAGAATGGGGTCTGTGAACCCAGCAGCCTTGAGGTCAAACAGGCCGCCAAATCCGCCAAGATCGCTGTCGGCGCCGGACCGGCGGGTGGCCTTTGCCATAGGGGCAATCAGCCGCACCAGAGCGTTGCCTGCATCAATGTCCACGCCAGCCTCGGCATAGGTCATGCCATTGCGTTTCGTGCCCTCAGCTGGGTCCGCCATATGGTCCTCGTGCAAAAAAGTCGGTTTTTGGCCGCATTCCGCTGGCTGTATGCACTGAGTCTTGCCCCTAGGCCAGCGAGCGCCTAAACGAGCCCAAAGACCCCGAGAATGCAAGCCCATGATGCCATCGGAATGAAGCACATTTTGGCAGGCGGAATGGTATAGTCGCAAAGCCCGAAAAGGGTCGACCATTTGGATTTTGAAGACCGGATATGCAGGAGAGACGAGTTTGGCACATGCGGCGACACACGCTTTGATTGGTAGGCAGCAGACCTTACGCCTCCGCACGATGGTTTTCGCCATCGCCGTGATGGGCTTCGCCGCGGCCCTTGCGGGTTCCGCGTGGGCGCAGGCTTCCTCCGATGTCTACACCGTCACAGGCGTTGCAGTTGACGCGACGGGTGCTGATGCGGCCCAGGCACGCGAAGCCGCTCTTTCCCAAGGGCGGATCAAAGCTGCAGACGAAGTCCTCCGCCGGTTCACGCTCTATGCGGACTGGCCCCGGCTCCCTGCACTCACTGCTACGGACGGCGAATTGCTGGTAACCGGCATTGGCGTCGCCAATGAGCGGGTATCCGGCACGCGCTACCTGGGAGACGTCACAGCGCGCCTGAACCCGCAGCAGGTCCGCCGCTTCCTGCGCCAGTCGGGTGTTCGCTTCACGGAAAATCAGGCGGCACCGAGCCTGCTCTTGCCGGTCCTTGATACACCGGGGGTGCGGGTTCTTTTTGATGAGCCAAATCCCTGGCGAGCTGCATGGGAAACGATCGGCCTTTCAAATTCATTGGTACCCATTCGGCTAGCGCTCGGCGATCTTGAGGACTTTTCGGCGATTGATGCCGGCAGCGCAATTGGCGCCGACTGGGCGGTCGTTGAGCCGATTGCTAGGCGCTACGGCGTTGAGCAGGTTCTCGTTGCCCACGCCAAGGGTGGTGACGGGCCAACGCTCGACGTGACCCTCTATCGTATTACACCAAGCTCCGTCGATGAGACGCGCCGTAGCTTCGAGGGCGCAACCATCGAAGAAGCTTCAAGAGCCGGTGCAGAAGGTCTTCGCAACTCAATGATTGCAAGCTGGAAGACTCAGAACGCGGTGGCTTTCGGCCTCGAGCAGACTGTAGCGACTTCGGTCGAGTTCCGCTCCCTGGCGGAGTGGGCAGCCATTCGTCAGCGTCTCAGTGCTGCATCTATCGTCCAGCAGGTTGAGGTTGTGGCAGTATCGCCACGCGGGGCGCAGATCAATCTGCGGGTGTCCGGTCCGATGCCGGCCCTTGCTTCCAACCTTGCCCAACGTCAACTGCGTTTGGTGGATGAAGGGGGATATTGGATGCTGGCCTTTGCTTCTTCGGCAACTGCGCCGGGCCCAATTCTGAATGGTTCTGGTGATGCTGTGGCGCCTGCACCTGTTGCCTCACCTACCAGCACAGCACCTGCTTCATCTGGCAGCCTTCCTGAAGATGAAGCAATTGCGGACCGCCTGACGCGACAGAATTCAGGTTCCACAGCGCCGTGAGCTTTGTCCCAAATCTGATAACGCTAGGACGGCTTATTCTTGTCCCAGTCATTATCTACCTTATTGGAAACCAAGCCTACGAAGCAGCGTTCTGGGTTTTCGTGGCGGCCGGTATTTCCGATGGTGTAGATGGCTTTATCGCCAAGCGCTTCGGTTATACGACAACGCTTGGCGCCTATCTGGACCCGGTCGCGGATAAAGCACTGCTAGTCAGTATCTTCGTATCCCTGGGCATGCAGGAACTCATCCCATTCTGGTTGGTCGTTCTGGCGGTCAGCCGCGATGTGCTAATCGTCGGAGCCGTTCTCATTTCCTGGCTGATTGGCTTCGCAGTCACCATGCGCCCTTTGATGGTCAGCAAGATCAATACGACAGCACAAATTGCCTATGCCGCCGCCGTCTTGGCCGTGCTTGGATTTGCCATTGAGTCACAATTCGGCGGACTTCTTATTCTTGCAGCCTACTTCACCGGCCTCACGACAGTGGTATCCGGCGCCAGCTACCTTGTGGACTGGGTACGTGACGTAAGTGCATGGGAAACGGGAACTGGTTCGGCGCAGCAACAATCACAAGACCAGGAGCGCAGCATATGACACTCGGCAGGCAGGCGCTTATCTGGACGGTTGCAGCCATTGCGTTTGGCCTGTTGCTGCATGTGTTCAGCGGCATCATGTTGCCCTTCGTTGCCGGCATGGCGATTGCCTATTTCCTTGATCCGATTGCGGATCGGCTTGAAGACTTGGGCCTCAGCCGCATGGCTGCGACGAGTGTTATCACCGTCGTCGGACTTCTGGTTTTCATTCTTATGTTGATCATTCTGTTGCCCGTGCTTCAGGACCAGATCGTGAAATTCATTCAGCGCGCGCCGGGATACATCGAACAAATCCGGGGCATATTTGATCGTGTTATGGACGGGCAACTCGCCCAGTTCATCGCCGGATTTGACGCAGACGCAAAGTCCGCCCTCACAGACATCGCCAAAGCGGCCGTCGGCTGGGCGGGGCAGGTTTTTCAGGGAGCGCTGACGGGTGGGCTGGCATTTGTTAGCTTTTTGTCGCTCGTATTCGTAACGCCGGTCGTGGCCTTCTACCTGCTGCTCGACTGGGACCGGATGCTCCAACGGATGGACAGCTGGTTGCCGCGCGATCATGCCGAGACCATTCGTGGCCTGGTGAGCGAGATGGACGGCATGCTGTCCGGCTTTGTCCGCGGACAGGTGACCGTTTGCATCACCCTTGGGACATTTTATGCCACCGCGCTCTCGATCATCGGGCTGGATTTTGGATTGGTTGTCGGCCTAACAGCCGGGTTGATCAGTTTCATTCCTTATGTTGGCGCACTTGTTGGCCTTGTCTTGTCCATCGGTCTGGCACTTGTCCAGTACTGGCCTGACCCGCTGATGATCGGAGCTGTTGCTGCTGTGTTTTTTGTTGGCCAGGCCCTGGAAGGAAATGTCCTGACCCCATGGCTTGTGGGCTCACGCGTTCAGTTGCACCCGGTATGGGTGATCTTTGCATTGTTCGCCTTCGGCACACTTTTTGGATTTGTCGGAGTTTTGCTGGCATTGCCATTGGCAGCGATGATTGGCGTTCTGACACGCTTTGGCCTTGGCGAATATCTAAAGAGCGATCTGTATACGGGAAATCGCCGTGACTGACGCCCGGTCTGCCGCCAACGGTCCTCAGATCCCACTGCCGCTTGATCACCGTCAGGCGCAAGGGCGTGACGACTTCCTAGTATCACAAAGCAATGCAGTCGCTGTTGCCTGGATTGACCAATGGCCAAACTGGCCCCAGCCGGTTGTGGTTCTGTGTGGCCCGGAAGGTAGTGGGAAGACTCATCTGGCGGACGTATGGCGGGCGAGGGCAGGTGCAGCCTCCTGCGATGCGGTTGACCTGACGTCGGAGGCGGTACCGAGCCTGATCTCCAGCAGTGCCTTGGTGGTCGAAGATATCGAACTGCTGCGGAGTCCGCCTGCGTTGTTTCATCTGCTGAATTTTGCACGGGAAAAGAGCGCTTCTTTGATGCTGACGAGCACTGCCGTGCCCGGCACACTGCACTTCCCATTGCCAGATCTCATGTCTCGTCTCAACGCAGCGCCACTTGTGCAATTGAATGAGCCTGATGAGATGCTGCTCATCCAGCTCATCGCCAAACTGTTTTCCGAACGCGGCGTCCACGCAAATCCGGAGATGATTGAGTACATTACGCGTAGGATTGACAGGTCAGCTCATGCAGCGCGCGCAATAGTCGAAAAGATTGATTTTCATGCGCTGAGCCATGGAAAACGGCTGAATATGAAGGTGATACGGGACGTCCTTAAGGTTCACGCAGCCTAGGAACTTTGTTTCACCATCCTGAAAGCTGAAATTGTCATCTATCCGTCATACCTGAGTGCGATGGCTGGCTTAGCCAGACTTGGCGCAGCGCCGTTGGGCGCGCCCCGCAGGACATGGAAGCGAAAATGACCTCTGAGACAAATGTCACGCCCTTCGACCACAGCCACGCTGCGGCAAACGAGACTGCAAAGCGCAGTGATGCATTGGCAGTACCGGCCATTTCCGCAGATTCGAATGATCGGTTCATCAACAGAGAGCTTTCCTGGCTGGCCTTCAATGGGAGAGAGCTTGAAGAAAGCGGGAACGAATATAATACGCTTCTTGAACGCTTGCGTTTACTGTCGATTTCCGCATACAACCTGGATGAGTTCTACATGGTGCGTGTAGCAGGGCTGCACGGCCAGGTGCAGGCTGGTGTTGATACGCCGAGCCAGGAAGGGCTAACACCAGCGCAGCAACTCGAGCAGGTGAATGCAGCCGCTGGCATCCTCATGCGTTCACAGCAGGACATGTGGCGAAAGCTGCACGATGAGCTTGAAGACACCGGCATCCGTGTTGTCGATGAAAATGAACTCGCGCGCGCAGAGAAAGACTGGCTGGAATCCTTCTTCCTTGAGGAAGTATTCCCGGTCTTGACTCCTCTTGCTGTCGACCCGGCGCATCCATTCCCATTTATTCCAAATCTTGGAATTTCCATGGCGCTTGATCTACGGCGCCAACGCGATGGTCAACAGCTATCTGCGCTGCTGCCAATTCCTGGCAAGATCAAACGCTTCGTGCGGCTGCCCAACATGTCGCAGGACGGCAAGGAGGCCATCCGGTTCATAGCGCTGGAAAGTGTGATCGGTCTTTTCTCCAGCCGTCTGTTCCCCGGTTATGAGGTGAAAGGGGCTGGTGTCTTCCGGATTATCCGCGACAGTGACCTGGAAATCGAAGAAGAAGCGGAAGATCTTGTCCGTCTCTTTGAAAGCGCGCTTAAGCGCCGCCGGCGCGGCAATGTGGTGCGCCTGAAGATTGCGAGCAATATGCCGTCACGGTTCCGCAAATTGGTGATCTCGGAATTGGAGGTCAGCCCGCGCGATGTCATTCTTGTCGACGGCCTGGTCGGGTTAGCTGCAACGTCCCAGCTTATTGTTGACGACCGGCCAGATCTGAAGTTCGTACCGTACAACGCGCGCTTCCCCGAACGTATTCGTGACCATGGTGGTGACTGTTTTGCTGCCATTCGGGAGATAGACATACTGGGGCATCACCCGTATGAGAGCTTTGACGTCGTAGTTCAGTTCGTGCGGCAGGCGTCCAATGACCCTGATGTGGTGGCGATCAAACAGACCCTCTATCGCACCTCCGCCGACAGTCCGATTGTGCGGGCACTCGTGGAAGCAGCTGAAGCTGGCA
>JBHJJF010000059.1:0-7087 GCA_050042885.1 Candidatus Phaeomarinibacter sp.
ATCAGAAAGGCCTGCGGGTAGGTAATCTGCGAGAAGGCAGGTGTTGGCCGCAGTGCATTGCCGGAGCGGTCCACAATCAGTTGTGCGATCGCCATGTTGGCCAGGGTCATGAGAAGCCACATGCTTGCTGCCATGGCGGGCACAAAAGCAGCCACCATCTCGAGAAATTCGCTAGGCGAAACGTCCAATCCCTGAGCATCAAGTGCCCGTCGCAGTTCGCCCGTATCCAGAATTCCGGTGTTAAGTAGCTGTACAACGGCGCCACGGATGCCGTCATCTGCCGTTGCCATGGAAAGAATGGAGACAACCAGCAGGGCTGCAGCGATGGCTGTCGTCCAGACGACCAGCATACCTGGTGGATACCATTCGATTTCCGGTTCAGCGAAATCCTCCGGCGGTCCGTCGCGGGTGCCGTCGGCGACCGCGCGATGGTGCGCCTCACGCGCCCGTGCCGCGCGAGCGGCAGCGGAGGCCCCTCGACCGCCCACGGTTCGTGACAAGAGGGCCAATCGCACCAGCCAGACGGGCGCAAGTGCCGCGACGGCCAGATACACCACACCGCTCGAAAGCCCGGCAAAAATGGTCATAACGACGAGCCCTGTGGCGCCGGCTATCACCGCCATGAACGTGCCCCAGCCAAGGCCGGCGATAAAAATGGGAAGAGGCGCTACATACGCCAGAAAGATGGCCGGGGTCGCACCAGCCGATGCGGCGGCATACAGGATGGCGCTTGTCAGGCCAGCCAGGACACCGATAAGCCAAGGAGGGAGATTACCCATTCGCGCGGTCAATCACACAGCTTTGAGGTGCATTTGCAGCGGGCACAGGGCACCCGCAGAAGAAAAAGGGCCCGCGTGCTTCGGCAGCGCGGGCCCCGATCTTTTTAGTCTACCACGTAGGGTAGGATGGCCATGAAGCGGGCGCGCTTGATGGCACGGGCCAGTTCACGCTGCTTCTTGGCGGACACAGCCGTGATACGGCTGGGAACGATCTTACCGCGCTCTGAGATGTAGCGCTGCAGGAGACGTGTGTCCTTGTAGTCGATCTTCGGAGCATTGGCGCCGGAGAACGGGCATGTCTTGCGACGGCGGAAGAAAGGCCGGCGTGACGCGTCTGTCTGGATGATCTTCATGATGCGTCTGCTCCTTCGCTTGCAGGTGCTGCTGCTTCAGCAGCAGGTGCGGGACGGCGTTCGCCGCGATCACCACCTCTGTCGCCACCACGGTCTCCGCCGCGATCACCGCCGCGGCCACCACGATCTCCGCCGCGATCACCACCGCGGCCGCCACGACGGTCATCGCGTCCGCGTGACTGCATCATGGCCGACGGGCCTTCTTCGTGCTCTTCAACGCGAAGCGTCATGAAGCGCAGGATGTCGTCATGCAGACGCATCTGGCGTTCCATTTCCGCAACCGCTGTATGCGGTGCGTCGATATTGAGTAGGGTGTAGTGACCCTTGCGGTTCTTCTTGATCTTGTAGGCGAGCGTTTTGATGCCCCAGTACTCATTCTTTGCGATTGAGCCGCCATTGCTTTCCAGCACGGTCTAGAACTCTTCAGTCAGAGCCTCGACCTGCTGCGCCGACACATCTTGCCGGGCAATAAATACATGTTCGTAAAGCGCCATTTCAAATGGGCTCCCTTAACAATCCGCTGGCCCGGGCGCGAAGCCCCGTTCTTCGTCGTGGAGAGGGAGATCTCCGTGTGAGGACGAACCGGGCGGGAACACTGGAAACCGTTGTGCTAGACACGCAAGCGCTAAAGCGCCGTTCCTTCAGCTCCCGGCTCCGGACCTTGAGCGATGCGGGGAGATACGCGAAATACCTCCTCGATGCAAGCATTCTGAGCTCGGATATCGCCTCCAAATGCCTCATCTGTTGTCCGGTCGCGCCCGCACAGATGCCAGCCCCTTTCGGGTGATGACATAGGGTTTGCCGTTTGAGGATGCGATAAGTCTCCTTTTTCGCAGTTTTGCGAAGATTTCCAGGGTGCAGGCGGACAAGAGCCAGCCATCCCGGGTGACGCATTCAACGCGGATCACGCGCTGCCGACGTCCTGAGGGTGAAATATGGCGGAAATGGCGGATGTAGCCGCCCTGAGCGAGGGCGTGCAGCACCCGCTGTTCGTCTCGTGAAACATTCATGGGAAGAAGTGCCGTCAAAAGAGGAGCAGCACCGGCGGATTGGCATGCGGACGCATGTCGCCATCAGCACGCAATCAGACGTACCGGTGCGGGTTTCCTTGAACGGGGTCGGCAGAAGCTCAGGCCCCGTCAGGCGGGCACATTCTCAGTAGACATCAACACTCCGTCTTCGATGCCCCATAGGTCGCAATTGGCGGCGGCAATTGCAAGGCATATCAGGGGCTTGTTGCTTGACTCATGCCATGCCCCCGGTGTCTTTCCGGGTAAACGCCCGTTCAGCGGCGACTCGACAACCCAGGAAGCGGAGACAACCCAATGAGCGACACTTCCATCCGCGCATTCACATTTCCAGGCCAGGGTGCCCAGGCCGTCGGCATGGGCAAGGATCTGGCAAATGCCTTTCCCCAAGCCAAGGCAGTCTTCGATGAAGTTGACGAGGCGTTGGGCGAGAAGTTGACCACCATCATGTGGGACGGCCCGCAAGAAGACCTCACTCTCACCATGAACACACAACCAGCCCTGATGGCGGTGTCCGTCGCCGTCGTGCGTGTGTTGCAGGCTGAGGCTGGGCTTGATCTCGCAAAACATGCCAAATTCGTCGCCGGTCATTCGCTCGGAGAGTATTCCGCGCTTTGCGCCGCAGGCTCCATCGACCTGACAACAACCGCGCGCCTTTTGCGCCTGCGCGGAGAGGCGATGCAGCGTGCCGTGCCGGCCGGCAAAGGCGCCATGGCAGCGACACTTGGCCTTGCCAATGACAAGGTGGCGGAAGCAGCAGAAGCGGCCGCAAAGGAAACCGGCGAGCCTGTTGGGGTGGCGAACGACAATGCCAATGGCCAGGTGGTGATCTCAGGCTCCAAGGCCGGTGTCGATCGAGCATGCGAGATGGCAAAAGAAGCCGGTGCGAAACGGGCAATGCCGCTGGCAGTTTCCGCGCCGTTCCATTCAGCCCTTATGGCCCCGGCGGCTGAGGAGATGGCAGCTGCGCTCAAGGACGTAGCGATCGCGGCTCCTGTTGTGCCCGTTGTAGCCAATGTGCGCGCTGAAGCAGTGAGTGACCCGGAACTCATCCGTACACTGCTGGTCGAACAGATCACCGGGCGAGTGCGGTGGCTTGAAAGTGTCGTGTACATGAAGGAACAGGGCATTGAAGAATTGGTCGAATGCGGCTCCGGCAAAGTTCTGACGGGTCTCACCAAATGGATCGACAAATCCATCAAGGGTCAGACCATCAACTCGGTGGACGCCATCCGGGCATTGGTTGAAGCTGGTCTTTAAGGGCGCAAGGTCGCCAGTCACGTCACAATTCAGGATAAAGTGGAGCACCCCGCATGTTTGATCTTTCCGGCAAGACAGCCCTCGTAACCGGCGCGACCGGTGGCATCGGCGGTGCGATTGCCAAGTCGCTTCACGCGCAGGGCGCAACTGTCGGCATCTCCGGCACTCGTGAAAATGTGCTCAATGAAGTCGCCGGTGAACTCGGCGACCGCGTCCATGTGCTGCCCTGCAATCTGGGTGATACGGACGCCGTCGATGCCCTGCCCAAACAGGCCGAAGAAGCCCTGGGGCAGGTCGATATCCTAGTCAATAACGCCGGCATCACCCGCGATAACATCTTCATGCGGATGAAGGACGAAGAATGGGATCAGGTTCTTTCGGTGAATCTCACGGCCAGCTTTCGTCTCTCCCGTGGCTTGATGCGTGGCATGATGAAGCGCCGCTGGGGCCGCATAGTTGGCATCACATCCGTCGTTGGCGTGACCGGTAACCCAGGGCAGGCGAACTACGCCGCCGCCAAAGCCGGAATGATCGGCATGACCAAGTCAATCGCTCAGGAAGTCGCCAGCCGGGGAATCACGGCAAACTGCGTGGCGCCCGGCTTCATTCAGACGGCGATGACCGATGTGCTGGATGACGGGCAAAAAGAAGCGATTTCCACACGTATTCCAGCCGGGCGGCGTGGTACATCCGATGAAATTGCCGCTGCCACACTCTATCTGGCCAGTGAGGAAGCCGCGTATGTGACCGGTCAGACCATTCATGTGAATGGCGGCATGGCCATGATTTAGCCGCACTGTCGGCTAGGCTGCCCAAACTCGCGGGTCCGCTAGAGGCCCGGAATCACTTGGTTTTTGAGGGCTATTGCCCTTGGACTGACAATCTGGTCAAAGGAATATGATTGTGTTACCAAGCGACGCTTTTCGGGACAGAAGCGGGCGCTGCGTATCGGTAGCGCTGCCATCTGTCCATTTCGCGTTTGCCGCCCGCCCGAATGGAATTGAGACATTTCGACGGGTATGCGAGCCTAGGTTTAAGCCCCAGATCACGCTGACGAGGTCGGCTGATCGCATACTATGAGCTGAGAGAAGAAACATGAGTGACATTGCAGAAAACGTCAAAAAGATCGTTGTAGAGCACCTTGGCGTTGAAGCCGACAAGGTCACCGAAAACGCCAGCTTCATTGACGATCTGGGCGCAGACAGCCTGGACACGGTCGAGCTGGTCATGGCCTTCGAAGAAGAATTCGAAGTGGAAATTCCTGACGACGCTGCCGAAACCATCCTGACGGTCGGCGATGCCATCAAGTTCATCAAGGAAAACGCCAGCAGCTAGGCTGATGCGGCTTGAGGACTAGACCATTTGGCGGACGGGTGTGCTTCAGCATGCCCGTCCGTATTGCTATCTGACAGGTGATGATGTCGTCTGTCCCAAAGTCATCTAGGAGACACCTATGATTGAGCTGAGACGCGCAGTAGTGACAGGCCTTGGCCTTGTGACTCCCCTGGGGACTGGCGTTGAACCGACATGGTCGCGACTTCTGGATGGTCAGTCAGGGGCGGGCCAGATCACCAAGTTCGATGCCTCTGGCTATCCCTGCACCATCGCCTGCGAAGTGAAACGCGGCGACGGCACCGACGGCACCTTCAATCAGGACGAGTGGGTAGAGCCCAAGGAAGCCAAGCGGATGGATGATTTCATCATCTATTCCCAGGCGGCAGCCAAGCAGGCGCTTGATGATGCGGACTGGCACCCTGAAGAGTATGAAGATCAGATCCGTTCAGGTGTGATCATCGGGTCGGGCATTGGTGGGCTGCCCGGCATTGAAGAGGGCGCCCTGACGCTCCACAACAAGGGCCTGCGCAGACTCTCGCCATTCTTCATCCCAGGACGCCTTATCAACCTGACGTCTGGCTACGCCTCTATTCGCTGGGGCCTCAAGGGTCCCAACCACTCGGTCGTCACTGCGTGTTCAACTGGTGCACACGCTATTGGCGATGCAGCGCGGATGGTGATGCTTGGCGATGCCGACGTGATGGTTGCAGGCGGCGCCGAGGCGGCAATTTCTCCGCTTGGCATTGGTGGATTCTGTGCATGTCGTGCGCTTTCGACCGGTTTCAACGACACGCCTGAAAAAGGCTCGCGCCCCTATGACAAGGACCGGGACGGTTTTGTGATGGGTGAAGGCGCTGGCGTCGTGGTGGTCGAAGAGTACGAGCACGCTAAGGCCCGAGGTGCCAAGATTTACGCTGAGGTTGTCGGTTATGGCATGTCTGGCGATGCCTATCACATCACAGCGCCGGCAGAGGACGGCGATGGCGCTTACCGCTCAATGCGTATGGCGATTGAGCGCGCCGGCATTTCTCCTGAAGACATTGACTATGTGAATGCCCACGGCACGTCGACACCGCTTGGTGACGAGATTGAGCTGCGGGCTGTTGAGCGTCTCTTTGGCAATGAGCAGCCAGACGTCTCCATGTCGTCCACGAAGTCCGCGGTGGGTCATCTTCTGGGAGCGGCAGGTGCCATTGAAGGCATCTTCTCCATGCTGGCCATTCGCGACAATGTCGTGCCGCCGACGATCAACCTCGACAACCCGTCTGTTGAAACGTCATTGGACCTTGTTGCCAATACCAAGAAGCAGAAGGACGTGAACATCGCCCTGTCCAATTCCTTCGGCTTTGGAGGCACAAATGCTTCACTCGTCTTTAAGGCAGTTGACGCATAAACAAGGCTGACGCTTCCGCCCCGGCTTGAGCAAGCCCGAGCAAGGTAGAAAACGCCGAATGGACGAAACGCCAACGACACCCGACGCGCCGAAAAAGCCGAGGCGGCGAATTTTTCGCGCTTTCGCCTTCTTTGGCATTTCCTTTGCGATTGCCCTCGTGGTCGTCAGTGCGCCCATGTGGCTCGCGTGGCGCGGCTTTGTCGGTCCCAGCGATATCCCGGAACGTACGACCGTACTGATTGCGGAGGGGTCGGGCCTCAACCGCATCGCCAACCAGCTTGAACGCGAAGATCTCATCACGGACGCCTTGATGTTCCGTGTTGGTGTTGAAGTCCACGGCAAATCGTCTGCGCTGAAAGCCGGTGAGTACGAGATTCCCCGCCATGCGAGCATGCGCCAGATCATGTTCATTCTTGTGGAGGGTAAGCCGATCCTCCACCCGATCACTATATTTGAGGGCATGACCTCCTGGGAGATCGTGGAGCACTTGAAACTGCAACCGGTTCTCACGGGCAGCGTTCCAATTGTTCCTGCAGAAGGCACATTGCTGCCGGAGACATATCTCGTGACGCGTGGCACATCGCGGCAGGATGTCGTGGACCGGATGCGCAAGGCACAACGCAAGGTCATCAGTGATCTATGGGACGACCGCGCGGACGAACTACCGTTCGATACAATTGAAGAAGCACTCGTCCTCGCCTCCATCGTTGAAAAAGAAACCGGGCAGGGTGACGAGCGCGATAAGGCGGCCAGCGTTTTCGTCAACCGTCTCAACCGCGGTATGCGCCTACAGTCTGACCCAACCATCATCTATGGCATTACGAACGGTGAGGGGCCGCTGGGCCGCCGTATACGCCGGTCAGAAATCCGTGCAGTAACGCCTTACAACACGTATCAGATTGACGGCCTGCCCCCGACGCCGATCTGCAACCCGGGTGC
>JBHJJF010000060.1:0-4284 GCA_050042885.1 Candidatus Phaeomarinibacter sp.
GGCCGTGTGGGGCAGGGGCTTGTCCAGCGCATCGACGATGGCGGATAGGCGTTCTTCTGCGCGGGTCATCGCCACTTTGGCGGAGATGTCGTCGGTCGGGCGGACCGGTGTTACCAGCGAAATTTCATCCCGCACGCTGTCGAAGACCGCGATGATGGTTGGTCGCGCCATGATCGAGTCCGGCAGGCCGAGCGCGTCCGGGTTCTGGTCCGGCAGATGCTCCATGAGGCGCACCATGTCGTAGCCCAGATAGCCGAACACGCCGGCTGACATGGGCGGCAGCCCGTGTGGCAGATCAATGGCGGATTCAGCCAGCAGGTCACGCAGCGCGTCGAGCGTGCCCTTGTCGCACGGCTCATAGGCGGTGCGGTCCGTCAGCGCCTTGCGGTTGATCTCCGCCTTGTTGCCGGTGGCGCGGAACAGGATGTCCGGGTCAACGCCGATGATCGAATAGCGGCCGCGCACCGCACCATCTTCAACGCTCTCCAGCAGGAACGAGTTGAAGCGGCCGTCCATGAGCTTGAGCATGGCGGAGACAGGTGTTTCGAGATCAGCCACAAGCTTGGTCCACACGACCTGTGCGGTGCCGGCTTTGTAGGCGTGCTCAAAGGCGGAAAAGTCTGGTTCGACAATCATGACAAGTGCAAGAGGCGTTGGGGCTGAGCGGCCCTAGTAGCCCCCGCCCCCATGTTGCCCTTCGCCACCGATGACATAGGCAATGGCGCGGTCGTTGATCTCAACACCCAGATCAGTGCGGATGGCGTTGATGTACTGAACCATCAGATCATCCGAGAAGGCAGCCGACAGCTGCTCACTGAACCCATTGAAGCCGTCATCTTCGGCCAGGGCGGCTCCAGAGATCACATCGGTCACCTGCATAACAAGGACCGAATTTCCAAAACCGACAGGTCCATAAGTAGCGTCACCATCCTTGATGCTGAACATGTTGTTGATGGCAATGCGCGAGAAGGTCTCGTTGGTCATGCCGCGGCGCAATTCCGGCGTTTCGATGGGCGCCCGACCGAAGTCCTCAGCGACTTCCGCAATGGTCTCACCAGAATTGATCCGGGCCGAAAGGTCGGCGGCAAGGCGCAACAGACTGGCTTCGCGCTCTTCTTCCTTCCACGTCACAGTGACCTGATCCCGCACCTCTTCAAGGGGCGGAACCCGTGCCTCTGTAACATCGGAGACCTCGACCCAGAAAAAGGAACCATCTGGAAGTTCACCCATAGGCACTTCTTCGCCTACATCTGACGTGTAGGCTGCTGTCAGAATATCTTCCTCGGTTGGCAGCGAGGCTGGACGCTGTCCGTTGCGGCTCAGGCCCGCCTGCGTAACAGCGGGCACTTGTGTGACTGTCAGCCCGAGAACAGTAACGGCATCCGCAAGCGGGTCTCCGCCGGCGCGGGCATCTTCAACCTGGTTGGCAAGGTCAAAGAGTTCGTCATAGGCGCGGTCAGCAGCCAGATCGTCCCGCAGACGCTCGCGAACACCTGCAAATGTACTTTCAACCGCCGGGAGGATCTGCGTGGTGCGGAGCAGCAGATAGCCGATGGGGCCTTCAACAGGCTCGCTGACCTGTCCTTCTTCAAGCTCAAAGGCTGTGTCGCCAATGGCCCCATCAAAGATTTCCGCGCGGGTGAGGGTGCCAAGCTGGTAGTCCGCCGGGAGTAACTCACGGTCGGCAGCAAGGCCTGTGAAGGTTTTGCCCTCGCCAAGACTGTCCCGGGCCGCCTGTGCATCTTCAAGTGTGTCGAACGAAATCTGCTCGATGGTCCGGCGCTCGACCTGATCAAACTCAGCTTTGCGCAGGGCGTATTCATCGCGCAGGGCTTCTTCGGAGATTTCAATCGCGTCTGCGACCACATCCGGGGTCAGCATCAAATAGGAGAATGCGCGGTACTCTGGCTCCCGGTAGAGGCCCTGCCCACGCACTTCATAAAAATTGGCGAGGTCTTCTTCAGTCGGGTCTGCCGGCGCGTCCACCGTTTCCGGTGTCAGCACCACATATTTGGCTACGCGCCGTTCGATGAGAGCCGCATACATCCGTTGAGCAAAACCCGTTGGTACTTCGATATCGGAGCTCACGGCTTCAATCAGTTGCTGGCGTGAGATAAAGCGTTTGCGGTCGTCGATTAGAAACGCCTCAGATATGCCATTGCTGAACAGCGTCTGCTGGAAGGTATTGGCATCAAACTGACCCGTCGGCCCTTGAAACGCCGGGTCGTTGCGGATGTCCTCGATGACAAGGTCCTCGCCAGCGGCAAGGCCAAGATTACGCGATGTCACGTCCAGGGCTGTCCGGCCCACCATCTGGTCCAGCACACGCCGGTCAAACCCAAGCGTCTGACCTTCGTTGAGGGTCAGCTGGCGGCCAAAGCTCTGGGAGCGCTGGTTGAGGTCGCGGCGATATTCAAACAGGAACAGACCGCCATCGATTTCTTCGTCGCCAACCGTCGCCACAGTGGTGTCGACCGACCCTGTAAAGATGTCGTTGATGCCCCAGACGGCAAAACTCAGCACCAGCAGACCGATGAAAATCTGGGCGACAAACCCGGAAGCATTTTTGCGCAGTCGTTCAAGCATGGCGTGCGGTCAGCATTCTTTGGTTCAGGAGTAAAAAGCAGCTCATTATGGCCGGACAAAGGAGACGGCAGGACAGTCCAAACCAACCGGATTCCCTGCCAATACCACAAACCTGTCAGTTACGGCGTATTTTATGGGGGAGCCGGGTTTATGGGCAAGCGCAGGGCGCCAAGGCTTGGGCTGGCGTGCTGCCTGGATAGTGACGTTTTTCTGCTGGCACTGGCTCAGGCTCTTTGCTATCCGCTGACGCTGAGAATGCTTCACAAGCGCGTGACACAGCGAGTGCGTGAGGCCAATAGAATAGTTTTGAAAGTAGCCATATGTCAGACCGCCGCCCGATCGTTGCCGGAAACTGGAAAATGAACGGGCTGCGCAGCTCGAAATCCGAGCTGGAGGTCCTGATTGCGGCCATGAAGAACGGAACGGCGGCACGGTGTGACGTCATGGTCGCGCCGCCGGTGACCCTGGTGATGGATTTTGCAGGTGCGGCAGACGGGTCGCCGGTCTCGATTGCCGGGCAGGACTGCTCTGCCTCGGCACCTGGGGCGCATACGGGCGACGTGGCGGCAACGATGCTCGCAGATGCCGGCGCCAGTGCCGTGATTGTCGGCCACTCCGAGCGCCGCCAAGACCACATGGAAACCGACGAGATGGTCAACGCCAAGGCGCTGGCTGCTTATGAGGCCGGTCTTGTGGCCATTATCTGCGTTGGTGAAACCGAGCCTGAGCGGGACCGCGGCGATACGCTGGAAGTGGTCACCGGGCAGATCGCCGCTTCAGTTCCCGAGACGGCCACGGCAGCAAACACCGTCATTGCCTATGAGCCGGTCTGGGCCATCGGCACCGGCCGCACACCGACGGCAGACGATGTGGCAAAGGTTCACACCACCATCCGTGAAATGCTGGTCGGCCGCTTTGGCACCGAAATCGGCACCGGTATCCGGCTGCTCTACGGCGGCTCTGTCAAACCGGGCAATGCCGTCGAATTGATGGGCGTGACCGATGTGGATGGCGCTCTCGTGGGGGGCGCAAGCCTCAAGGCTGCAGATTTCGACGGGATTATTGACGCCTATCGCTAGCGCCTGGGCCTAACGCGCTGGATTTCCAGCAGATTTGCCGCTTCGCCCCGCGGGGTACTGGCATTCTATGCCGCCTTGGCGTAAAACCCGCCGCACGGCTGCTTCGGCTGCCCCATTTCACCGACATTTTTGAGAATTGCCTGCCGCTATGGAAAATATCCTGCTTGTCATCCACACCCTAGTTGCGATCGCTCTTGTGGGCGTGGTGCTGCTGCAGCGCTCTGAAGGGGGCGCGCTGGGCATCGGTGGCGGCGGCGGCGGTGGGGGCGCCGGTGGCGGCATGTTTTCAAGCCGTACGGCAGCCAATCTGCGGACCCGGGCGACTGCCGTTCTCGCGGTGGTGTTCTTTCTCTCCTCAATCGGGCTGACGGTCATCCATACGGGCGATCGCAATGCGGGCTCCATTGTGGACCGCATCACGCCGGTAGCACCTCTGGAAGACACCGTTTCTGAGCCGGACATTGGCGTTGCGCCGCCACTCGCAGGCCCAGCCGACGAAGAACCTGCCGTTCCCCTGCCTGAATAAACGCATCTTTTTGGCACAAGCCTGCGGCATTTGCGCTGCGGGGCCAATAAACCTGTCTGATTACCACTTGAGCGCTTTCATGCGCTCAACGAC
>JBHJJF010000061.1:0-2103 GCA_050042885.1 Candidatus Phaeomarinibacter sp.
GAGACACTGTAGGGGACACTCGTTAAAAGTGTATTAGGTGGTATTTCAGCGCAAACATGAGATTTTGATGGGATTTTCGGGCACGCGCCTAACGACGGGAGCTTTGGACCCGGGCGGCCATGAGCGCTGCGTCCACTTCAAAACGGGCCGCAAAAGCGTTGATCTGATGGGTTGCAGCATCTATGGCCCGGGCAATTGCCTTGCGCTCCGATGACCTGGCGAAAGCCATTTCAGGAGGCGGCAATTCTAACCCGTTCGGATTGTCGTGTGTGAGTATGGCGGCGTTCACACCTGGGATGATCGCTTTGGACCTTCGCGAGCTGTCCAGCGGTACTTCTAGTTGACCGCCTAACCCGTCCAGCAGGTTGGTCCGCCCCGCGTAGGCAGTGCTTGCAATCCTGGTAATGTCGTCGCGCAATTCGTCGTACCGTTCGGCAAGAAGGGCGCGGGCACCGTTTTCTTCCTCTTCCATGTTTTCAGCCACGTCGCTTGTTGCAAGCTCCGCTGCCTGAAGCAGTTCGCCCGCGTCTGAAAGCCGCTGGGCGATTGCATCAAGCGAGAGGACAGCCGCCTCCAGTGTTTCAATTGCAGCGACAGCTGCTCCTAGATGGGGCGCGCGCACTTTCTCGTCATGGGATGTTGATTTGAGGCGTGCCAATGCCTTTCGGCCTCTAGCCAGCGCGTGGGCCCTGTCGGCCCTGCGACGGCGATAGGCCGCCTTGGGATTAGCAAACTCCTCTACCGCCATGATGGCGGCGCGTGTCAGGCCTGAAGGGAATCGGTCGATGGCAATCATGGGCCTAAGCTAGGCGTGCCATATTAGGGCCCTGCTAAGCTTGTCGAGTACATTCGACGGAGTTTTCCGGCGCATTTGATTAATTTTTGACCTGGCAAATTCCGGTCTCTGAATGATTGGGGGTCTCATTGACGCGTCTTGTCCGCAGCCGGCGTTTAGGGCCGCTTGTCCATCGGCTTTTGAAGGTCGCCTTCGCGCTACGAAAGATGCATTCAGCGGTTTTTCGGCCGGTGACGCTTGGAGTTCGGGCGCTGGTGGTGAATGAAGAGGGTCATGTGTTGCTCATCCGGCATACCTACGCCCCGGGATGGTTCATGCCTGGTGGCGGCGTCGGGCGGGATGAGACACTGCAGGCCGCGACAGCGCGTGAACTCTATGAGGAAGCCGGCATTCGCGCTGACGGCGACATGAACCTGGTAGGGGCCTATGCGAATTTCCTGCAGCTTAAGTCCGACCATGTTGTCGTCTTCGAAGTACCCCACTGGAAGCAGGCAGGCCCGGCACCCCATCTTGGATATGAGATCGCCGAAATCGGCTTCTTTGCGCCTGATGCTCTGCCGGAGGACACGACGCCGGGTACCCGCCAGCGGCTGCAGGAATATTTTACCAGGCGCCGGCCGACTACTTACTGGTAGGTGCTCCACCTAGTTGGCTGCATGGACGGCAGGTCGACGGTTGGCCCAGGGCTGTGCACGCTCCAACTGACCGGCCAGCTGGAAGAGGGTCGCCTCATCTCCAAACGGTCCGGTGAACATCATACCGACGGGCAGATTGTCCTGCGTCCAGTGCAGCGGCACAGACATGGAAGGCTGCCCCGTCATGTTGAAGAGACCGGCATAGGGCATGTAGCGTGCATTGATGTCCAAGTAGGAGGCAATGTCGTCGCTGTCCATGTTGACTGTTCCCAACGGCACCGGCGGAAGGGCGAGCGTCGGTGACAGCAGGACAGCATACTCCGACATGAAATCCGCCACCTTGCGGCTGAACTGGTGAATAAGAAGCGTACCCTTGGCCACATCCGTGCCGCTCAGGGCACGGCCATTCTCAGCAATCGCCCAGGTGATGTTTTCCACTTCCTGCTGTGCAACCGGGCGGCCAAGCGCTTCGCCTCGCATGTCAAGCGCCAGGGCGGTGCTGCTGGCGATAAGGCCGATCTGTGCGAGCCCCATGTCAGCGGGATCAATCACTGGCGCTGCTTCCGCTACGGTGTGACCGAGGCGTTCAAGAAGTTTGACAGTCGCGTCCAGCCCGGCTTTCACGGCCGGGTCAGCGCTGCTGCCGTTGGGTCCTGTGTCGGTCACTGCGAT
>JBHJJF010000062.1:0-19636 GCA_050042885.1 Candidatus Phaeomarinibacter sp.
GTTCGGTCAAAGAAGCCTACGTTGATCTGCGTTGCCATGGGCAGAAGACCGCAGATCGTGGTGATTGTTGTGAGAAGCACAGGACGCAGACGCTGGCCCGCAGTGCGTAAAACAGCTTCCACAGGGTCCATCCCCCGCGCAAGCAATCCCTGGAAGGTGTCGATGAGCACGATGTTGTTGTTCACCACAATGCCCGCCAGCGCCACAATGCCGGTTCCCGTCATAATGACCGAGAAGGTTTGTCCGGTAATCACCATGCCAAGCAGTACGCCCATGGTGGACATGATGACCGCAGAAAGCGTGAGCACCGAGTGGTAGAACGAGTTGAACTGCGTGAGCAGGATAATGAACATCAAGAACAGCGCAGCAACCATGGCATTGCCCAGGAATGCGGCTGACTCTGCTTGGTCTTCGTCGGCCCCGCGGAACCGGACATTGACCCTTGGATCAATGTTTGCGTCGTTCTTGATCCAGCTTTTGAGCTCCGTGACTTTGTCGTTTGCCAGCACGCCATTGGTGGTATTGGCTTTGACGTCCATCACCTGAATGCCGTCAATCCGGGTGATTTCATTCACCTGTGGCGCTGGCTCACGGGTGATGAAGTTGGAGAGTGGCACAAGCCCATTTGGCGTGCGCATACGCAATTGGTCGAGCTGATCAATCGACCGCTCCGTGATTGGGAAACGGGCCCGGATGTCCACTTCATCATCAGCATCATCAGGACGGTATGTGCCAACAAGAATGCCGTTGGTCACCATCTGGACCGTCGCGCCGATCGCCGCTACATCGGCGCCAAAGCGACCAGCCTGTTCCCGGTCAATCCTCAAGACCCACTCAATACCCGGGAGGGGCAGGGAGTCTTCGATGTCGATGATGTCTTCGACATTGTTGGCGAAATGATCACGGACCTTCTGCGTCATAGCACGCAATACGACGGGGTCGCGGGAAGATAGCTGAACCTGCACATCCTTGCCGGTTGGCGGGCCATCCTCGCGTTTGCGGACTTCTACATTGATGCCCGGCAGATTGATCGTTTTGTCCCGAATCTCGTCCAGAATGATCGCTCCTGGCCGTCGCTCCTCATATGGCGCTAGCTCAATGGATATGCGGCCAATCATGTCAGCGGGCGCGTCCCCGCCCTGTCCTGGCCCGCCTTGGCCGGGGCCGGTCTGTGCGAATGCTGATTTGACTCCGGATACGTCGAGGACAATTTTCTCAACTTCATTGACGAGCGCCAGCATTTCAGTTGCGGAGAGGTTGCCCCGCGCACTCACCAGAATCGCGGCCTGTTCAGGCTCCGTATTGACGAAGAACTCGAGACCATTGTTGAAGCAGCTGTAGATGTAAAAGATTGAAACGAGGATGCCCAATGTCCCCGAGATAACCATGAACGGGTGCCTGATGAGCCTGTCCAGCATTCGCACATAGGTGCCAGTCATCCCCTCCAGACCCAGCACGTCGCCGGTTTCCGCACCGGACAGGCCACGCAGGGTTGCCTGATTTGTTGCTTCCGCCTTGCCGAAGATGGAGCCAAGAACCGGCAGGAATATGAGCGCAGTCACCAGCGATGCGATCAGAACGAATATCAGCGTTAACGGCAGATAGGACATGAACTGTCCGCTCACGCCTGGCCATAGCAGCATGGGCAGGAAGGCGGCCAGCGTCGTGGCTGTTGACGAGATGATGGGCCAGAACATGCGTGACGATGCCGAAACATAGGCCTCCACGCGGTCCACGCCCTCGGACATTTTCCTGTCGGCAAACTCCACGATAACGATCGCCCCATCTACCAGCATCCCTACAGCGAGGAGTAGGCCGAACATCACCATCATGTTCATGGTGAGGCCTGACAGGGCCAGCAGGAAGAAGCCGATAAGGAACGATGTTGGAATAGCCACACCCACGAGGATCGCGGAGCGCATGCCCAGTGCGGCAACCACCACAATCATCACCAGGCTGATGGCCGTGATGATCGACGCCTCAAGCGAGTTGATAGAGCGGTAAATCCAGGATGATTGGTCCTGGGTGTAAGAGACCCGGATGTCCTTGGGCCAAAGAGCCGTTTCTTCCTCGACGGCTGCCCGCACGGCGTTGTTGGTCAGGATGATATTGGACCCCAGCCGCTTGGTTACCTCAATGACAATGGCAGGGCCACCGTTGAAGCGCGCATAGCTGTCCGCGTCCTTAAAGGTCCGCCGTATGTCCGCGATGTCGTCAAGCGTGACAACGCCTTCTCCCGACGACTTCACCGCCAGACCCATCACGTCTTCGCGGTTTTCAAAGAGGCCAGGAACCTTAACATTGAAGCGGCCCTGCCCAGTGTCCAGGGCGCCAGCAGCCACAAGCTGGTTGTTCAGTGATACAGCGTTGACGAGCTCAAGCTGCGAGACATTATAGGATTCTAGCTTCACAGGGTCGATGATGACTTCGAGAAGCTCTTCGCGATCACCAACAAGTTCGGCCTCAAGTACGGTCGGGACAGCTTCGATTGCGTCTTGCAGCTTGCGCGCGCGTTCCAGCAATGCTCGTTCGGGCACGTCACCTGAAATTGCCACGACGAGGACCGGGAACAGGCTGGCGTTGAATTCGGTGATAATAGGCTCGTCGGCTTCTGCAGGGATCTCTGCGCGTGCAAGGTCCACCTGTTCACGGACCTCCTGCAGGGCCTGGTCCTTGTCGAAATCGACATCGAATTCGAGAATGATGCCTGCAAATCCCTGGGATGAGAAAGCCTGGATTTCTTCCAGACCTTCCAGCGTGCGGAGTTCGGTCTCCATGGGCTTCACAAGCAGACGCTCGCCGTCTTCCGGTGAAATGCCCGGGTAAGGGATCGACACAAAGAAGAACGGAATGGCGATATCCGGGTCCGCTTCCTTGGGAATCGACACATAGGAGGTGATCCCGGCAAGGATCAGCAACACCATCGTCGTCAAGACGGTGCGGGTTCTACTAACCGATACGGCGACAAGCGGGTTCATGATTGTACCCCATCACTTTCCATCGTGACTTCAACTGATTGGCCATCGCGGACGAACTCCTGTCCTACGGTAATGACCGTGGCTCTGTCTGGGAGTCCGCCGACCCAGACACCATCATTGCTGTCTTCAAGGATCGATACTTCCTGAAAGCGTGCGATCTTGTCAGCGCCCACGGTCCGCACGCCAATCGCGCCACTATCGTTCAAGACCAGGAAGGCCGGTGACATCAGATGCGCGGTGACGGCTTCCGCTGCCACAATGATCTCCGCGGTGATACCGGCAGGCAGGGATGCATCCTTGTTGGGAACAGCCAGTTCCACGCGGAATGTTCGCGTTTCCTGTTCTGCAGTTTTGGCAATGAACCGCACAACACCTTCGAGCGTTTTGCCAGAAATCAGCCGCGCCTTGCCGACGCTGCCCATGGACAGCTTGTCGACGTCGCGTTCAGACACCTGGCCGACCACGAGGATGGGGTCGAGATCGACGACGGTGGCGCAGGGCTGGCTGACGGAAAGAAAATCACCGATTTCCACAAACCTGTTGTCCAGTATCCCATCAAAAGGAGCCGTAATGCGCGTGTAGCTCATCTCGACTTCCATCTGGCGTACTTGTGCAACGGCAGCGTCATACGCGGCCTTGTCCGCAGCAGCCTGTGTCTCCGAGCGGTGGCCTTTGGCGGCGAGTTTCTGGGAGGCGTCATATTCCAGCCAGCGCTGCTCGCGCAGAGCTTTGGCTTCCGCCAGCCGCGCACCGCGGGCATTGAGCGACAACCCGCAGAGCAGATCGCCCTTTGAGACATATTCGCCCTTCTCTACCGGCAGGCGTGTTATTGCACCGGAGGTTTCAGCGCGCACCTCAACGGCACGCACTGGTTCCGTCCTGCCGCGAATGATGATGTCGCGCCTGACCGGTTGTGCTTCAAACACACGTGCGCGGACAGTTTGTATATCCGGGCTCTCGACTAGGTCATTGTTCTCGGGGGTGGAGGCTGTGTCCTCAGTGCTGGACTCTCCGTCGCCGAACACGCCTGATGAAATCCATGCTGCAAGGATCAATGCTATTGTAGCTGCCAGTACGTAACTTCTTTTGATGGTCATTTGCGGTCAGTTCCTGGGATCTTCAGGGTCTCGGCCGGGTCAGCGGCATTGAAAGTGGGATCGGCTGTCGAAATCACAATTCGCGTCATGACACTGGTTCCGGCGTTCTGGAAGGTGGCGAAATGTCTTCCTGTGCGGAGGCCTCAATGAAGTGCCGATTGCGTTCCAGAAAATCGATATGGGCCTTCCGCATGGCAAGCCCGTAGCGTCGTACAAAGGAAACACCGGCGTTGTCGGTCGGCACATCAGACTCTTCAAACTCGCGAATGCCCTCTTTGGAGCTCACGATCTGGGCGTCGATCAACTCAACAACACGTGAGCGCGGAAGCCTGTCGGCAAACATCATGACAAAAGAGAAGTCGGACTTGATCTTGTCTTGTGCAACCGGCTGGTTGATTGCAGCGTCAAGCGCCTGCCAACCTTCCGATGTCAGCGAATAAACCTTCTTGTCCGGCCGCTTTTCCTGCGGCTCGGTGCGGCAGGCCAGAAGGCCCTCGTCGGTCATCTTGGTGAGTGCAGGGTAGATCGAGCCATAACTCGCATCCATGAAGTGCCGCGACGGGCCCTGTTCAAACTCTTTTTTGATCTCATAACCGGACGCATCGCCAAACGCGAGCAATCCAAGGCACATAGTGCGAACATCCATGACGGAAACGCCTTCAAAATGCCCGGTTTACGCCGGGGAGCCAGTGATTTAACGGTATATAGGTTCGATATATACCGGTCTGCAAGGGGCTATACGCACCGCACCATTGATCGGAGCGCATGGCTTCGCGGTTTTCCGGCAGAAATCCGGATCGAGAAGCTATAATTTGGGGAAGTTTGGCGTCTAAGACCGACGCTCTACGACGGACCACTTAGGCTGCGAATGGTCTTGGGCGTGGTCACAAACCGAACGAGGCCGATCCGCCCTGTCTTAAGCGCCGCAATCCTGGCCTGCCATGCGCGGCCTTCTTCCATGAGGGCATCTACGCCCTCACGGGGAAGCGGGTCAGTCTCAAGACCGGCCATCACGCGCCGCCAGTCTGCTTCAACAAGTGATATGTATGACTTGGTCATGTCGGCTGTCGACTTGGTCTCCAACCGGGCCTCGAAAAGGTGTTTGGTGTACTCCGAAACTGTCCAGAGATGCGGTGGCTTGGGCTCCAGCTCACGCCAGGTTTTGACCTCTTCGGGCTCAGGACCTTCGCCCATGGATATCACATCATAGAAGACGAAACGTCCGCCGCCGCGCAGCCCGCCTGCCGTTTTTGTCAGAAACGCTTCACGCTCCGGGATAAGGCACATGACTTCGCGGCAGAATATCTTGTCGAAGGCACCCAGGCCAAAATCCGGGCGACCCAGATCCAGGAGGCTGGTGACCACTTGGGTATCTTCCTTAGCGATTTCCTGGCCCGGAAGATGCTTCGCGTTTTGCGTGTCCATGTTGTCCTGCGTCACCATGGATGTAACCGTGACGTCATAAACCTTTGAAAGAGCTCTGGCTGGCCCAAGGCAGCCAGGAAGGATATCAGCGTCTTCTTCACCTGCCGCCAAGCCGTCAGTTTTTGCCATGCTCATAATTACGCCAGCGCCACCAGGAAGTGCAAAGTCCTTGCCCCAGACACGCTCACGAATTGCCTCCTGCCAATCGATGTTAGAATAGTCGGGCTGGTTCGGTTTCTCAGCAGTAGCGGCCTTTTCCCTTTGCCGCTGCTTTGTCTGAATGGTTGCATCCTTGCCATGGGGCAGGTCCGTTCCGTTCCACCACGCCTTGAAACGGTCGGGGAAGGGGACGTAATTGTCCTCAGCTTTATGCTTGGGTTTGGCGGCCGGTTTCGGCTTTGGTTTTACAGGTGATTTCGTTCGCTTGGCTGGTGCCGCAGGTCGCTTCTTCGCGGCCTTCTCAATCTTTACAAGGTAGCCGTCAAGCTCATGAGCAAGACCGTCTGGCAACTTGCGCATGCTCTTGAAGCGTTTGACCGCCTCCGGGGACATACTTTGAAGGGACAACAGGAATTCTTTCTTCCCCATCGCCTCCAAATCTGTCCGGCTCATCGTCGATAGGTTGGCCATGACCCCGATTCACATAAAAATGTGCGACAGCCTGACATCGCACAAACTGGTTAAGGCAGCCCTAAAACTGTTGTTACAAGCTGGGAATCGAAGTTTCCGAGCTATACCAGACTCGGATTTGCCCCACGCGGGGGGGCTAACCTTTCCAGAACAGCAGCAAATGCAGGTAGACCAACAATCGCTGCAACCATGTTCATGAGGAACATAAAGGCCAGAAGTGCCCCCATATCTGCCTGGAATTTCAATGGGGACAGTATCCATGTGGCGACTCCGACAGCCAGCATAATCGCGGTGTAGACGACCGCCATACCGGTGGAAAGCAGCGCACCTTCATATGCATCCGCGATGCCCAGGCCCTCCCGCTGATAATACTTAATCTGGCTGTAAAGATAGAAGGCGTAATCCACCCCGATCCCTGTCCCAAGGACGAGCACAGGCAGTGTGGTGACCTTAAGCCCGATCCCAAGCACGACCATGAAGACGTATCCAAGAAAGGTCGCCAACAAGAGCGGCATGCAACAGCAGATAACCGCCCGCCAGTCCCAATAGGCCAGGAACACCAAAACGATGATCGTTGCAAAGACATAGAGGATGAGAGGCGCCTCGCTCTCCTCGATTACCTGGTTGGTCGCGGCAATGATGCCGACGCCGCCCATGCCGAGGCGGATGTTTACGTCAGCATTTGGATTAATGTCCGGATAGGTCTCGACAGCGGCAACGACCGCTTCAATGGTGGTTGCCTTGTGATCTTCCATGTATGCGATGATCGGCAGAATCGTGCAGCGATCATTCAAAAGCCCGGTCGTCGTTGGAACCGGCGCCGTCGCACCTATGAGCTGTTGCGTGGTGGGTGGTAACTCGCGCCATTTGAGACTGCCTTCAGCACCAATAGACTGGAAGTACCTGGCCGCAAATGGCAGTGAGTCGACCGATACAACGCCCGGCACACCTGACATATAGAGGGAGAAACGGTCGGCATAATTCATGATTGCCGGATCAATACACCCGTCCGTGGGCGTTTCGAGAATGATGATCAGTACGTCCGTTGGCACACTGAGAGCAGAGGCAATATAGGCCGTATCCTGATTATATTTTGAGTTCGCCCTAAGTTCAGATGCACCCGGTGTAATGTCGCCCACATGCCGTTCCCGGCTCACTGAGTAAGCAAGCCCGATCGCAATAAACATCATCACTGTGACTATGGCGGCAGGTCTTGGCTGTGCGATGCGGGCAATGTAGCTCATGACCCGCTCCCGCTGCGCCCTGGCGCGAATGAACAGACGTACCTGTTTGTCATCGCGCGGTATGTAAGACGCGATCAACGGAAGCATGATCAGGTTGGTGATGATCTTCAGGGCCACACCAATGGTTGCGATGATCGCAATGTCACGTACCACCCCAACGGGGATTAGGTAGAGCGTCACGAACCCAACAAGGTCTGTCATCAACGCCATCGATCCCGGTACCAGCAAGCGCCGGAACGTAGCGCGTGCAGCGCCCATACCGTCCGTACCCTTGGCGATTTGGGTGGCGATGAGATTTACTTGCTGCATCCCGTGGCTGACGCCGATGGCGTAGACAAGGAAAGGCACAAGAATGGCCAATGGATCAAGCGCAAAGCCGATCATTGCCAGCACGCCAAACTGCCAGACGACAGATACCAGCGACGAGCCGATAGCGAGCGCTGACAGGGTGAAAGACCGCACATACATGAAGACCGCGATGCCGGTCAGAACGAAAGCAACACCAAAGAACAGCACTGCAATCAGCGCGCCTGCAGCGATATCCCCGATGAATTTGGGGAAACCGATAATCAGGACATCCGTCAGGTCATCGGAGTAGGGCGCCCGGATCTTCTGCTCCATGATGTCTGCAACATCGAGAGCCAGATTGGCTGTGCTTGATATATCTCCTTCGCCAGCCCCGGCTTCCTGCAGCTGCAACAAAATGATTGAAGCTGTTTCATCGAGCGCAACCAGGTCGCCATAGAGATCACTTGTCAAAACACGTCTGCGGATGTCATCCACATCCGCCTGGGTCATGGTGTCGGCCGTCACATTGCCGGGAACCACATCCACGAGGTCAAAGCCTTCTTCGTAGATCTCCAATATCTGGGTGTTTGGGGTCCAAAGCGAGATCAGCCGCGCACGATCCACACCTGGGATGTAGCGGGCCTCCTCTGTGATCTCATAGAGGCGGCGGAAATATTCAACATTCCACATATCACCCGTCTTGCTGCGCAGGCCAATTACCACCAGGTTCGCGCCCGGGAGTTCTTTTTGGTACTCGAAATACGTCTTGACGTAGGGGTGTTCCAGCGGCACCTGCTTAAGGAAGCCAGCCTCCATACGAAGCCCTGTCACCGCGAAATATCCGGTGACAACCGTGAATACAGCCATGATCACGAGCACCAAGCCCCGTGACTTGAACAGGAAGTCTTCGATCGCCTGAATCATGTATCCCCCGCGAAGACAGATGTGCCGCTCTTGGTTGGAGGCTACAGTCTTCCAAATCCCAGTAGATGCGCCGGTCTTAGTCACAGCCCGTAACGGATGGGCGGTGGTTGTGATTGGAGCATCGCCATCAGCGCGTTAGGATGGCAGCAGGGAGGCTGATCCGCAATAACTGTTGGGGAAACAACCAAAAAGACTGCTTTACGACGGTGCCCGGCAGTCTATTCTGCCCACCAAGTTGAAACGCTGGGGAGGCGTTACATGATTAAGTCACTCTTTTCTAAAAGGTCGAGCAAGCCTGAGAGCGAAAAACCGTCGCTGGCCGGACTGTTCTCCAAACTAGCTGAGGCCAGAAAATCTGGTGCATCAAATGATGTCGCTCTCGATGGCCTTGATCGCACGCAAGTGGCTGCCGCTGTCTTGATGGTCGAGGTTGCACGTCTGGATACCGATTATTCAGGCAGCGAGACAGATCGCATTTGCTCCATCATGCAGCGTGAGTTCGGCATGTCCTTGGACCAGGCCAGCGAATTGCTCAACACGGCCGAGGAACGCCACTCAGAGGCATACACAAATTGGCTGTTCACAAAGACCATCAAGGAGAAAGCCGGCCTTGAGGAGCGGTCCAAGGTCATGGAGCACCTCTGGGACATTGCATATGCCGATGGCGAGTTGCACGAGCTGGAAGCTGACCTCCTCCTGAGGATTGGCCAGGCCATGGAACTCCCGGAAAACGAACGCATCAATGCACTTGAGCGCATGATGGCAAAGCGGGTTCCTGAACTCGCAGAAAACCAGTCCTGAGCTGAAAACGTAAATGCTGAGACATTCGTGGGATGGAATGCGTGCTTTCCTGCCTGGTCATCTGAAAACAATTGCGCACGCCACAAGGGACACAAAAGAGTATGAGCAAAAACAGGGAATTTGACGTCGTCGTATATGGCGCGACGGGCTTTACCGGGCGCTTGGTCGCTGAATATCTGAACAATCAGTATGGCGTCGGAGGTGATGTAAAGTGGGCTATGGCCGGTCGCAGTGAGGAAAAGCTCACAGCTGTGCGAGACGAAATGGGCATTCCGGCGGACATACCATTCGTTGTGGCGGATGCATCGGATCCGGCCTCACTAAAATCGATGTCTGAGCGCACCAGTGTCGTACTAACCACAGTTGGCCCATACCAACTTTATGGCAGCGACGTGGTTGCAGCCTGCGTGGCAGCGGGTACGGACTATGTTGATTTGTGTGGTGAAGTGAACTGGATGCACGCCATGATCGGTGAGCATGGTGAGGCCGCCAAAAAATCCGGCGCCCGCATTGTGCTCTCATGCGGCTTTGACTCGATCCCGTTTGATCTTGGTGTTTTCTTCCTGCAGGAAAATGCAAAGAAGCAGCTTGGCGGTGTCGTCCCTCGTGTAAAAACACGTGTGCGCGAAATGAAGGGAACATTTTCCGGCGGCACTGTAGCCAGCTTTCGCGCAACCGTGGCAAGCGTCGGCTCGGACCCTAAGGTAATAGAAGTGCTCACCAATCCGTTTGCACTTGCCGAAGGATTCAAGGGACCAGATCAGCCCGCAGGCGACAAGCCCATGCATGAAGATGATCTTGGCATGTGGGTTGCCCCGTCTGTCATGGCACCAATCAACACACGCAACATCCACCGTTCCAACATGCTGCTGAGCCACGCCTATGGAGAGGACTTCGGCTACGACGAAATGATGATGGCTGGTCCAGGTGAGCAGGGGGAAGCTGTTGCCAAGATGATCGCCGGTGACACCTCCATGATGAGCGACGATGCCCCCAAGCCGGGTGAGGGCCCATCTAAGAAAGAGCGCGAGGAGGGCATGTACAACGTTCTCATCATTGGCGAGGCGAAGGACGGCAAAACAATCAAGGTAGGTGTCACCGGCGACCGCGATCCCGGCTATGGCTCGACATCCAAGATTATTGCCGAAGCAGCCGTGTGCCTTGCCAAGGACGATGTAGTTGAGGGTGGTGGTTTCTACACCTCAGCCCCGGCCATGGGCATGAAACTGGTGGATCGTTTGGTCGCAAATGCAGGCCTGACATTCGACGTGGAAGCATAAGAGAAAAAAAGCACCCGCCGAAAGCGCGGGTGACGCGACGTCAATCCAAAGAGGGGTGCGAAGTGACTCGCATCCCTCTTTTGCGTCCGGTACACCACGACCACATACAAATTCGACAGAACGACCAAACAAAATGAGGATCAGGAAATGAGCGAAGCATGTATCATTGATGCCTGCCGCACGCCACGCGGCATCGGCAAGGCGGGCAAGGGCGCCTTGTGGGAACTGCATCCGCAACATCTCGGATCAACCGTTCTTAAGGCCGTTGCCGAGCGCAACAACCTGAAGACAGAAGAAGTAGACGACATCATTTGGGGGACGTCTTCCCAGCGGGGCAAGCAGGCCGGCGACCTCGGCCGTATGGCTGCCTTGGATGCAGGCTACGACGTCCGCTCTTCCGGCATGACACTCGACCGTTTCTGCGGCTCAGGCATTACCACTGTGAACATTGCGGCCGCCAACATCATGTCCGGCATGGAAGACTTGGTCATCGCAGGCGGCACGGAGATGATGTCCCTCAATGGTCAGCCTGGTCATGAGTCCATGACGCCTTTCCTCGACAGCGGCAATGAGCATTTGCGCGACATGCATCCGCAGCCGCATCAGGGTGTCTGCGCCGACGCCATCGCAACGCTTGAAGGCATCAGCCGCGAAGCGGTGGATGATCTCGCACTGGTGAGCCAGCAGCGGGCTGACAACGCCATCAAGAACGGACACTTCGACAAGGCGCTTATTCCCGTCCTCAACATGGATGGCTCCGTTGCGCTCGATCATGAAGAGTTTCCGCGCCCGCAGACGACCCGCGAGGGTCTTGCCGATCTGAAAGCTTCTTTTGCCGGCATTGCCGACTATGAGCTGGATGAGAAAGGCACAACATTCCGCAAGCTGGTTCAGCAGGTCTACCCGGATCTCGAAATCAACCACGTACACCATGCCGGCAACTCGTCTGGTGTTGTGGATGGTGCCGCCGCTGACCTGTTGGCGTCACCTGACTAAGCCAAGAAGAATGGCCTGAAGCCTCGGGCCCGCGGGGTGGCAATGGCAAACATGGGTGACAGCCCCACGCTGATGCTCAACGCACCGGTGCCAGCTGCTAAGAAGGTTCTCGAGAAGGCTGGCCTCAAGAAGGAAGACATTGATCTATTCGAAATCAATGAAGCCTTCTCTGTTGTGGCTGAAAAGTTCATCCGCGACCTCGACCTTGATCGCGACAAGGTCAACGTCAATGGCGGTGCCATGGCGCTGGGCCACCCGATCGGTGCCACCGGCTCCATCCTTATCGGCACCATGGTTGATGAGCTTGAACGTCAGGATAAGAGGTATGGCCTCGTGACCATGTGCGCCGCAGGCGGCATGGCCCCGGCCATCATTGTTGAGCGCATGAATTAGAACGACACTTGCCGGCGGACATTGAGATGAGCGACCGCATTTCCGTATCAATTGACAACGGCGTGGCCGATGTTCGTCTCACACGTGCTGACAAGATGAATGCCCTTGATGACGCCATGTTCGAGGCGCTCATCACGACCGGTCAGGAATTGGCTGCCAACCCGGACGTGCGCTGCATCGTCATTTCAGGCGAAGGCCGCGCCTTCTGTGCCGGACTCGACATGGGCAATTTCGGCAAGATGGCTGATGCTAAACCGGAAGAGGCAGCGCCAACAGACGGTGCTGGTCGTCTTGAGCAACGCACCCACGGCATCTCCAACCGCCCGCAATTTGCGGTCCGCGTCTGGCGTGAGATGCCGGTACCCGTCATCGCGGCCGTCCACGGTGTAGCGTTCGGCGGCGGCTTTCAGGTGATCCTCGGCGCAGACATGCGCTATGTGGCGCCTGACACGAAACTCTCGATCATGGAGATCCGCTGGGGGCTTGTTCCCGATATGGCCGGTACGCAAATCATGCGTCATCTCGCTCGTGAGGATGTGGTTCGCGAGCTGACCTATACCGGCCGTGTCTTCTCGGGCAAAGAGGCGCTTGAGTATGGCTTCGCCACGCGCGTAGAAGCAGATCCACTTGCCGCCGCATTGGCGACAGCCTCTGAGATCGCCTCAAAAAGCCCGTCAGCAATCGAGGCCTCGAAACGTCTTCTCAGCGCAGCCCTGTATGCAGACGAAGAAGAAGGACTGGTGCTTGAGTCGATTGAGCAGGATGGCCTCATCGGCAGTCCCAATCAGATCGAAGCTGTCATGTCCCAGATGGAAAAGCGCGAAGCAAACTACGCGCCTGCTCGTCGTGACAGCCTCCCCAAGCTGAGCAAGGCCGGCTGATCTACTTCTTGCCGAAGCCTGCGATCCGTTCCTGCATGTCTGGACCGACGCCTTCAGACTTGAAGATCTCATGCGCGAGCCCTGCTGAGAGGTCCAACCCGTCTGTCTCCCGCAGGAGCTTTTTGAGTGCCCTGAGAGAGAACCACGAATTAGCCAGCATCATCTCGCAAAACCGGGCCACATCCTCGTAGAACGTTTCTTCCGCATAACAGACATTGGCAAGGCCCATCACTTCGGCCTGGCGGCCTGAATAGGTCTGTGCCGTCAGCATCATTTCCGCAGCTTTGGTTTTGCCAACCCGGCGCGGCAGCCGCTGACTCATGCCCCAGACCGGTGTCAGTGACCATTTCGCATGGGTATCCGCAAACTTTGCATTCTCACTTGCGAGAATGATGTCGCCAGCCAGAGCCAACTCCAGCGCGCCTGTATAGCAATGGCTGTGCACTGCGCTGATGACCGGTTGCGGCAGGTTCGCAAGCCGCTCAATCACCAGCGGCTGATAGTTGGGACGCGGCAGTTTTTCGCCCGCAGCAATATCCCCGAGGTCATGACCCGCCGAAAAGCAGCGCCCGGCACCACGCAACACAACACAGCCCACACCGTCCTGTGAAGCCTCGATGTCCGCGACGTGTGCCTCAAGTTCCTGAAAGACCGGCACATTGAGCGCATTCAGCTTATCCGGCCGATTGATGGTAAGTGTCGCAACGCCGCTCTGATCGGATCGCAATACAAGATCACCCATGAGTGTTTTCCTCACTGTTTCCATAGCTGGGGCTTATGGTTGTGTGCCGAACGGCGGTAAGCTATCCCAGCTAGGCTTTTTTGTTGGCTATTCGGACCCAGTATGCACACAAGGCTGACAGTCGTAACCGTTACTCACAATGGTGGGCTAGTTATCGGCGGGCTGCTCGACAGCCTGCCTCCAACTGTTCCGCTGATCGTGGTGGACAACGCCTCGACGGACGACACTCTGGACATCGTTTTGGCGAAGCGGCCGGACGCCCAAATTTTGAGAAACCATGTTGGCCAGGGCTATGGCCGCGGTGCAAGCCGGGGTCTTGCAGCGGTCACGACCGAGTTTGCTTTGCTGGCAAATCCGGATTCAGTGCTGAGCAAGCAGGCCCTTGAGGCGCTGATTGATGCCGCAGACCGATATCCGAACGCCGCTATGTTAGGCCCGGTGCATAAGGCGGGCGATGGCAATATCGAGCCAAGCCACGACGTTGAACTCTGGCGGCGGCACAAGTTCGGCAAGCGCGATGGCGAATTGCCTCCGGATGGTGATATTTGCGTCGAGTTCATTTCCGGTGCTGTAAATCTGGTCCGCATGGAGGCAATGCACGAGATAGGATTTTATGATCCGAATGTCTTTCTCTACTTTGAGGATGACGATATGTGCATGCGCATCCGTCGTGCGGGTCACAGCCTTATTGTTGTCCCGGACAGTGTTGTGGTGCATCTCAATGCCGGTTCCGTGCGTCCGAGTGCGGCATACTACTGGGAAAAATTCTGGCACATCGCATGGTCTCGAATTCATATAGAGCGCAAGTATCGCGGCGCCTCTGCGGCAACTCGCCTGGCCGTGGCAGACAGTTTACGCTATGGCCTTAAGGCGCTTGCCAACTTCCTGGTTTTCCGTGGATTCCAGGCACGGAGGGATGCGGCCCGGTGTGCGGGCACTCTGGCCGCCCTGCGAGGAGTCGATGCTGTACCCACCGATGATGGAGTGCATCCATGAGCTTCGCCAAGAAACTGCAGAAAGCATTCCGTAAACTGACGAAACCTGAACCTGACCTGGGACCTGAAATCTCCGTCGGACGGCATTCCTATGGGCTTGCCCGGCGAATGGTGGCGGGCGCATCCATGGACGCGCCGCTGCGTGTCGGCGCTTTTTGCTCGATTGGCCCTGACGTTCTGTTCTTCTCCAAGGCGGATCACCCGATTGATTTCCCCAGTACCTATCCGTTCAAGACACTGATCTGGGACAAGGATAAGCCTAATCAGGACGCGGTAACGAAGGGCGGCATCACAATCGGCAACGATGTGTGGGTCGGTGCGCGGGCGATCATCATGTCAGGGGTCCATATAGCCGATGGTGCCATTGTTGCGGCAGGGGCGGTGGTGACCAAAGATGTAGCGCCATATGCGATTGTTGGCGGCAATCCGGCACGCGAAATCCGCAAGCGCTTTAATGACATCCAAATAGAAGCGCTTTTGGACCTGTGTTGGTGGGATTGGTCGGATGACGAAATCGAACGGTTGCGGACAGAGCTGTACGGGCCGGTTGATGCATTCATTTCTGCGGCAAGGAAGACAAGGGGCGTCACGCAGACCTAACCATAGAGGGAGTGCGCGACCTTTTCATCGGACGCAATTGCGTCTTTCAGATCCCGCTCAGCCTTCTCGACAATAGGATGGGCCTTGTCGGTTATGGCGGCTTTCCAGCTCGGACGCCCTTGAAGTGCCGCGTAATACTCCTGCACAGGCGTGAGGGCTTTGTCCTTAAGAAAGTGATCAAGCCACCCGGTCTCATCCGCCCGCAGCAGGATGCAGGACCATGTAACGTCTGCAAGTGTGTATTGCTCACCAAGAATCCAAGGACCGCCACTTTGTCCCAATTGCGTTGCCAGCTTTCCAAGATGCGCGCGCATGTGATCCCGACTCCGGTGCATCATGGCCTGCAATGGCTTTTGGCTTAGCATGGCGCGGAGCCCAAATAGTTTTGCCGCCGCGAAGAAGGTCGGACGTTTTTTGTCCGGATGGAACAGAAATCCGACAAGTATCCTCTGTAGGGGGATGTAACTGATCGCTGTTACGAAAACCGGGAACGTGAGGCCGGGTATGCAGCTTCCCGCCCGATTTTCCATGTTCGCCATCGGGTCATCGCTGGAGATCACACCACTTTCAAGCCAGCGATCCATGTCGGCTTTCTTGACCTTGTCCTCCGGCACCAGGGAAGGCGCTCCCGGCGCCGCATGATCAGCCACATAGGACAGAATGTCATCAGACTCATAGATCGGGTGACCATTGTGAACGAGTGTCGGCACGAGCCCTGATGGGTTTACCTTCAAGTAGCGAGCGCTGATCGTCTCATACTGCCCTGTTTCGATCAGATCGACCTGGTGATACTTGTAAGGCACACCTGCTTCAGCCATCACTAGCCGCGTTTTGCGAGAGCAGTGAGAAAATGTGTTCGCATAGAGCTCGAATTCATCCGTATACGGCAGGGCAACTTGATTTTGCAGGCCGCCGGTCACCGCGTGTGTCTTGCGCCGTGATTTTTCAACCAGGAACCAGACCAGAAGCAGAGCTGACGCTGTAAGTGCAATGATGAGGAGTGTCATATTGATGTTCTTAAGTCTTTGTTACGCAGTCCAGATTGAAGCCGGTCCTGGCAGGTAGGAGCCGTCATCCACCCCAACTTCATCGGCGATGAGAGCGTTCATCTGACTGTTAAGAGCCAGGATGATATCCTGATGGACCTCAAGGTCGTTGGCGAGGTTGGTCTTCTCAAGTGGGTCACTTAGCGTGTCATAGAGCTCGATATCATTGAGCAAAGTCAGGTCAGCCAGGGTCGTTGGTGTGTGATGTTCATAGGGCGAAAAGTATCGGGCGAACTTGTAGCGGCCATCTGCAATGCCACGCATATGTCCGCGATTGCTGAACCCGCCAAAAAACTCGCTGAAATCAATAGCGCTCATCTTTGCGAATGGCCCTGCAGCTTTCTGTACAGCGGCAAAATTGCGCACGCTTTTTTCTGACATATGGATGAGGCTGGTCCATTGCATCAGCACGCCTGTTCGTGGCCCAGATGCGACATTCGTGTTGCTTGCTGTCATGGCGGGTGAAAGGTCGTGACCTGCAAGGAGCGGGTAGGCGTCTCGACGCTTGTTACTCTCAATGCCCGCAAATGACAGAAGCGTCGGCACGATATCGAGTTGCGATGCAAGCGCTTGCACCTCCCGGCCGCCGCCAACGTCTGGATGCCGGATGAAAAGCGGAATGTTCTGGTTCTCGCGGTAGATGTTGCCGCCCTTCTCCCGCAATCCATGGACACCGGCCATCTCCCCGTGGTCGGAAACAAAGACAACGATTGTATCGTCAGCCTGTCCGCTTGCGTCGAGAGCGTCCAGTACCAAACCGAGATTGCGATCCAGATCAGCCAGACAGTTGAAGTAGTAATTGTTGTAGGCGCGCCAATAATCGGTGTTGTCTAGCGGGATTTCGCCGAGTGCCAAGGCCATGACCCGTTGCATCTCGCGATGTGCGTCCGGTTTTCCGTCCAGCGTGACATCGCCAAAGGTTTCCGGCAGATCAATTCCCCAATCCTTGTCATAAAGCGGATCATCCGGAGCCGGCAGAATGACATCGGGAAACTCGTTTAGCCGGCTTTGTTGCTGGTGTTCGCCTGTCTTGAAGAACATGATGTCGTGCGGGTTGACGAAATTCACTGCAGCAAACCAGGGCTTGTCGCCGCCCTTCTGGTCCGCAATGAACTGCGCCGTGCTTGCCGCACTCAGGGGGTCGTACTTCCAGCCGTGATGCGCGCCGTCACGCTCCCGATCCTGATCCGTATGCCCAAAACCGAAAGCTCCAAACGTCTCTGCGATCGTTTCATGCCCAACAGCCTCATCAACGCCGAAGTGGCTCAGGTGCCATTTGCCAAAATAGCCGGTCGTGTAGCCGGCATCCTGCATCATGGTGCCAAGTGTCGGGATGTCCTTGCGGAATCCACCTGAGTAGGGAAGGGGCGTGTTTTCCCACAAGCCGTTTTGCTGAGGATGCAACCCCGAATAGACGATGCCCCGTGCCATCGAGCACAAGTTCGAGACGGTGCTCGCATTTCGGAAGACGGTACTTCCCGCCATCAAACGATCATGATGTGGCAGGTCAACTTCAGCAGGAATTAGATGCCGTGCGCGCTCCTGGTCTGTCAGAACAAGCAGGATATTGGGCCTGCGGCCTGCAGGCAATTTCATGTCGGCACGGGGTCTTGCACCGGCGCTTGGCCGAATGAGCCGGTATCCGCCATAGGCCGCCGCAATGGCGCCGGCACCAATCAACGCGGTTCTGCGCGAAATGGACTTCATGATGTCTGCTCCCCAGGGCATGTCTTGATTTTGATTATTCGGAGCTCGAATCCAAACGACTGGCGATGATGTCGGCCACCATTGCTGCATGTTGATTCACTAATTCATCCGACCGCGGCTCACCGCCAAGCACCTTCTTGCACTCATGTTCCACGGAGAACACAAAGGCCCCGGCACCGACCAGTAGGTAGAAGCCATGCGGGTCGAATTCGACGCCAAGTCGCTTGCGCGCATCGGCCTGCATCGGTCGGATATAGGTGTCGGCAATGTAGTCCATGCGCCAGGACGGTGTTTTGCCCTCTTGAACCATCAAGCGATTGAGTTCTGGAACTTCAGCACTGAAGCGGACAAACAAGGTCACATAGAGTTTGACCCGTTCGCGCGGTGACAGGGCCTCCATCAGAGTTGTCATCTGCGCATCGCTCTCAATCAGCTTTACAAAAACGCGATCGACAACCTTCTTCCAGAACGCCTCTTTGGTCTCAAAGTGATAGGCGACCAGCCCGCGCTGGACCCCTGCATGACTCTCGATCGTGCGCAGCGATACGCCTTCAAATCCAAAAGATGAAAAAAGCTCTGTCCCGGCGTCAAGCAGCTGCTCCCGCGTCTCTGCTGCCCGCTTTTGAGGGGCCCGACGCCGGGGTCCTTTGGTCTTGGTTTCCGCGACTTGTGAAAGCGACACGCGATTATCTCCAAAAACTTGTTGAATAACAAAAATAGTATCATTAAGTTCGTCAAACAACAAGTTTTAATGGAGGCGCAAATGGGTATTCGAGTGACTGACGTCGCATTCGTCCGGTTTCAGGCACCTGATCTCGATCAGATGGAAGCCTTTCTTGCAGATTTTGGGATGGTTGCCGCCGAGCGGACACCGGACACGCTCTATATGCGTGGGGCTGGCGATGAGCCGTTCGTTCACGTGACGCACAAGGGCGAGCCGGGTTTTGCCGGTATCGCATTTCTGGCTGAAAGCGTGGCAGATCTCGAAGTACTTGCTGCCTTGGACGGAGCAAGCGCCGTGGAAGATTTGAACGCGCCTGGCGGCGGAAAGTGCGTGCGTTTTGTAGATCCAAACGGTCACAAGGTTGAGGTCGTGGCCGGTCGCGACAGCGTCAACCGGCTGCCGCTACATCGTGGAACACCAACCAATTGTGCTGACGACCAGCCGCGCGTGGATGAGACTTTGAGGTCCGGCGACGGGCCGGCCCAGATCATGCGCCTGGGCCATTGTGTGCTCAATGTCATCGACTTCCGCCAGAGCGAGGCTTGGTACAAGGAGCGCTTCGGGCTCATCACGTCTGATGAAATCGAAATTGAAAAAGGAACGTCGATTGGTGCCTTTATGCGGTGTGACCGGGGCAGCCTTCCCACAGACCACCACACGTTGTTTCTACTGGGGACCGGCGAGGCAGGCTTCAATCATGCCGCATTTGAAGTTGCGAATGTCGACGATTTGATGGCCGGTAACAGCCACCTCGTGGCCAAAGGCTACAACCACGAATGGGGCGTTGGCCGTCATATCTTGGGCAGCCAGGTTTTTGACTACTGGCGCGATCCCTGGGGTCACACAGTCGAGCATTGGACGGACGGGGACCTCTTCCCCAGCGAA
>JBHJJF010000063.1:0-5308 GCA_050042885.1 Candidatus Phaeomarinibacter sp.
CGACCCGGGTGACATGGTGCCCCGCCTTGAGGCGGGACCGGTTGAATGGCTGGGGCAAAAAATCTTCCATGCAGCCAGTGTCTCATCGCCTGAAAGGGCGGGGATAAGTTTTTTTGCAGTTCGTATCAGGAGGCATATGAGCATCACATCAGATATGATCGTACAGAAAATACAATCCTGCCGTGTAGCCGGCTGTGTTATGCTGGCAGAATGAATCCGGCCAAGCTTACCCTTCTGATCTCTGGATTTTCGCCCCTCTTTGCCAATGCATTGGGCGCAAGCAACACAGAGTGGGCATTGCCCTTGCTGGGATCTGTGTGCGCCGCGGCGCTCGTCTTCAACGCGCGTGCGATGGTCGCCGGACAGTTGCTTGCCGGTTTCTCAACATCCGTTTCGGTTTTGCGCTGGCTGAAGCCGCTTGCAGTAGCGGTCCTTTTTCCGCACCGATGTATCTCGCTGCTCTCTGGGCAACGGGATCCTGCGGCGAGTGCAGCCCGAGTCAAAACTTGCTCTCCGACATCGCCGCATATGCGATTGCGATTGGAACTTTCGTCGTCAATACGCTTCCCTTAAACCCGTCACAACAGGATTGAACTCATAGTGTCGCAGCTGCAGCGCATATCGGATGGACTGTTGCTCGCTTCAGTGCCGCTTGCAGGTCTTGTCATCAACAGCGGGTCTCAGGCGGAGGCGAACACCGTGTGGGGATTGATTGCCTATCTCGGGGTCGCTGCGCCGCTCTACGTGTTTGCGGAGCGGCAGCGATGGCGGAGTCTCTACGCATCCGATCCGGATCGCGGCGCCGGAAACGGGCGGCTGTCTGATCGCGCCCTGCGGCTGCTCATGTTGCTTGGCATGCCGGCAGGCTTCTTTTTCGTCAGCTGGCAGTACGCTTTTCACGAGTTGCCATCTTGGATCACACTCGTCGCTGCAGGCGTGTCAACCGCCTGGGTATTCCTGACGGGGCTGTGCGCGTGGCGCTCCTTCAGATAGGGAAAATGCCCCACGGATAGCCGGGTGCATCCCGGCACTCGCGCTGCAGTTTTGAGAAGTCTGATCGATAGCGAGCCAGTAAGACTGCATGTCTGCCCCGAAGAATCTGGACCTCCCGAGAGCCTTCCAACAGCTGCTGTCGCAACCCGGGCAGGTCTGCGCGAGTGCTGTCTACAAGAAACCTCGAGCCAACCAGCATCACGCCTACCAGACCGATCGCCGTTCCAAGTTTCGCAGCTGCAGACGCCATTGCAATCGTTGCGCCCGTGCGAAATGCGGCAAGTATGCCGACGGCACCGATTACATCACCTATGAGCGAAGCTGTCTCACTGGATATGCTGGGATTTTTGCGCTGCATATTGCGGACTACACGGGCCAACTGGCGTAGCCGTCGTCCCAAGCCTCTTGCTTGGTCCTGCACTTCTTGCAGCTCGCCCCTAGTGCGCCTTAACTCCTCGATTAGAGGGCGGCACCTCGCAAGGTGTCGTTCCTTGTCGCGTTCGACATGCCCTCTGGCCTTGGATTCGGCAAGAACGGGTAGCCGGTGATCGCGTGTTGCGGCTGCAATTGCTTCTTCAACACCCGCGCCTCGAAACTCATCCATGTGGTAACCCTCTATACCTTTGCTCGACTGTGTTTGAACATCGGTAAGTGTCTCATGGCGTCAGAGACCGGGGATAAGATTTCCAAAAACAAAAAGGGCGGCTCGTGAGAGCCGCCCTTTTCGCATTTACTGAGCTCGTGAGGCTCAGGCGACGTGATGCTTACATCATGCCGCCCATGCCACCCATGCCGCCCATGTCCGGCATGGCCGGGGCAGCAGCGCCGGCCTTTTCGGGCTTGTCGGCAACCATGGCTTCCGTCGTGATCAGAAGGCTGGCAACTGAGGCTGCATCCTGCAGTGCGTGGCGCACAACCTTAACGGGGTCGATGACGCCCATTTCAACGAGGTTGCCGTACTCTTCGGTCTGTGCGTTGAAGCCGAAGCCCACGCCCTTGCCTTCAAGTACCTTGCCCACAACGATCGAACCTTCAACGCCGGCATTTTCGGCGATCTGGCGGATCGGAGCCTGGATGGCCCGCAGAACGATGTTCACGCCAGCCTGCTGGTCTGCGTTCTCTGCGTTTTCAGTGACGGCAGTGATGGCCTTTGTGGCTGACAGCAGAGCTGTCCCACCGCCCGGCACAATGCCTTCTTCAACAGCAGCGCGGGTTGCGTTGAGCGCATCGTCAACACGGTCCTTGCGCTCTTTCACTTCCACTTCCGTGGCACCGCCAACACGCAGAACAGCAACACCGCCTGCAAGCTTGGCCAGACGCTCCTGAAGCTTCTCGCGGTCGTAATCAGAAGATGTTTCTTCGATCTGGTTACGGATCTGAGCAACGCGGCTTTCGATGTCCTTCTTCTTGCCAGCGCCATCAACGACGGTTGTGTCGTCCTTGGTGATGCGGACCTTCTTGGACGTGCCGAGCATGTCGAGGGTCACTGTTTCCAGCTTGATGCCGAGGTCTTCAGAGATGACCTGGCCGCCTGTGAGAACAGCGATGTCTTCGAGCATGGCTTTACGGCGGTCGCCGAAACCCGGTGCCTTGACGGCAGCAATCTTGAGGCCGCCACGCAGCTTGTTGACCACGAGGGTCGCCAGCGCTTCACCTTCAATGTCTTCTGCAATGATCAGCAGCGGACGGGATGACTGCACAACAGCTTCCAGGATAGGCAGCATGGACTGCAGGTTGGAGAGCTTTGCTTCGTGCAGCAGGATGTACGGATCATCGAGTTCCGTTGTCATCTTGTCAGCGTTGGTGATGAAGTACGGTGACAGGTAGCCACGGTCGAACTGCATGCCTTCAACGACTTCCAGCTCGGTTTCCAGTGACTTGGCTTCTTCAACCGTGATCACGCCTTAATTGCCGACCTTCTGCATGGCCTGGGAAATCAGCTCACCGATTTCCTTTTCGCCATTCGCGGAGATGGTGCCGACCTGAGCAATTTCCTCAGAGCCCTTCACCTTCTTGGCGCGCTTCTTGAGGTCTGCGACAGCAGCCGCCGCGGCAAGGTCAATGCCGCGCTTGAGGTCCATCGGGTTCATGCCGGCAGCCACAGACTTGGCGCCTTCACGAACGATGGCCTGTGCCAGAACCGTTGCAGTCGTTGTGCCGTCACCGGCTTCGTCATTGGTGCGGGACGCGACTTCGCGAACCATCTGTGCACCCATGTTTTCGAACTTGTCTTCAAGTTCGATTTCCTTCGCCACGGACACACCGTCCTTTGTGGTGCGCGGTGCGCCGAAGGACTTGTCGATGACGACATTGCGGCCCTTGGGACCCAGCGTCACCTTCACAGCATCTGCCAGCGTGTCGACGCCCTGGAGCATCTTTTCACGGGCTTCGGAACCAAATTTGACTTCTTTAGCCATGGTTTCCCTTTACCTCTCTTTGTGCCGGTCGGCGCTTGTTGGAAGCTGCCATTCCCGGCGGGTTGATTGACTTGAAGTGGGCAATAAAAAAGCCACGCTTTCGCGCAGCCTTACTTCTTGCCCTTCTTGCCTTCGATCACGCCGAGAATATCGCTCTCCTTCATGATGAGCAGATCTTCACCGTCGATCTTCACCTCGGTGCCGGACCACTTGCCGAACAGCACCTTGTCGCCAGCCTTCACGTCGAGCGGCTGAACCTTGCCCGCTTCGTCACGTGCGCCGTCACCAACGGAGACGATTTCGCCTTCGCTTGGCTTTTCCTTGGCTGTGTCAGGAATGATGATCCCGCCAGCTGTCTTCTCATCTTCTTCGAGCCGGCGAACGACAACACGGTCGTGCAGGGGACGAAAACCCATGAGCTCTCTCCTCTCAAGTGGATAAGGCCCCAATCATGTCAGGGCCAAAAGTCCAATATTTTCAATAATTTAGCGGATGGCTTTATACCACCCACTGCCCGTTGGCACTCGATTTAGATGAGTGCTAACAGGCGCGTGGGTGAAATAGGGAGTCTGTCAACGGGTGTCAACTGGTTGTGATGGCATAAAGTGACAGAAAGACTCGTGTTTTTGGACCTCCATGCAGCCGTCAGGAATTCTCAATGACCATTCGTTTTCTTGGCGCCATTCCCGTCCTGCGGATCTTTGATGAAATGCAGGCGCGGCGGTTCTATCTCGACTATCTGGGCTGTGAGATCGTGTTCGAGCATCGCTTTGAGGCGGACCTGCCGCTCTACATGCGCGTTCAGCGGGCCGGGCTGATGCTGGACCTGAGCGAGCACCATGGCGATTCAACACCCGGCTCGACCACTTTCGTCCAGATGGACGGCATCGAGGCGTTTCACTCAGAACTGCGCAGCAAAGACGCCGTCGGCAATATCCGGCCGGGTCTGGACGATGCACCATGGGGCGGGAAGCTGGTGGAAGTGCAGGATCCGTTCGGCAACCGGCTGCGGTTCTCGTCAACCTGAATAGGAAACGGATCTAGTCGGCGCTTGTCGCCGGGAACGCGCCTGCACCGACGACTTTTCGCTGCGGGCCGGGGGATGCCTGTGTGGCATGCCGATGGCGCGCATAGTCACCGACAACGGCACGGGCAGGATCAAACTGATCCAGCAGGGCGGCCAGGAACAGGCTGACACCCAAAATCTCCAGGCCCTCTTCAATACTGATGGACAGGGCGTAGAACGCTGTCGTCCGGTAGCCCTCATAGTCGAGCCAGCCTCCGACCATTTCCATGCCCAGGGCGCCAAGAACAAAGACCCCGCTGCAGACACCAAAGCGCCAGAACAGGCTGGCGTGCATGCGCTTCAGCAGCGTCAGAAGAACAAGTCCGAGCCCGGCCAAGCACAAAAGCGCAGGCACAACCCAGGCATAAAAAAGGATGCCGCCAAATCCGAAGCCCGCCCGCAGCGGCTCAATCACGCCCTCGTGGAAGCTGGCCGCTTCGTCGATGGACAGGGCGAGGAACACAACCGCCATTGTCAGCCACAAGCGCCACAGGATATCGCGTGCTCGCCAGGCGTTGGCGGCGAGAGCGTAGAGCAGCAGCGAAGCAAACAGCATCATGGAAGAACTCCACCAAGCCGGTACGCTGTTCTCCGCATCCAGATTGAACTGACGCACATCCTGCAGAACGGTGCCGACCCCAACATTGAGCACAAATGCCTCCCGTGCGCGCCCGGCGGCCAGAACCGCAAGCGAGCCTGCTAAAATGAGGTATTTGGCGAAGTGTGGGTCGAGGCGCATGGCGCGATCCATTGTGTCCAAATGGGTCAAATAACCAACTGAACCAAAGGCGTTACAAAACCCGTGCCGAAGGTCACCGGGTTTGAGGCAATT
>JBHJJF010000064.1:0-4177 GCA_050042885.1 Candidatus Phaeomarinibacter sp.
CAAACACAAGCATCACATGCTGCAGCTCGACGAGACGAACAATCATCTGGACAAGGAAGGCAGAGAACAGCTGAAGAATGCCATCAATGAGTAAACCGGAGCGGTCATCCTCATCATACATGCCCAGCACATAATTAATTCCTGTGCGGATCGTTTGTGGCTCGTCCACGACAGCCGTGTGAAGTCGTTCGACGGCGATATGGATGACTATCGACGCTTGTTGCTCAGCCAGCGTGGCCGTCCGGGGTCAAACAACACGTCCTCACTATCAGATGACAAGGCCGCGCGCGCACCGGAGGCCCTGCGCGGCAAGGACATCCGCAAGGCCACGGCCCAGCAACGTGCCGGCATAGCACCTCTGAAAAAGAAGGCGGATGATGCGGAGTTCAAGATCATTGAGCTGGAAGAGAAGATCGCCAAGATGGATGCCGTGTTGGCGGATGGCAGCCTGTTTGAGCGCGACCCCAAGAAGGCTGACCTGATTTCACGGGCGCGTGGCGAGTTGGGCTCGCAGCTTGAAAAGGCTGAGGATGCCTGGATGACGCTGACGCATAAATATGAAAGCGCCGTCAAGGAACTCGAAAAGAACGAGGCTTAAGCCTTTTTCTCCCAGCGGCCGGCTTCACTTTGCTGCCAGTAAGTGGCGTCGTGCCCCGCTTCCTTGACGGCCGTCCAGTGAATGCTAGCTGCCGCCACAGCCTCTTGATCACCGCCGTCAAACATCAGGACACAGCGCTGATAGGTGTCACCACCGTCGATATCGCCACCATCCACCGCAAAGAGAACATTGGCATGTGCCGGGTTTTCGGTCCCGGTCGTCAGCAGGACGGGCTGTGTCTCTTCATGCCCCTCCCCTTGCGCGCCGTGAGGCAGAAAGGCGTCGTCACGATAGGTCCACAGATGTGCATCCAGAGAACTCACCCGTTCGGGTGAGCTGGCGCGGACCACTGCCTTCCAGCCACGCTCAAGCGTCTTCTCCAGAAGCTGCGGCAGCACAGCTTCCAGAGTGGATCGCTCAAGGTGGTAGAACAGCAGTTCAGACATAAAGCGGATTACTTTTCAAAATTGTCCGCAACTAGGCGGTCCAGCAACCGGACGCCCCAGCCTGTGCCCCAGGAAGGTGATGTCGGCTTTTTGCCGGACTGCCAGGCCGTGCCGGCAATGTCCAGATGTGCCCAGGGAACGCCGTTGGTGTAGTGGCCGAGGAACTGCGCTGCAGTAATGGAGCCGGCAAAGCGGCCGCCGATGTTGCGCATGTCGGCGAATTTGGACTTGATGAGTTTGTCGTACCCGGCCCCCATTGGCAGACGCCAGACTGTTTCGCCTGATGCCTTGCCTGCTTCCGTGATCTGGTCTGCCAGCTTGTCGTTATCCGAGAACAGGCCCGCGTGCTCCTCACCCAGTGCCACGAGAATGGCGCCAGTGAGTGTGGCAAGGTCAATCATGAAACGCGGCTTGAACCGGTCCTGCGTGTACCAGAGCGCATCCGCCAGCACGAGGCGGCCTTCGGCATCTGTGTTTTGAATTTCAATCGTCTGGCCGGACATGGATGTCACAATGTCGCCGGGGCGTTGGGCGCCCGCGTCCGGCATGTTTTCAACAAGACCAATCACGCCCACAGCATTGACTTTGGCCTTGCGGGCGGCGAGCGCAAGCATTGTGCCGGTGACAGCGGCTGCGCCGCCCATGTCGCCCTTCATGTCTTCCATCCCGGCGCCGGGCTTGAGCGAGATGCCGCCCGTATCAAACGTCACGCCCTTGCCTACAAATGCCACCGGCTTGGACTTGGCCGCACCGCCGTCCCAGCGCATGACGACAAGCTGGCTTTCCCGCACGGATCCTTGCCCAACACCCAGCAACGACCCCATGCCGAGCTTTTCCATTTGCTTTTCACCGAGGATCTCAACCTTGAGCCCCTTCGACGTCAGCGCCTTGCATCGTTTGGCAAAGCTTTCCGGGTACAGAACATTTGGCGGCTCGTTCACCAGATCACGAGCGAGGTATACACCCTGTCCGACTGCTGACAGAACGTCCCATGCCTTCTTGGCCCGCGCCTGAGCACGGGTCATCACACCTATCTTGGTCAGTGTTGGTTTCTGCTCAGGTTTCTGCTTTGTGAGATACCCGTCAAAGCGGTAAGCGGCGAGTTGCGCGCCAAATGCGAGATGAGCAGCCACATCTGCATCTGTAATCTCGCTGTCTGTGATCGCATCGCCGGCGATGGAAGCCTGCTTGATACGCGCTCCGTTGAGCCGTGCAACCATCCGGCCAGCAGCTGTTTCCAACCCTGCCGGCTTGAGCGACTTGGCCCCACCCAACCCGACCATAAAAAGACGATTGACGCTAAGCCCCTCAGGCGCCGCAATGTCCAGCACCTGCCCGGCCTTACCTTTGAAATTCGCCGCCTTGATGGCCTTTGCCAGGCCGCCATCCATGGCGTCGTCCACGGTTTGAGCAGTCGGCAGCAGCTTGCTCCCCTCAACGGCGGTCAGAACGAGGGCACCCGTTTTTGGCAGTGTGCTGGTGGAAATCGTCACATTCATCGGAATTGTCCTTCATGGCCAAGGGGGTCAGGCCGGTTTCGTTAGCGGGTCTTGTTTCGGCGGCCAGAGCGGCCTTGCGGTGTTAACTCTATCCAAATCGTGATGCAAAGGCGCAGAAAAGTGGCTGATTTTACGGATAAACACCGCATTAAGGGTTTCGCCAAAGGACCAAAGTGCTGTATTTCCAAAGGGCTGCGGGGATTGGATACGTGATTTGACGAACGCCTGTTAACCAAAAACAGGGGTTGGACGTCTATTGTTGAGACATATTGCCGTCCGCGTGCTGTGACGCTCTCGGACGCCCCTGCAAGACCGGACAGACCAAGCCCATATGGCCCGCGACTCTTCTTCCCGTGTTTTTAAGATCGACACCTATGTGACACGGCTGGTCACTGGGCCATTCCTGGTCTTCATGCTGATACTGACGGGTGTGGTCTGGCTCACCCAATCCCTGGAACTTCTGAATGACGTGATTGAGCAGGGTCAGAACATTGGTGTGTTCCTCTACCTCTCCGTTCTCGTAATCCCGTCCATTCTGGTAATCGTTCTGCCGATCGCCCTCTTCTTCGCAGTGGTCTATTGCCTCTACCGGCTTCGGTCCGACAGCGAATTGGTGGTGATGTATGCGGCCGGAATGAGCCGGTGGCAGGTCGCACGACCGATTTTCGGGTGCGCAATCACAGTGATGATGCTTGCCTACCTGGTCAACATGTTGCTGCTGCCAATGGCCATGCGCGACATGCGGTCCCTGCTTCTGGAGATGCGGACGGAATTCGCGTCATCCCTCCTACAGGCCGGTGAATTTACAACGCCCGCCCCTGGCCTGACCGTATTTGTGGAAAACCGTCTTCCGGGAGGGGAGATCGAAGGCCTGCTCGTCCATGACAATCGCGACAAGGACAAGCCGGTCAGTTACATCGCGGATCGTGGCCAGTTAGTTGATACTCGCGAAGGACCACGTCTGATTATGTTGAATGGCAACATTCAACGCCGGGATGCCCAGAAGAAGACCGATTTCCTATACTTCGACAAGTACACTTTCGATCTGGCGCAGTTCGAGAATCCGACCGAAGAACGGTACTTTAAGGCCTATGAGCGCTATCTGTCCGAACTACTATGGCCTGACACAACGCAAGCCTACGACAATCAGTATAAGGATGAATTGATTGCGGAGGGGCACGCACGAATAACTTCTCCGATCTATGCCCTGGTCTTTGCGGCATTTGCCATGGCCGGCCTGTTACCGAATGAATTCAACCGACGTGGTTACGGCAAGCGCATCGTACTGACCGTCGCTCTGGGACTTGGTGTGCGCCTTCTGGATCTGGCGTCTGTCGGCTGGGCAACACGTTATCCAGTCCTAATCAGTGTGCAGTATCTTATTCCCATCATGGCTCTAGTTGGAGCCTGTGCAATGATTGGCGGCTGGAAACCCACAACCAGCATCAAGACTCTCAGACAGCTACTTGATTCATCGAATGCAGCCGAGGCTTCGCGGTCATGAAGTTGCCCTGGACGATGTACTTCTATTTCGGCCGCCGCGCGCTGCTGGCTGTTGCAGCTTCGTTTGTGATCTGCATGGCGCTTGCCTTCGTGATCGACTTTGTCGAGCTCCTTCGGCGCACGGGTTCCAG